>JAZJYU010000141.1:0-12146 GCA_040390225.1 Actinomycetota bacterium | reverse complement strand
ACCCGCCTAACCGCAGTAGTTTGGGCACATGAGAATCCTCCTGGTGGGCGCCGGCGGTGTCGGCGACGCGATCGCGAAGATCGCCGCACGTAGAACCTTCTTCGAGACGATGATCGTCAGCGACTACGACCTGTCGAGGGCGGAGCGCACGATCGCCTGGATCACCGCCAAGCACGGTGACCAGGGCGACCGCTACGTCGCGGCCAAGATCGACGCCTCCGACCCCGACAACGTCGCCGAGGTCGCGAAGCAGCATGGCGCCACCCACGTGATGAACGCGGTCGAGCCGAAATTCGTGCCGACCATCTTCGCCGGCGCCCTCGCCGCAGGCGCCGACTACCTCGACATGGCGATGAGCCTGTCGGAGCCGCACCCCACCGATCCGTACTCGGAGACCGGCGTGAAGCTCGGTGACGACCAGTTCGCTCAGGCACCCGATTGGGAGAAGGCGGGCAGGCTGGCCCTCGTGGGTATGGGCGTCGAGCCGGGTCTGAGCGACGTGTTCGCCCGCTACGCCGCCGACCACCTGTTCAGCGAGATCGACGAGCTGGGCGTTCGCGACGGCGCGAACCTCGTCGTCACCGACGACCTCGGCAACGAGATCTTCGCGCCGTCGTTCAGCATCTGGACCACCATCGAGGAGTGCCTCAACCCGCCGGTGATCTGGGAGAAGGACCGCGGCTGGTATACCACCGAGCCGTTCAGCGAGCCGGAGATCTTCGACTTTCCCGACGGCATCGGCCCGGTCGAGTGCGTCAACGTGGAGCACGAGGAGGTGCTGCTGATGCCGCGGTGGGTGGATGCCAAGCGCGCCACCTTCAAATACGGGCTCGGCAACGAGTTCATCGGCATCCTGAAGACGCTGCACCAGCTCGGCCTCGACAAGACGGAGCCGCTGCGCGTGCGCTCGGCCAACGGGCCGGTGGAGGTCGCGCCCCGCGATGTGGTCGCGGCGGGACTGCCCGACCCGGCGACGCTGGGCCCGAGGATGTCGGGCAAGACCTGCGCGGGACTCTGGGTGACCGGAACCGGTACGGACGGCAGCCCGCGGGCCGTGTATCTCTATCACGTCGCCGACAACGCCTGGACGATGGCCGAATACGAGTCGCAGTGCGTGGTCTGGCAGACCGCGCTCAACCCGGTGATCGCGCTCGAGCTGCTCTCCGACGGCCGGTGGGCGGGCACCGGGGTGCAGGGCCCGGAGGCCTTCGACGCGAAACTGTTCCTCGACCTCATGGCGGCGCCCGAATCCGATGGCGGGTACGGCCAGGCCTGGGGCCTCGAGGAGCGATGAAGGTCGTGCTGTCATGAAACTGCGGGCGATCGAACTGCACCGGCTGGCGATCCCGCTGGTACGGCCGTTCGAGACCTCGTTCGCGCGCCAGACCGGTCGTGACGTGCTGCTGGTGAGAGTGCGCACGGATGCCGGCGACGGCTGGGGCGAATGCGTCGCCATGGCAGACCCGTACTACTCCTCCGAGTACGTCAGCGGCGCGGCGGATGTGATCAGAAGCTATCTCTCACCAGCACTTTTCGGTGACGGTGCGGTGACCGCAGAGCGGGTTGCGGCGATCTTCGCGCCGGTGGTCGGCCACCGCATGGCGAAGGCCACGCTCGAGACGGCGCTGCTCGACGCGCAGCTCCGGGCCGACGGAACCAGCTTCGCCGGTTACTTCGGCGCCGTGCGCGACCGGGTGGATTGCGGTGTCTCGGTCGGCATCTCGCCGACCATCGATCAACTGCTCGAGGAGGTTTCCAGCTACGTCGCCCAGGGCTACAAACGCATCAAGCTGAAGATCAAGCCGGGCTGGGATCTCGAGCCGGTCGCCGCCGTTCGCGAGCTGCTCGGGCCGGACGGCCTGCTGCAGGTGGACGCGAACACGGCATACACGATCGCCGACATCGACCATCTGCACGAACTCGACCGGTTCGGCCTGCTGCTGATCGAGCAGCCGTTCGTCGAGGAAGACATCCGGTCGCATGTCGCGCTCGCCGCCGCCATCGAGACGCCGGTGTGCCTGGACGAGTCGATCGTGACCACCGAGGTCGCGATCGACGCGATCGAGCGCGGCGCCACATCCGTCATCAACATCAAGGCCGGTCGGGTCGGCGGTTATCTTGAGGCGGTATCGATCCACGATGCCTGCCTGGAGAGGGCTGTGCCGGTCTGGTGCGGCGGGATGCTCGAGACAGGAATCGGGCGCGCCGCGAACGTGGCCCTGGCGGCGCTGCCCGGCTTCACCCTGCCAGGCGACACCTCGGCATCCGACCGCTACTTCGCTGAAGACCTGACCGAGCCGTTCGTGCTGGAGAACGGTCAGCTCGCGGTACCGACCGGGCCCGGCAGCGGGGTGACGGTGCGAGAGGATCTCGTCGCCGACTGGGCGATCGCACCCGTCGAGGTGCTGCGGCCGTAGTGGTCAGGCGGTCAGGCCCGCCAGCCGCACCAGCTCGAGCACCAGGAGCGCACCGATGATCGCGAGCAGAGCGACGAGCGCCCAGAACAGCCAGCGATTGCGTTCGAACCAGTACGCGGCGCCCGGAAAGCTGTCGAAGAACTCCTTGCGTGACATCGCCTCGCTGGGAAGGGTGGGCGTGACATCGAGCGAGGCGATCACCGACCGCATCGCGTCGATGCTCCAGTAGCCACCGCGCATTCTGAGCAGCCGACTGCCCCGCGAGTCGCGCA
This sequence comes from Actinomycetota bacterium, assembly GCA_040390225.1. GTDB lineage: Bacteria > Actinomycetota > Actinomycetes > Actinomycetales > Microbacteriaceae > Lacisediminihabitans. The sequence goes on along the minus strand of JAZJYU010000141.1, from coordinate 9,457 downwards.
CGATGAGCTGGTTCGTCGGTTCGGACAACCCCCACGAATACACGCTGGCAAGCGCGACGCTCGCAATCGCCGACCGTGGCGAGGTGATCCTGCCGCCCCAGAATCCGCGCTCCTCTATCGTCGTCGCCGTGACCCCGATGAAGGTGGCGCGGAACAGGGCGAATCCGATGACGCACACCGCCAGGGTCAGAGCCATCCCCGCGATCGGCAGGGCCCAGGTGCCATTGTGCAGACCCAGGAAGAACAGCGCGCCGAACACGGGGATCGCGATGAGCAGGGTCGACACGGCGGCCGTTCGCACCAGATCGATCTTCGGGCGCAGGAGCAGCTGGTACTGGTGTGCGTCGACGTGTATTGTCACGTGGTTCCCCCCGGAGATGGCACGGTGTGGCTGCGGTGCCGGTTGATGTGCGCCGAGAACCCCGGTCGGAAGTGTGCTCTCGGATGGTGCTGGCTGGTTGTACAACCCGCGGAGAATGGGGGATTCGAACCCCCGAGGGCTTTCACCCAACACGCTTTCCAAGCGTGCGCCATAGGCCACTAGGCGAATTCTCCTGGCGAGACGCCGGTGGAAACACCCGACGGCCACCAAGAATCTTACGGGATGTCGCGCCCCGGGATTACTCAGTACAGCCGGGCACGGTAAACTCGTCGAGGCTCCTCGCGTGGCGCCATCCAGGCCAACTCCCCCAGGGCGGAAACGCAGCAAGGGTAACCGGGCTCTGGCGGGTGCGCGAGGGGTCTTTTTCTTCGGTCACCGCACGGTGAGCACGACCTTGCCGGTCGCTGTGCGCCCGTCGAGTTCGGCCAGCGCCCTGGCCGCCTCGGCGAGGTCGAAGGATGCGCCGATGGTGGGGGCCAGCGCGCCCGAGGCGAGCTGGGGCGCGAGCCGCTCCCACTGCGCCGCCACGAACCCGGGCCGGCTGAGCGCGTACGTGCCCCAGCCGACACCGACCACGTCGATGTTGTTGAGCAGCAATCGATTGACCTGCACGGTGGGGATCTCGCCCGCCGTGAACCCGATCACGAGCAGGCGGCCGTCGGCAGCCAGCGACCGCAGGGAGTCGGTGAAGCGGTCGCCGCCGACCGGGTCGACCACGATGTCCACGCCGCGGTCCTCCGTGATCAGCTTCACTGCGTCTTTGAAGCCGTTGACGAGCACGAAGTGGTCGGCGCCCGCGGCCAGCGCGACCGATCCTTTCTGCTCCGTCGAGACGACGGCGATGACGGTGCCGGCCCCGAAGGCCTTGGCCACTTGAATGGCCGCGGTTCCGATACCGCCGGCGGCGCCGTGCACCAGTACGCTCTCGCCCTCGGCGAGCCGGCCGCGCGAGAGAAGGGCGAACTCGACGGTGAGGTAGTTGAAAAGGAAGGACGCGCCCTGCTCGAACGTGATCGAGTCGGGTAGCGGGAAGGTCATGCCGGCATCGGCGGCGACCACCTCGGCGAACCCGCCGACCACCGTGAGCGCCGCGACCCGGTCGCCGACGCTGAAGTCCGATCCCTCCGGCGCTTCCATGACGACGCCCGCCACCTCGGCACCGGGGACATAGGGGAGCGGTGGCTTCATCTGATACAGACCCCGGGTCTGAAGCAGCTCGGGGAAGGCGACTCCCGCAGCATGCACTTCGATCAGAACCTGCTTCTTGCCTGCCACCGGACGGTCGACCTCGACCAGCTCGACGGCATCCGGTCCTTCGTAACGGGAGATCTGAATTGCTCGCACGAGGTGACCATACTCCTGCGGTTGCGTCGGAGGCGGCGGGTAGTCTTGGTGAGTGGTAACCGCCCTGTATCGCCGCTACCGGCCCGAGACCTTCGCCGAACTCATCGGCCAGTCGCAGGTGACCGATCCGCTGCGCACGGCACTCCGCACCGACCGGGTGAACCACGCCTATCTGTTCAGTGGTCCGCGCGGGTGCGGCAAGACCACGTCGGCCCGCATCCTGGCCCGCTGCCTCAACTGCGTCGAAGGCCCGACCGACACCCCGTGCGGTGTCTGCCCCAGCTGCGTGGAGCTGTCCCGCGACGGCGGCGGGTCGATGGATGTCGTGGAGATCGACGCGGCCAGCCACAACGGCGTCGACGACGCCCGCGACATCCGCGATCGCGCGGTCTTCGCCCCCGCTCGCGACCGGTACAAGATCTTCATCCTCGACGAGGCGCACATGGTCACGCCGCAGGGCTTCAACGCGCTGCTCAAGATCGTGGAAGAGCCGCCGGAGCACGTGAAGTTCATTTTCGCGACGACCGAGCCCGAGAAGGTGATCGGCACCATCCGGTCCCGCACCCATCACTACCCGTTCCGTCTCGTGCCGCCCGCGCAGATGCTCGAGTACGTGCAGTCGATCTGTGTGCTCGAGGGCGTCGAGGTGGAGGGCGGCGTGCTCGCCCTCGTCGTCCGTGCCGGCGGCGGGTCGGTGCGCGACACCCTCTCGATTCTCGACCAGCTGATCGCCGGGTCGGACGGTTCGACCGTGCGGTACGAACGCGCGGTCGCCCTGCTCGGGTACACGCACGGCACCCTGCTCAGCGAAGTCATCGACGCGCTGGCCGACAGTGATGCGGCGGCGGCGTTCACCTCGGTCGACAAGGTCATCCAGACCGGGCAGGACCCGCGCCGCTTCGTCGAAGACCTGCTCGAGCGGCTGCGCGACCTCATCATCGTGGGGGCCACGTCGGATGGCGCGGGGGCCGTGCTGCGCGGCATCCAGCAGGACGAGCTGGACCGCATGGCCGCACAGGCCGGCCGGTTCGGCACCGCCGAGCTCTCTCGCGCGGCGGATGTCGTGAACGCCGGACTCACCGAGATGACCGGTGCGACGTCGCCTCGCCTGCACCTGGAGCTGATGATCGCGCGGGTGCTGGTGCCCGCCAGCGACGACACCGAGCGCGGGGCGCTCGCGCGGGTGGAGCGCCTCGAGCGCCGGATCGGCGTGGACGCGCCGGCAGAGCCCGCGAAGCGGGTCGAGCCCGTTGAGCGGGTCGAGCCTGTCGAGCGGGTCGAGCCTGTCGAGCGGGTCGAGCCTGTCGAGACCTCACGGACGCCCCCCGCTGCTGTGGTGGAACCCCCGGTAGTGAAGGCAGCCGAGACCGTCACCCTCCAGCAGGTCAAAGACGCGTGGCCCGAAATTCTCGAGGCGGTGGAGAAGGCGAAGCGCTCTGCCTGGATGGTCGTGTTCACTGCAAAGCCGCTCGAACTTCGTGACGGCAATGTGCTCGTGCTGTCGTTCGCGAGCCAACTCGATGTCGACGCACTCAAGCAGCCGTCGGCGCCCGGCGAGGGCGTGGGCGACTACCTCAAGCAGGCCGTGCTCGATGTGCTCGGTTTCCGGCCTGCACTGCTGGCGCGCGCCGAGGTGAGCCGTCCGGTGATCACCGAAGAGCCGCCCGTCACCGACGACGGCTGGGCGGCGACCGCACCGGTGTACGACGAGCCGGAGCCGGTGTTTGAGCCGGAACCCGCGGTCGCGGAGCCGAAACCCGAATCACGGACTGAGCCGCCGGCCGCTGACGCGCCTGAAGCCAAGCAGCCCGAGAAGCCGATCATCGACCCCGAGACCAAGCAGCGCTACGGCGAGGCGGTGGTGCGCGAGATCCTCGGCGCGAACTTCATCGAGGAACAGACGGTCGCGCCTCGGGTCTCGCCGAGGGAGCAGTCTGTCTCTCCCAAGGAGCGTTAGGCGATGTACGACGGCATCGTGCAGGAGCTGATCGACGAGCTCGGCCGCCTGCCCGGCATCGGTCCGAAGTCGGCGCAGCGCATCGCGTTCCACATTCTGCAGACCGAGAGCTTTGACGTGTCGAACCTGGCCGGCATCCTGATGACGCTGCGCGAGAAGGTGCACTTCTGCGAGATCTGCGGCAACGTCACCGAGCAGGAGACCTGCAGCATCTGCCGCGATCCGCGCCGCTCGCCCGCGACGATCTGCGTGGTGGAGGAGGCGAAGGATGTCGTGGCGATCGAGCGCACGCGCGAGTTCAAGGGCCTCTACCACGTGCTCGGCGGAGCCATCAGCCCGATCGATGGCGTCGGGCCGGATGACCTCCGCATCCGCCAGCTGATGCAGCGCCTCGCCGACGGCACCGTCACCGAGGTCATCATCGCCACCGACCCGAACCTCGAGGGCGAGGCGACCGCCACCTACCTTTCGCGCATGCTCATGCACCTCGACCTCCGCGTCACGCGGCTGGCCTCGGGGCTGCCGGTCGGCGGCGACCTGGAATACGCCGATGAGGTCACCCTCGGCCGAGCCTTCGAGGGACGCCGACTTGTGGAGAACTGACCGATAGAATCGCCTTTTGGTTGATTTCAGCCGGTTTCCATCGCAGCAGGAGTACCACAGTGGGCTTGATCGTGCAGAAGTACGGTGGCTCGTCCGTCGCCGACGCGGAGAGCATCAAGCGCGTCGCCAAGCGCATCGTCGAGACCCGCAAGGCCGGCAATGAGGTCGTCGTCGTGGTGTCTGCGATGGGCGACACGACAGACGAACTGCTCGACCTCGCGAACGAGGTCACCCCGCTGGCCTCTGGTCGCGAACTCGACATGCTGCTCACCGCCGGCGAGCGCATCTCGATGGCTCTGCTCGCGATGGCGATCAAGAGCCTCGGGCAGGACGCCCGCTCGTACACCGGCAGCCAGGCCGGCCTTATCACCGATGCCAAGCACGGCAGCGCGCGAATCGTGGATGTCTCGCCCAAGCGGGTGCGCGAGGCACTCGACGCCGGGGCGGTCGCCATCGTCGCCGGCTTCCAGGGTTTCAGCCGTCTGACCGGCGACATCACCACCCTCGGCCGCGGTGGATCCGACACGACCGCCGTCGCGCTCGCCGCGGCGCTCGACGCCGAGGTCTGCGAGATCTACACGGATGTCGACGGCGTGTTCACCGCCGACCCGCGCGTGGTGCCGGCCGCCCACAAGATCGAGCGCATCACCAGCGAGGAGATGCTCGAACTCGCGGCCGCCGGCGCCAAGGTGCTGTACATCCGCGCCGTGGAATATGCCCGCAGGCACGGGGTTACCATCCATGTGCGCTCCTCGTTCAACAACAACGAAGGAACGCTCGTCATCAACCCGACAGAGGGGCAGAAAGTGGAAGAGCCGATCATCGCCGGCGTCGCGGCCGACCTGAGCGAGGCCAAGGTCACCGTGGTCGGTGTTCCCGACGTGCCGGGCAAGGCCGCGCAGATCTTCACCATCGTCGCCTCGACCGACGCCAACATCGACATGATCGTGCAGAACGTGTCGACCGCGGCCACCGGCCTCACCGACATCTCGTTCACGCTGCCGAAGTCCGACGGCGCGCGCGTGCTGAAGGCGCTCGAAGATGCGAAGGGCGACGTCGGCTTCGACTCGCTGCAGTACGACGACCAGATCGGCAAGCTCGCCCTGGTCGGAGCGGGCATGCGCACCAACGCCGGTGTTTCGGCCAAGCTCTTCACCGCGCTGTTCGAGGCGGGTATCAACATCGAGATGATCTCGACCAGCGAGATCCGCATCAGCGTGGTCACCCGTGCCGACACCATCGATGAGGCGGTCAGGGTCGTGCACTCTGCATTCGGGCTGGATGCGGAAGAATTGGCCCAGGTTCACGGAGGGACGGGACGATGACTGCTGGCGTGAGAATCGGCGTCGTGGGCGCGACCGGTCAGGTCGGAGCCGTCGTGCGCCGCCTGCTGCAGGAGCGCGACTTTCCCGTTGCGGAGATCCGCTATTTCGCTTCAGCCCGGTCGGCCGGCACCGCTCTGCCCTGGAGGGGCACGGATGTCGTGGTCGAAGACGCGGCGACGGCCGACCCTACGGGCCTCGACGTGGCCATCTTCTCCGCCGGCGCCAGCACCGCGAAGGAGCAGGCGCCGCGCTTCGCCGCGGCCGGCGTGCTCGTGATCGACAATTCGTCGGCGTTCCGCATGGACCCCGACGTGCCACTGGTGGTGAGTGAGGTGAACCCGCACGCAATCAGCGAGGCGAAGAAGGGCATCATCGCCAACCCGAACTGCACCACGATGGCAGCGATGCCCGTGCTGAAGGTGCTCGACACCGAGGCCGGACTCGAGCGACTGATCGTCAGCACCTACCAGGCCGTCTCCGGTGCGGGTCTCGCTGGTGGCGAGGAACTGCTCGAGCAGGCCCGGGCCGCGGTCGCGCAGGACACGATCGAACTGGTGCACGACGGGTCGTCCGTGAGCTTTCCCCAGCACCGTAAATTCCCGAAGACGATCGCGTTCGACGTCATCCCGCAGGCGGGAAACTTCGTCGACGACGGCCTGTTCGAGACCGACGAGGAGAAGAAGCTCCGCAACGAGAGCCGCAAGATCCTCGAACTGCCCGAGCTGCTGGTGAGCGGCACCTGCGTGCGCGTGCCGGTGTTCACCGGCCACTCCCTCTCCATCAACGCCGAGTTCGCCGCACCGTTGACCGTCGCACGGGCCAAAGAGCTGCTGGCCGGCGCTCCCGGCGTCGTGCTGACCGACGTGCCCACCCCGCTTGAGGCGGCCGGCACCGATCCCTCGTACGTGGGCCGCATTCGCCAGGACGAGGGCGTACCGAACGGCCGCGGCCTGGCGTTGTTCATCAGCAACGACAACCTGCGCAAGGGTGCCGCACTCAACGCCGTGCAGATCGCCGAGCTGGTCGCGGCGAACCTGGTGCGCCAGTAATTTGGGCGAGAACCCCGAGCGGATGAGGGTCGCGTTCTACGGCGACTCGTACACCCTCGGGGTCGGGGCGTCCGCGCCGGCGAACCGCTGGTCGAGCATCATCTGCGCAGAGCGCGGCTGGAGCGAGTTCAATCCGAGCGTGAACGGGCTGGGGTTCACGCGCAACCGCGGGGACCTCGACCTGCCGGCACAGGTCATCGCCGACCGGCCCGACATCGTATTCATCACCATGGGGCTCAACGACAACTTCTCGTACGATGTCGCGGCCCCGCACATCCACCGGCAGCTGGGCCTCGACTTCGCGCGTCTGAGGGCTGGACTCCCGGCCGCGCGGTTCATCGTCGCCGAGCCGTTCTGGTATACGGATGTGAGGCCCGAGTCCCTGGCGGTGATCAGCGGGTGGGTGCAGCAGGCGGCGGCGGACATCCAGGCCGACTACATCCCCGGCGCCTCGCACTGGATCGAGCATCACCCGGAGTGGATGGCGCCCGACGACCTTCACCCGAACGATGCCGGCTACACCCAGCTGGCTGTCGAGATGGATGCCGCACTCAGTCGGCTCGGACTGTGAGGAATCCCCCGAACTGGGGGCTGAGCGTCTACGAGACGAAATGTAATCTAAATTGCATGACAACACTCCGCGACCGCATCAACGAGGACGCCGTCATGATCTACGACTGGGTGCAGTTGGAGCGCGGCGGGGGGCGTCTCGATGAGCCGGTGGAGGGAGTCGTCGCAGACCAGGCCTTCCGGCACTTCATGCAGTCGATCTCAGAGGCGGCGGGTCGCCCGAGGTGGTGGCCGACCAACGAGCTCACGATGATCGCCACCTTCGATCCGGAACTTCTCGCGCTCGCGCGCCTCACCGTGCTCGCGCGCGAACAGGCCCGGGAGAGCGCACACGCTTAAGAAGCGGCCACTTTAAGGGCTGGGAGGTCGCCCCGCCGAGGGGGGACCGACATCCGCCGCCGTAAACTGGAACGGTGAGCGAAACCGCTAAACCCATCGACGTCGTCCTGGTCGGCGGTGGCATCATGAGTGCCACCCTCGGCGCCTTCATCAAGCAGCTGCAGCCGGACTGGTCGATCCGCGTCTTCGAGCGTCTCGCCGATGTCGCGCAGGAGTCGTCGAACCCGTGGAACAACGCGGGCACCGGCCATTCGGCCCTCTGCGAGCTCAACTACACGCCGGAGCGACCCGACGGCAGCATCGACATCTCGGGCGCGGTGAAAGTGAACGAGCAGTTCCAGGTGTCGCGCCAGTTCTGGTCTTACCTCATCAACAAAGACCTGCTGCCCGATCCGCAGGCATTTCTGAATCCCGTCCCGCATATGACAATGGTCTGGGGCAAGGACAACGTCGACTACCTCCGCCGCCGCCACGAGGCGCTCAAGAACCACCCGCTGTTCGCCGGGATGGAGTTCACGACAGACGCCGATGTCATCCGCGGCTGGGCTCCGGTGATGATCCCGGGACGCAAGAAGTCGCAGAAGATCGCGGCGACCCGTATGGATGTCGGAACGGACGTCGACTTCGGCGCACTGACGCACGGCCTCCTGACCTACCTCAAGAACAGCGGTGCGCGGCTCTACACCGAGCACACCGTGCGCAACATCACGAAGCAGCGCGACGGCCTCTGGCGCCTGCGGGTGAAGCACGAGGTGGGCGGCACGGCCTTCACTGTGACGGCACGGTTCGTGTTCGTCGGGGCCGGCGGTGGGGCGCTCGCCCTGCTGCAGAAGTCGGGCATCAAAGAGGCGAAGGGCTTCGGCGGGTTCCCGATCAGCGGCGAGTTCCTCCGCACGGACAACCCCGCCGTCGTGGCGCGCCACAAGGCGAAGGTCTACGGCAAGGCCTCGGTCGGCTCCCCGCCCATGTCGGTGCCGCACCTCGACACCCGCATCGTCGACGGCAGCGCTTCGCTCATGTTCGGGCCATACGCCGGCTTCAACACCAAGTTCCTCAAATCCGGATCGTGGCTCGACCTGTTCGCGACGATCAAGCCTCACAATCTGATCCCGATGGTCCGGGTGGGGCTGTCCAACTTCGACCTGGTCAAGTATCTGATCGGGCAGCTTGCGGCGAGCAGGAAGAAGAAGTTCGAGGCGCTGCAGGAGTTCATGCCGAATGCCGACCCGAAGGACTGGTACCGCATCACCGCCGGGCAGCGGGTGCAGGTGATCAAGAAAGACAAGGAGAAGGGCGGCATCCTGCAGTTCGGCACCGAGGTGGTCACCTCGGCCGACGGCAGCATCGCGGGCCTCCTCGGGGCGTCCCCCGGGGCATCCACCGCCGTGCCGATCATGCTCGACGTGCTCGCGCGGTGCTTCCCGGATCGCATGGCGGAGTGGACGCCGCAGCTCAAGAAGATGGTCCCGAGCTTCGGGAAGAAGCTGTCGGATGACCCGAAGCTGGCCGAGCGCACACTCGAAACCACCGGGAAGGTGCTCGAGATCGCCGAGCTGCTCGACCCCATCGCATTGACACACATTCGAAGATATGTTCGACTGGGTGAATGCGGTGGAGTGGGCAGGAACTGACGTCTGAGGAGTCCGCGGCGCTACCAGGACTCGCTCGGCTGTCGAATTTCGTGCGCACCGTAGAGACGCCGGAGTTCGCCGGCATCCGCTTCCACGAGGTCATGGCGAAGTCGGCGCTCAACAAGGTGCCGGGCGCCAGCAGCATGCCTTTCGGCTGGACGATCAATCCGTATCGCGGATGCAGCCATGCGTGCGCCTACTGCCTGAGCCCCGAGACCCAGATACTCATGGCAGACGGTCGACAGATGCCGCTGTGG
>JAZJYU010000140.1:27843-37595 GCA_040390225.1 Actinomycetota bacterium | reverse complement strand
GTGCGGATTCCGCTCGGCCGATGAGGTGCGAGCGATCGTCGGCGCGCTCGGGGATATCGAGAGCGGCCCGCTTCACGCGTTCCTCCGCCGCGTCGACAGCGGACTGCGCGACACGGTCGGCTGGCTGCTCTCGGGTGGTGCCGAGGTGCGGGAGCTGGTGGCGCTCGTGGTGCGGTTCGCCGGGTCCGCCGAGGGCTGGCCGCTCGAGTTCGACACCGTAGCCACGCTCGCGGCCGACTACCCGGCAGATCCCGGCATCGTCATCTCGTTACTGCTCAACCGGGTACGGCTTCGCCCGGGCGAGGCGCTCTACCTGCCTGCCGGCAACATCCATGCATATCTCAACGGCCTCGGCGTCGAGCTGATGACCGCGTCAGACAACGTGCTGCGCGGGGGGCTCACGCCGAAGCACGTCGACGTGCCCGAGCTGCTCTCGGTGCTGGACTTTCGGAGTGTGCCCGTGCCGTACCTGCGGCCGTCGACGCTCGGACCGTCGGTCGAGGTGTTCCGGCCGGACGTGCCCGACTTCGTGCTGGTGCGCGTGACCGGCGACGCGACGTGGCCGCTCGACGGCCCGGCGATCCTCATCTGTACAGCCGGCGGGTTCACCGTGAACGGCACGCCATGCGCCCGCGGCCAGTCGTTCTACGTCACGCCCGGAGAGGGGATGCTCCGCTTCGCAGGAAGCGGCACCCTCTTCGTCGCCACCACGGGCGCGTAGCCCGCACCCCGCCGCCCTGCCCCGCGCCAATTCCGCCGCCCACTTCGAAAACGAAGGATATGCGCGCTGATGACTGACTTCTGCTGACGTCGCTGCGCTTACACGCGGAAAGTCCTTCGTTTTCGGGTACGGCAGTGGGGGAGTGCTCCTCCACCGGGGTCGTCACGGGGCCGCAATCGACGGATGCGGCGGCGCGACACAGCCGTGCCGATCACGGTCGCATCGTGGTGCGATGCATCCCATCGAACGTGTGCTGCGCCGGGCCGGATACTTCCTCCGGCGACGCGACCTGATCGAAGCCGGCTTTGATGACAACGCGATCCGGGCTGCCCTTGCCGAGCACCGCATCTTCCGGGTTCGGCACGGCTGGTATTCAGTACCCGATGCTCCGCCGGCGGGGGTGCATGCGGTGCGCGTCGGCGGGCGGCTTACGGCGCTGTCTGCTCTCGAGTCGTATGGCATCCGGGTGCCGCGCCGCGACATCATCCAGGTCGCGGTGGTGCGCACGGCGTGCCGGCTGCGGTCGGCGGCGGATCGCTCTCAGCGGCTCGAGCGGTCCGACGGCGTCCGGGTGCACTGGATCGACCGTCGTGAAACCGGCGGATCGTCATGGCGGGTTTCTCTCGACGATGCTCTCTTGGCGGTTCTGAGCGACGAGTCACGTGACGTGTCCGTGGCCTGCGCGAGCGCGCTTCTGAGGTACGCGGGATTCGACATGAGCCGGCTCGGCGCTGTTTTCGCACGGGCGCCCGCGCGGTGTCTCGGCTGGCTCGAACTCGTGAGCGAACGTGACGATTCGCACGGCGAAACCTTTCTGAGGCTGTGGTTGCGGGATGCCGGCGTGCCGTGCGCCCAGCAGGCGCGGATACGCGGTGTCGGCCGTATCGACTTCAGGGTCGGGCGCCGTACTTTCGTCGAGGTGAATGGAGGGCAGCACGATCCCGACTGGACGGGCGACGGACCGAACACCTGGGAGGACGATCACGACCGGGACACCACCGTCACGATCGGCGGTGGCGCGGTGCTGAGGTACACCTACCGCCAGCTCTACACGGACTGGCCGCGGGTGCTCGCCGCAATCCAGCGGGCTGTCGCGGACGACGCGATCATCGCGGCGTATCGTGCGCGGCATCCATACCGCCCCCGCGCGCTACGAAAACGAAGGACTTCCGCGGAGACACGCCGACGAACGACGTCGCCCGGCCCCCCATCCGACGAATTTCCTTCGTTTTCGTAAGGGCGGAAGGGGCGGGTCAGCCGGCCTCCCGGGCTCCGAACGCACGGCGGTAGGCCGTGGGGGTGGTCTGCAGCACCTTGAGGAAGTGATGCCGCATGACGGCGGCCGCTCCGAATCCGGTTTCCGCTGCGACGGCCTCCAGCGACAGGTCGGTTGCCTCAAGCAGGTGCTGCGCGCGCGTGATGCGCTGGCGGTTCAGCCAGGCCGCGGGCGTCGTGCCCATGTCGGCGCGGAACCGGCGAGCGAACGTACGGGTCGACATGAGCGCCTTACGGGAGAGCTGATCGATGGGGAGGTCCTCGCGCAGGTGCTTCAGCATCCACTCGGTCACCTCCGCGAAGGAGTCGGCCACGTGCTCCTGCACCGGGTATGCGATGTACTGCGACTGCCCGCCGTCCCGCTGCGGCGGCACCACCATGCGTCGCGCGACGACGTTGGTGACGGCGGCGCCCAGTTCCTTGCGCACGATGTGCAGCGCGGCGTCGATTCCGGATGCCGTTCCCGCGCTGGTGACGACGTGGCGGTCCTCGACGAACAGCACGTCGGGGTCCACGGCGGTGTGCGGATAGCGTCGCGCGAGGGTGTCGGTGTGCATCCAGTGGGTGGTCGCGCGGCGACCGTCGAGTATGCCCGCCTCTGCGAGCGCGAACGCCCCGCTGCAGACGCTCAGCACCCAGGCACCCCGAGCCTCCGCGTCGCGGATCACGGCCAGGTATGCCTCGTCGACATGCTCGATCGAGTGGGCGGGAACGGCTATGAGGTCGGCATCGGCCGCCGCTTCGAGTCCGGTCGTGATGATCATGTCGTAGCCGAGGCTGGTTCGCACCGGTCCAGGGACGGCGGTGGCGATCGTGAACTCGAACGATGGCCCGCCCATGGCGGTGCGGTCGATGCCGAACACCTCACAGATCACGCCGAATTCGAATGGCGCGGTGCCAGGGATGGCGAGCAGGACGATCTTCTTCAGCATGACGACCCTCGTTTGGCAGTAAACGACTGCGTTGTGGCAATGCTGCCACTCGCGGCAGTAATTCGCAAGCCATAGCGTTACTGCCATGATCGTTCTCGTTCTCGCACCCATCGCACTCGCGGCGGTGATCGCCACGGTTCTTGTCGCACGCACAGACGGCTACCGGAGGGTTCCTACCCGTCGCCGCTAGCCTGTATGCATGACCTGGCTTGTCACCGGCGGTGCCGGCTACATCGGCGCGCACGTCGTTCGGGCGCTCGCGGCATCCGGGCTCCAGCCCGTGGTGGTCGATGACCTGTCGTCCGGCTTCGCGCACTTCGTTCCGGCGGGGGTGCCGTTCATCCGCTCCTCGATCCTCGACGGCGAGGCGCTGGCCGAGGCGATCGGCGAATACGAGGTGACCGGCGTCATCCACGTGGCCGGCTACAAATACGCGGGAGTAAGTGTGCAGCGGCCGCTGCACACCTACGAGCAGAACGTGACGGGCACGGCGACCCTGCTCGCCGCGATGTCCGACCGGGCTGTCGACCGGATCGTGTTCTCGTCCAGCGCTGCGGTGTATGGCACCCCGGATGTCGAACTCGTCACGGAGGACACCCCCAAGAACCCCGCATCGCCGTACGGCGAGTCGAAGCTGATCGGCGAGTGGCTGCTGCACGACGTGGGTCTCGCGGCGGGGCTGCGCCACACGTCGCTGCGATACTTCAACGTGGTCGGTTCCGGCGACACGACCGTGTACGACGCAAGTCCGCACAATCTGTTCCCGCTGGTCTTCGACGCTCTGCTCGAGGGCCGTACCCCACGGATCAACGGCGACGACTATCCCACTCCTGACGGCACTAACGTGCGCGACTACATCCACGTCGCGGACCTCGCCGCCTCGCACGTGGCCGCGGCGAAACGCCTCGACGCCGGCGACGCACTCGAGCCCGCGTACAACCTCGGAAGTGGCGAGGGCGTCTCTGTGGCGCAGATCATGGCGGCGATCTCCAGGATCACCGGCATCCCGTTCGTGCCCGAGGTGGGGCCGCGGCGCTCCGGGGATCCGGCGCGGATCGTCGCTTCCGGGCAGCTCGCGGCGCGCGACATCGGCTGGGCGATGACTCACACCCTCGACGACATGGTGGCGACCGCCTGGCGGGCCCGGATGGGCGTGTCACGAGCGCTGTGACCCGTTCGGGGGTGACGGCGCGTCGCAACCCTCAACCGTTAATGGAGCCTTTACGATCTGCGACTTGACGTGAGGCGGACTACAACGGTGTAATTACACCTAACGCGTTTGCGCAAGTCGTACGCAATCGTTGAGGGGAGGGCGTGCTATGGCAACCGACGAACACCGTCGATCGGTACCTGAGGACTGGTTCGTCGACCCGGTGCGATTGGGTGTTCCCGGTACTGGTAACGGAGGTATCCGCCCGCCCTTCGAAGACGACAACCCGCTGGCCTGGCAGAGCGATTCGCTCTGCGCGCAGACCGACCCCGAGGCGTTCTTCCCCGAAAAGGGCGGATCGACCCGAGACGCGAAGAAGATCTGCACCTCATGCGAGGTACGAGCACAGTGCCTGGAGTATGCCCTGAAGAACGACGAGCGGTTCGGAATCTGGGGTGGCCTGTCCGAGCGTGAGCGCCGCAAGCTGCGCAAACGGGCCTGAGCCCGAAAAGGCGCTAGACCCGCGCGTCACCCTCGCCGGGCGACCGGTCGAACGTAGGGTCGATTCCGATGCAAGCGAGAGTGACGGCGATCGTCGTCGCCCGGAACGGGGCGGCGTACCTCCCGCGAACCCTGGCAGCACTGGCAGCGCAGACGCGACATCCCGACATCGTGATCGCCGTGGACGCGGGCTCGAGCGACGCCAGTCAGGGCATGCTCGCCGATTCGGCACCGACACAGGTCGTGACCGCGAAGGGCATGTCGTTCGGGGCCGCCATCGAGCGGGCGCTGAGGGTCGCGTCGCCGCCGGAGAGTGACGCGGACTGGCTGTGGCTGCTCTCCCACGACAATGCGCCCGAACCAGGGGCGCTCGAACAGCTGCTCGGCGCGGTCGAGATCGCCCCATCGGTGGCGATCGCCGGACCGAAGCTGGTGCGGCTCGATCAGTCCGACGTGATCGCCGACTTCGGTCAGACGATGAGCCGCTACGGAGCATCGATCGCACTCGTCGACGGTGAACTCGACCAGGCGCAGCACGACGTGCAGGATGACGTGATGGGCGTTGCGGCCCAGGGCATGCTGGTACGCCGGTCACTGTTCGCCGCGCTCGGCGGCTTCGATCCCGGTCTGCCGACCACCGATGCGGGTCTCGATCTCTCGGTCCGCGCGCGTCTTGCCGGGTTCCGCGTCGTTGTGGTGCCGGGCGCGAAGGTCGCGAGCGCCGGCGGCCCCGAGATCTTCGGCCGCCGCTCGGTGTCCCGCCGCCGGCTGGCGAGGTCGGCGCGAGCCGCTCAACTGCACCGCCGGCTGGTGTACGCGCCGCCGCTCGCCGTGCCGTTGCACTGGCTCTCGTTGCTCCCTATCGGCCTCCTTCGAGCTCTCGGCCGGCTGCTTGCCAAGCAGCCCGGCCTGATCGGCGGCGAGCTGTCAGCGGCTCTCGGGGCAGCCTTCGGCGGGGGAGTGCCGACGGCCAGGTCGCGCCTCGGCCGCACGCGGCGGCTCGGCTGGTCGGCGATCGCTCCGCTCCGGTTGCCGCCCCGAGAGGTGCGTGAGCGCCGCGCCCAGGCCCGTGAAGCGTTGCTGCCACCGCCGTCAGGACCGTCGTCGGGCAGGCCGGTGGCCGGCTTCATCTCGCACGGCGGACTGTGGGTGGTCGTGCTCGCAGCCGTGCTCGGAGTGGTAGTGCTCGGTCCGCTGCTCGGGGCCCAGACACTCTCGGGCGGCGGGCTGCTGCCGCTCTCGCCGACCGTCTCCGAGCTGTGGGCGAACGTCGGATACGGGTCACGCAGCATCGGGCTCGGCTTCGTCGGTTCATCTGACCCGTTCGCCTACCTGCTCGCCGTGCTCGGTTCGGTCACCTTCTGGGCGCCGTCGCTGTCCATCGTCGTGCTTTACTTCCTCTCGCTCCCGCTCGCCGCCCTTGGCGCATGGTTCGCCGCTCGGCGACTGTCAAGCCGCACCTGGCTCCCCGCAGTCGCCGCACTGCTCTGGGCGATCGCGCCTCCGTTCCTCGCATCGCTCTACGGCGGCCACCTTGGTGCCGTGATCGTGCACCTGGTGCTTCCGTGGCTGGTGGTTGCGGCGCTCAGCGCAACCCGCTCCTGGACCGGCTCAGCCGCCGCGGCCATCCTGTTCGCCGTGGCGGCAGCGTCCGCTCCGGTGCTCGTGCCCGCTCTGGTGGTCTGCTGGTTCGCGTGGCTCGTATCGCATCCGGCGTCGACTCTCCGGCTCGTCGGCATTCCGATTCCCGCGATCGCACTCTTCGCGCCGCTCGTGGTCGCTCAGGTCGCCGCGGGCCGGCCGTTCGCCCTGCTGGCCGAACCAGGCGTACCGGTGGCCGGCGCGACGACGAGCGCCTGGCAGCTCGCGCTCGGCTCACCGGCACCCGGTATCGACGGCTGGATGTCCGTGCTCAGTCTCCCAGGAGCGAGCGTCGCCATCGTGGTTGCGGCGCTCACGCTCCCGATCGGGGCGCTGGCGCTGCTCTCGCTCTTCGTACCCGGTTCCGGTCGCGCCATCCCATCGCTCGGTGTGGCGTTCCTGGGGTTCGCGACCGCCGTCATCGCGTCGCGCATCGACGTTGCGATCAGCGGTGCGTCAACCGCATCCATCTGGCCGGGTGCCGCGCTCAGCCTGTTCTGGATCGGGCTGCTCGGTGCGGCCATGATCGCACTCGACGGCGCGTCAAGGGCCGCGATCCCGCTCGGCGTTCTTGCTGCGGTCACTTCCGCGATCGTGGCGGTGCCGATGCTGGGATCGTTCTACCTGGGCACCGCGCCGGTGCGGTCCGCTAGCGGCCGAATCGTGCCCGCGGTGGTGCAGGCGGAGGCGGAGAGCAACCCGAACGTGGCGACTCTCGTGCTCGACCCGTCGATCGGCAGCGGCATCTCCGCGGGGATCGAGCGCGGTTCCGGCACGACACTCGACGACCAGTCCACGATCGACGCGAC
Source organism: Actinomycetota bacterium (assembly GCA_040390225.1). Classification (GTDB taxonomy): domain Bacteria; phylum Actinomycetota; class Actinomycetes; order Actinomycetales; family Microbacteriaceae; genus Lacisediminihabitans. Next base: position 30,566 of record JAZJYU010000140.1, on the reverse strand, counting down.
CACGACGACCCTGACGGGCGACGCCAGGTCCATCGCGGTCGTCGCCGGCAACCTGGCCTCGCGGAGCGGGCAGGATGCCACGGCTGCGCTCGGCAGATACTCGATCGGCTTCGTTCTGCTCCAGCCCTCGGGCGGCGATCAGGCGATCCACCAGCGCACCGCCGATGCCCTGGACGGCAACCCGGCGCTCGCTTCGGTCGGCCAGACCGACAACGGGCTGCTCTGGCGCGTTGTGCATCCGACCCGCAACCCCGCCGCACCGCGCGTGTCGAACGTCGGCACGGCTCTCGGCCGCGGCATCCTGATCGCCCAGGGCATCGTCTTCGGCTTCACGCTGCTCGTCGGCCTGCCGACGACGGCGCGCCGTCGCCGCCGGGATGTCAGCGGCTCGGTGAATGACGACCCGGCCGACACTTTCGAGGAGGGCGACGATGACTGATCCCTCGTTCGAGTTTCCCGAAGACGACTCGGCGCCGGAGCCGGAACCGGCCGTGAGGCGCGGTGCCCGGGGCGCTGTGGTCGTCGGCGCGCGAATCGTCACCGGACTCATCGGCACCGGCGCGGCGCTCGTGATACTGGTCGCGGCAAGCGTTCTGCCGCTGCCCACGCACGATCTCACGGCGCCGTCGGTGCTGGTCACGCCGGTGGGGACGTCCCAGCAGCGCGTCTGCGCGGGACCGCTGCTGGCCCTCGCGAGCGCGACGACCGGGAACGCCACGCAGGCCAGCTCCTTCGGGCAGGCCACCGTCGCGGCGGCGTCGACCTCATCACCGGTCGCACGGTCCAAGATGTCATCCACCGACAACGCCGCGGGTGTTGCTCCGGAGCTTCTCACCGTGCCGGCCGCCGGCGGTGACGGATCGCTGTTCGCCGGCAGCCAGTCGCAGTCGGCGGACAGCTCCGACATCGTGGGACTCGCCGCGTCCGAATGCGCGCCTGGCTCCGGCGACAGCTGGCTGGTCGGAGGCGCGACCTCGACCGGGCGCACCACTCTGGTCACGCTCAGTAACCCGACCGAAGTGGCTTCGACGGCCACGATCACCATCTATTCGGAGAACGGGCAGGTCTCGTCCGCGGGCACCGAGGGCATCGATGTGCCGGCGGGCGGCCAACGCGTGTTCTCGCTGGCCGCCTTCGCCCCGGGCATCGACTCCCCGGTCGTACGGGTGCAGAGCCGCGGTGGCAGTATCGTGGCCAACCTTCAGCAGTCCATCGTGCGCACACTGCAGCCGGGCGGCGTCGACATCGTCGACCCGTCGACGGCCCCGGGAACACTGAGTGTCATCCCGGGCGTCACGATCTCCGATTCGGTTGCCGTGTTCGCCCAGCAGCCCCAGGCCGGTTACGAAGACCTTCTCTCTGTCGTCCGCCTGCTCGACACGGGCACCGGCACCGCGCACGCGAAGATCAGCGTGATCCCCGAGGACTCGACCGCGAAGGCAGGTCCCCCCGCCGACGTGACCATCAAACCCGGTGTCGTCACCGACGTTCCGCTTGGATCGTTCCCGGACGGCCGTTACACGCTCTCCATCTCGAGCGACGAACCGGTCGTCGCGGGGGCACGGGTCTCGACCGTCGGCTCCACCGGGCAGGATGACTTCGCCTGGTACTCGGCGGCGCAGCCGCTCCGAGGTACCAATGTGATGGTGGTCGCCCCCGGGCCGGCTCCGGCGGCGTCGATCGCGAACCCGGGAAGCATCCCGATCTCCGTCACCGTCGCGTCATCCGCGGAATCCTCCGTGCCGGTGCAGCTGACAGTCCCCGCGCACTCGGCCGTCTCGACTCCGGTGGCCCCGGACATCGCATACACCGTCACCTCGACGGACAGCTTCCAGCTGGCGGTCGGGTACCAGGGCGATGGCGAGCTCGCGTCCTTCTCGGTCGGCGCTCCCGCCGTGGCCTCGCAGGCGATCCGCGTCTACCGCTAGCTCGAGGTATCGAGCCGGCTCGACTGCACGCGCCGGCTACAGATGCCTGAATCGTTCCGGGGCGAGGTCCCACGGGTCCTTGCCAAGAAGCTCAGCGACCGCCCGGAACACGCAGCTCTCGATCATCATGCGCCGATGCAGCTCGTCGTTGCGGTGCAGCCGCGCGAGGCGCTCGATGGGAAGGCGGTAGAGGATGACCCGCTTCTCCGCCGGTACCACGCGCCAGCGCTCGATGCGCGACGCGCTCGCGGCGGTCGCTGTCGCCCGGGCGGATGGCAGACCCGCCACTTCGAACGTGACATCGGACAGCTCGTCCGGCCACATGTCGCGCAGGTACTCGGCGGTCGCAGCGACTGTCATGTCGAACAGGTCGGCCCGGGTGTGGAGAAGTGGCAGGTGGGGGCCGGTGACCGCGGAACGGATGCCCCTTCCGTGGCGGTCGCGCCATCCGGAACGGGCAGAACTGCTCGACGCCGAGCGTGCGCTTCTCTGGCGGGCCATCGGTCGATTCTATCCGGCGAGGCGCCGCACTCGCCGGGTACCGGTGACTAGGCTCAGAGCACCATGAGCGCTTCCCATGCGGACTCACGTCCGTGCAGCAAGGTCGCCTGCTCGAATGAGGCGGTCGCGACGCTCACCTATGTCTACGCCGACTCCATGGTGGTCGTCGGGCCCTTGAGCACCGTCGCCGACCCGCACAGCTACGACCTCTGCGCCCGCCACGCGGAGCGGCTGTCGGCGCCGCAGGGCTGGCAGGTCGTGCGTCACGTGTCGCTCGCAGGCTGATTCTGCGAC
>JAZJYU010000140.1:24756-27833 GCA_040390225.1 Actinomycetota bacterium | reverse complement strand
GATAGGCCGCATAATAGGGGATCGCGTCCGCCCACAATGGCGGGATGACTTCCGCATCCGTCACCACCGCTCTTCCTTTCAAGGTCAAAGACCTGGCGCTCGCTGAGGCGGGTCGCCATCAGATCCGCCTCGCCGAGCACGAGATGCCGGGGCTCATGGCTCTGCGCGGCGAATTCGGGGCGAGCAAACCGCTCGCTGGTGCCCGCATCGCCGGATCGCTTCATATGACCGTGCAGACGGCGGTGCTGATCGAAACCCTGGTGGCGCTGGGCGCCCAGGTGCGCTGGGCGAGCTGCAACATCTTCTCGACGCAGGATGACGCGGCCGCGGCGATCGCCGTCGGCCCGAACGGAACCCCGGCAGATCCCGACGGCGTGCCGGTGTTCGCTTGGAAGGGCGAGACGCTCGAGGAGTACTGGTGGTGCACCTCGCAGATCTTCGACTGGAGCGCCGAGGGCGCCGTCGGACCGAACATGATCCTCGACGATGGCGGCGACGCGACCATCCTCGTCCACAAGGGCCGGGAGTTCGAGTTGGCCGGAGCCGTTCCGGATGCCGCCGAGGGCGACAGCCATGAATGGCGCGTCATCCTCGATACGCTTCGCACGTCTCTGGCCGAGTCGTCGGACCGCTGGACCACGATCGCGGAGGGAATTCTCGGCGTCACCGAGGAGACGACGACCGGCGTGCACCGGCTGTACGAGCTGTCCAAGGCGGGGGAGCTGCTGTTCCCGGCGATCAATGTCAACGACTCCGTCACCAAGTCGAAGTTCGACAACAAGTACGGCATCCGCCACTCCCTGCCCGATGGGCTCAACCGCGCGACCGACGTGCTCATCGGCGGAAAGGTCGTCTTCGTGGCCGGCTACGGCGACGTGGGCAAGGGTGCGGCGGAGGCGCTCCGCGGTCAGGGCGCGCGGGTGATCGTTTCGGAGGTCGACCCGATCTGCGCCCTGCAGGCGGCGATGGACGGCTTCCAGGTCACGACGATCGAGGACACCCTCGACGAGGCTGACATCTTCGTCACGGGCACCGGCAACGAGAACGTCATCACCGTCGACCACTTGCTTCACATGAAGCATCTTGCGATCGTCGCGAACGTCGGCCACTTCGACAACGAGATCGATATGGCGGGCCTCGAAGCGCTTGCCGGCGCGGTGAAGGTCGAGATCAAGCCGCAGGTGCACGAGTGGCGTCTGCCGTCCGGCCGGAGTGTGCTGGTGCTCTCTGAGGGCAGGCTGATGAACCTCGGGAACGCGACAGGGCATCCGTCGTTCGTGATGAGCAACTCGTTCACCAACCAGGTGCTGGCGCAGATCGAGCTGTACGCGCATGGCGAGAACTACGACACCGCTGTGCACGTTCTGCCGAAGCATCTCGACGAGAAGGTGGCCCGCCTGCACCTCGACGCGCTGGGCGTGAAACTCACCGTGCTCACCGACGAACAGGCCGCATACCTCGGTGTGAACCCTGCCGGGCCGTACAAAGTCGATCACTACCGGTACTGAAGTATTCTTATCGATTTCATAGGTTGCCGTGACCCCGAATTGGGGTGACCGTGGTATCGGAGCGCACCGTCGAACCTCGTAAGATAGCCTGACCGCGCCCGCCCGAGGCCGGAGAGGGCCGGCGATGGAGCGAGGCGAAGTGATCGTCACCGAGCGGGAGTTGATCCCGTTTTCGCGCCCGTACCGGTCTGCGAAAGAGATCAGCAATCTCACAGCGGTGCTGGCGTCCGATCACTCGCATGGCGACGGCCCGTTCACCGCATCGGCCAGTGCGCGCCTCCGCATGATCACCGGCGCCGGTCACGTGCTCCTGACGACCTCCGCCACCCACGCGCTCGAGATGTCGACATCGCTGCTCGGCATCGGCCTCGGCGACGAGGTCATCCTGCCGAGCTTCACCTTCCCCTCAGCTGCGGATGCCGTGGCACGCACCGGGGCACGATGCGTTTTCGTCGACATCGACCAGACCACCGGAACCATCGACCCAGCACAGGTGCTCGAGGCGATCGGGCCGGCAACCCGCGCGATCTCGATCATGCACTATGGCGGCATGCCCGCCGACCTGCCGGCGCTCACCTCCATCGCACGGGATCACGGACTTCCGCTGATCGAGGACAATGCTCACGGCCTCGGCGTGCCGGGCCTCGGAATCGCGGGCGTGCTGGCCGCGCAGAGCTTCCATGACACCAAGAACGTGCACTCCGGTGAGGGCGGCGCCCTCCTCATCAACGATTTCTCCCTCATCGAGCGCGCCGAGATCATGCGCGAGAAGGGCACCAACCGTTCACAGTTCCTGCGGGGCCAGATCGACAAGTACAGCTGGGTCGACTGGGGGTCGAGTTACCTCCCGAGCGAACTCAACGCGGCGGTTCTCGATTCGCAGCTCGCGGAGTTCGATGAGATCCAGCGCATGCGTCACGCGGTGTGGAACCGCTACGCGAGCGAGCTGGCCGGCTGGGCACACGACCGCGGGGTCGTGCTCATGGATCCGCCCGGCGGCATCCACGCCGCGCATCTCTTCTATCTGCTGCTGCCGGACTGGAGCATGCAGACCGAGTTCATCGACACGCTTCGCGCCGCGGGCGTGCAGGCGGCTTTCCATTACGTGCCGCTGGACACCAGCGGGGCCGGCCGGCGCTTTGGCCGCACGCTGCGGCCGCTCGACCGCAGTGAGGACTTCTCCCGGCGACTGGTGCGTCTGCCACTCTGGGCTGGGATGCCTGAGAGTTTTGTAAGCAGAGTGATTGAGGCGACCAAGTCGTTCCTGCCCGTGCGGTAACTTTGCTCCAGTGAGTCAGGCGTCCCGGAATTCAATTGTATGAGCGTCGCCACGAGAGCCATCGAGACGATTCGATCGGAAGGATTCAGGTCGTTCGGCTGGCGCAGCGCGAAATGGCTGACCAATCGTTTCGCACCGTCGAGTGAGCCGCTTGCGACCATCCATCGTGAAGACGCTCTCGCCGTCGACTGGACGGCGCAGGTGCGGTTCAATGCGGTCCCGCGCCCAGGACGGGACGGACGCTATCACGTTGCCTGGATCATCAGCCCGCCGAGCAGGTCTAGTGGCGG
>JAZJYU010000140.1:24314-24746 GCA_040390225.1 Actinomycetota bacterium | reverse complement strand
CTACCTGTATTCGGCACGGAGGTATCCCGCGGTTAACGTCGAGCACATCCGGCAGATGATGCGCGATGCGGATGCATATCCCGACCTGGTGGGTGACATGTTCGTATATGACCCCGATCGTGGGCTGAGGGAGGGTTACGACGCGATCGTCGCATCGGATTGGGAGGCCGCTTACGCTGCGTACCGTTATCCGGGGGACGCAAAACGTTTCTACTTTGCCCAGGATTTCGAGCCTTATTTCTTTGCCGCAGGTAGCGATTATGTGTTGGCGGAAAACAGCTATCGATTCGGATTTCACGGGATCACTGCTGGGCGCTGGCTCGCACGCAAGCTCGACGACGAATACGCCATGGCATGCGACTCCTTCGATTTCGCTGTCGACACACAAAACTACCGCCGACTCGGGGAGGGATCACGCGGTGAGGTCGTGTT
>JAZJYU010000140.1:18702-24304 GCA_040390225.1 Actinomycetota bacterium | reverse complement strand
CCCCACCCCTCGGAGGGCGACGGAATTCGGGCTGCTTGCACTCGTCGAACTGCACCGGAGACGACCCGACATCGTCATTAATCTCGTCGGCTGGGACATGTCCGGCTATGACGTTCCGTTCGCGTATGTGAATCACGGTGCCGTGGATGTCGCGGCTCTCAACGACATCTACAACCGCTGCTCGGCAGGCCTCGTGTTGTCGCTGACGAACATGTCGCTCCTGCCGATGGAGATGATGGCTAGCGGGGTAGTTCCCGTTGTGAACGACGCCCCGAACACCCGTGAGGTGTTCGACAGCCCCCATGTGGAATACGTTCCCATGTCACCTGAGGCGATCGCCGACCGGCTGATCTCGGTAGTGGACCGTTCGGATGCGGTCGAGCACTCCGCCAGAATCGCCCGGTCGGTGGACGGAAGCAGTTGGAACGAATCTGCGGCCACCTTCATTCGCGACTTCGACGCGGAGATGCGCAGATCAGGACGAGGGAACCAGTAATCGTCGCAGGGCGGGCGAGAGCGGCCCACGTCTCCGAATAACGCCGTGCGCTGTCCCCGCGATCAACGAGAGCAGTTCGCGACCTCGATACGGTCCTGAGACGATCGATTTCACTGTCGGGTTGATCTCCCGGCGAATCGATGAGCGAACCCAGGCGGGCCGAGTGCGGAAATACCGGAAGTACAGGTCGATGTTGTTGCGCACGATAAAGTAGCGGCGGAACGGGCGGTGATACTCGTAGGTCACGGCAATGCCATCCCGAACCCGCTGGCGACCGAACGGTCGGAACGGCGCCTGTTCGCCAAGCGAATGGATGATCCTCGTTCCGGGGACGATGACGGTCAGGAATCCGTACGCGGATATGCGCAGGCAGAATTCCGTGTCTACGGCGTCGATGAACAGGCGTGCGTCGAACAGGCCGCACTCCTCGAGGCATTCCCGACTGATGACGAAGCCCGACTGGATGGCTTCGCGCACGATGCCGAGCCCTGCGTCGGTGTAGTCCTCGGGTATCGAAGGCGCGTCGTTGATGACGTCGGCACAGACCACACCGATGCGTCCCGCCGTACTGCTCGTCGCAAACGCCGAGACGCACGCCTCGATATAGTCGTCGACCAGCTCGGAGTCCTGGTCGATCGTGAGCACGAAGTCGGCGCCGCGTTTGAGGGCAAGAGCTGTGCCGGTATTGAGAGCCGCCGCGATGCCCCGGTTGGTCTGGCTTCGAATGACTTCCAACCCGGCAGCGACGAGAGCATCGAGTACAGGCACCGCGGACGGCCCGCTTCCGTCATCGACCACGATCACCGAGTCCACGTGGAGTGAAATGTGCTCGAGGCGGCCGACGAGATCGATGTCAGGACCGAAGGTCGGTACGATGGCGACTATCTTCGGTTTGCGCTGCACGGTTCCATTATCGGTGCGCGGCGACACTAGGCCGGTCGCATCACCGAGGAGAGCTGCCCGTACAATCGATGCTGAGATCGATCGAGGGCGGTGAACAATGGATGACCCCGTGCCGACCGCGTGGAGTGCTGAAGAGGCTCCGATACCCGAGGTGGTGACGGCGAAAGCGTTGGAGGATCGTCTGACGCTCATCGACCGGATCGTGGCGCTGGAGGCACGGCTCGCGGAATTCGAGGGTTCTGCGGAGACGAACCCGACGGAAACGCTCAATGCAGAGCAGAAACTCGTTGTCATGGAGTCGTCCATGCAATGGCGCGTTGGCGGCCTTGTTACTCATCCGGGCCGGATTTTTCGTTGGGTCACCCGCAGACGATGAGTGGTGTGAACCGCGTCGAGGTCTGGTATTCGGGTCATGAGACGGCCGAGAGCGCCAATGCGAGGCTGGCGACCACCGAAGCGACTCACGTGCTTTGGCTCGACAATTCCGGCGAACTCATGCCTGATGCGCTCGACCATGTTGCGAACCTTCTCAAACGTTTTACGGTCGATCTTGCTTACGGTGACAGCGTGATCAAGGATGACGTAAACCAGCGGCGCGTCTACCGTCCGCTGTTTTCCCAGCTACGCCTTCGCGAACAGGATTTCCTCGGCCCGGCTGTGGTCATGGCGGTGGAGTGGATGCGCTCGGTCGGCGGGTTCGATCCAAGAGCTGAAGGGGTGCACGGCTATGACTTCGGTCTGCGCTACGCGAATGTGGCGGCGCGCGTTGTCTGTATTCCAGAGGTTCTGACAGTAATCAGGAACTTCCCAGCAGTCATGCCGGCCGAAACATCCGCGGTAGAACATCGGCTCGACGTCGCGCAGATCCCCGCCAGCGTGGGCGAGCGCGACGATGGAAGCCGTCGGATCGCCTATGAGATCAACGGAGATCCGATGGTTTCCGTGATCATCCCGACAAGAGGTTCGCGTGGCGAGGTACGGGGCGCTGAAGCGTGCCTTGTGGTCGACGCGGTTCGCGGGTTGATGGAATCGACCGATTTCCCCCGTCTCGAAATCGTCATTGTTGCCGACGACGCCACGCCGCAGCCGGTTATTGATGAACTACGGGCACTCGCCGGTGAGTCCCTGCGCCTGGTGCGCTATTCCTCCCCGTTCAACTTCTCCGCCAAGATCAACTCTGGGGCCATGCACGCGTCTGGGGACTATCTCTTGCTCCTCAATGACGATGTCGAGATAATCCGACCTGACTGGATAACCATCCTGCTCGGGCTGGTGCAGCAGCCCGGTGTGGGGATGTCGGGAGCGCTTCTCTTCTTCGAGGACGGCAAGGTCCAGCACGGTGGTCACATCTATCGCGATCACTGGGCAGGACACATCGAATCTCCCGATGAAACGGGGGCAGCCGACACTCTCAGGGGATTCGGTGTGACGCGTGAGGTTTCGGGTGTGACAGCGGCGTGCAGCATGCTGTCGGCGGACACATTCTGGAAAGTCGGTGGCTTGTCCTTGGATTTCCCGGGCAACTACAACGACGTCGACCTGTGTCTCAAGGTGCGTTCAATCGGGAAGTCGATCGTGTTCTCGCCAGACGCGCAGCTCGTCCACTTCGAATCGAAGACACGTAATGCCACGATCACGCAACACGACATCGGTGCGCTTCGAAACCGTTGGGGCACGCGGCTGCTCATCGACGGGTACTGGCGCGAGGAGCCGCTTCAGCGCTGACGCGCGCGGTCACTCGGCGCGGAAAGCCGTGCGGAAGGCTGGTGAGCACCGGCTGCAGCAGCTCGAGCCGTTGAGCACGCACTGCCAATGCGGTCGCCTCACGCTCTCTGCGCACCATGATCGCGGCGACGAGAAATGCCTCAGGGTGCGCGATCGGCAGTGGCGAAACCCAGGCCGAGGCCTCCCGTGAGAGCTCGGCGCCGAGGCGCATACGGGACTCCGGCGTGAGGCGGGCGGACTGTCGCAGGAACTGGGCGATCCTGCGGGACAGGCCGTCGGGCATCCGCGCGACATCGGCGATCGTGGCCCAGTCGGCCAGTTCCGCGGGCATCGTCAGATCGAGCGGAACGATCGGGGACAGGCGTTCGTTCTGGCTGTACGTGCCGGCGAGCAGGTCGCCCAGCCGTTTCGAACGCGCGTTGAGCAGCCCGACGAAGGCAGCGACGCCGCCGAAGGTCAGGTAGATCTCGATGAGGCCCATCAGCGCTCGCACGAAGGCGTGACGCAGGGCTATCGAGCCGCCGTCGTCGCGCACGATGCGGGTACCCACCGCAAGACGGCCCAGCGACTTGCCCTGAGTCGCTGTCTCGACGACCATCGGGATCAGCAAGGTGCAGAACACGAGGGACGCGATACCGGCGGCCGCGGCACTCGCGTCGTCGAACAGCGGTCCGACCAGCGGTGAGTTGAGGCCGAGGATGACGAGCAACCAGAGGCTCACGTACACGATGAAGTCGATTGCGGCGCCGGCCGCCCTCAGCACGAACCCGGTCGGACGCAGTTCAAGCGCGACGGCCTCGCCGGTCATCACCTCTGAAGAGTCGTCGATCAGCTCCGTCTCCATGCGTAGTATTCAAGCAGATGGACCTCGACGCGTATTCGGCCGTACACCGCACGGAGTGGGATGACCTCGCCCGCCTCGGTGTGAAGCGCCGTTTCACGGGGGACGAGGCCGACGCACTGATCGAGCGTTACCAGTCCGGAGCGAGCGACCTGTCCGCGCTGAAGACGACGGTCGGCGCGTCCGCCCAGGGCGAGCGGCTGTCGCTCGGGTTGTCCCGGGCCCGTCTTCGTTTCACCGGTACCGGACGCAACCTCGCCAGCCGGTTACCGCTGTTCTTCGGGCTGCAGTTACCCGCTGCGCTGTTCCGTCTGCGCTGGGTCTGCCTGGTCATCGCCATCGCGACCGGAATCATCGCCCTGCTGTACGGGGTCTGGGCGGCCAGCACGCCGGGGGTGCTCTCGCATTACGGCACCGCCGCGCAGCGCCAGCAGTTCGTCGACCAGGACTTCGTGAGCTACTACTCCGACCACAGCCCGTCGTCGTTCACCGGACAGGTGTGGACGAACAACGCCCTCATCGCCGCCGAGTGCATCGCGTTCGGTATCGTCGGCGTCTACGCCCCCTACCTGCTCTTCAGCAACGCGCAGCGCCTCGGTATGGACGGCGCCCTGATGGGCACCCACGGGCGCCTCGACATCTTCTTCCTCTACATCGCGCCGCATGGGCAGCTCGAGCTGTACTCGATCTTCACGGCCGGCGCGGCCGGGCTCGCCATCTTCTGGGCGTGGATCGCGCCAGGCGCCCGATCGCGCGGTCAGGCGCTCGCCGAGCAGGGCCGGGCGCTCTTCACGGTGGCTGTCGGGCTCACCCTGTCGCTGCTGGTGTCGGGCATCATCGAAGGTGTGGTTACCCGCCAGCCATGGCCGTGGCCGGTCAAGATCGGCATCGGCACGGTCGCCCTTGCCGGGTTTCTCGTCTACCAGTGGGTGATCGGCCGCCGAGCTTTCCGCGCGGGCCACACGGGCGACCTCGACGATTTCGAGTCGGGTGCCCGCCGCTTGGTCGCGGCCTGACCGCCCCGCCCGAAGCCCCTCCGCCCCCGATCGCTCGGCCTGTCCCGGGAGCGCGCCGCCGGTTCCGAACCGCGCCGCCCGCCTACGAAAACGAAGGACATCCCGGGGCACTGATGCCAATCGGTGTCGATCGCGTGCGAATCGTGACGGATATCCTTCGTTTTCGTAACCGGGGGCGCGACCGGCCGCCGGGCGCCCAAACGAAAACGAAGGACATCCGGTCGTCGACGGGGCGTCGAGCGCCGTTTCGTGCGCGTTCGGACCGGATGTCCTTCGTTTTTGTAGAGCGGGCTAGGCGGGGGTTTCGCCCGAGAGGTCGAACGGCTCGAGGTAGGAACCCGACGGCGTGCGGTCGAACAGGAAGCGGAATGTGAATCCGGCGATGAGCGCGCCCACGATCGGGAACACGATGAACACCCAGAGCTGGCCGAGGGCTTCCGGCCCGCCCCAGATGGCGGTCGCGATCGACCGGGCCGGGTTTACCGACGCGTTGTCGACCGGGATGGCGATCAGGTGGATGACGGTCAGGGTGAACCCGATAGCGATCGGCGCGAATCCTGCCGCGGCCCGCAGGTGCGTGACGCCGATGCCCGTCCAGTCTAGGATGTGTTCCGCCAGCCA
>JAZJYU010000140.1:13947-18692 GCA_040390225.1 Actinomycetota bacterium | reverse complement strand
GACGCCGAGGATCACGTAGATGAACAGTGCGGTGAGCACGACCTCGACGATGACCGCGCCCACGAAGTTGTAGTGGTCGGGAGACAGGTCTCCGAAACCGTTTGAGGCGAAGTGACCGGCGACGTTCTTCGCCAGCTGGCCCGGCTTGGTCGCCGAGATCAGGGCGAGCAGCGACGACGCGACCGCACCGCCGACGACCTGCGCGGCGATGTACGGCAGAACGTCTCGCCACGGAAGCCGGCCGGCCGCGGCGACGCCGAGCGTGACGGCCGGGTTGAAGTGACCGCCGGAGATGGGGCCGAACGCGAATGCGCCGATCAGAACGACAAGGCCGATCGCGAGCGCGACCGCGAGGAAGCCGATGTATGGCGCCGAGAACAGCGCGGTACCGATAACCGCCACCACGAGGAAGAAGGTGCCGACCGCCTCGGCGATGAGGCGGGAGGTGAGGGAGTGGGGCGCGTCGACGATGGTCGGTGCCGGGGTTGTTGCTGCCACGGGAATGATCCTTTGCTCGGTTTCGGTGGACGTACTCGCAGGATATCCCCAGCAAGGGCCTCGACTACAGTCGGCCCGCCGCCTTGAGCTTGAGGTACTCGTCAGCGACGGCGGGCGGCAACTCCGCGGGACCCGCTGTCACGACCTCCGCCCCGAGTTGCCGGATGGCGGCGGAAACGCGCGCCTGATCGAGCATCGCGCGCTCGGCGGCGGCCGCCAGGTACACGTGGTCGCGATCTCCCCGGGAGCCCGACCGTGTGATCGTGTCTGGGTCGGTCACAGACGCCACGACGACGAGGTGCTTGCGGGCGAGCTGGGGTAGCACCGCGAGGAGGTCGCGCGATGCACCGGGCGATTCGATGGATGTCATCAGCACGACGAGCGCGCGATTGCCGGTGATCGAGCGCACGAGGGAGGGCACAGCCGACCAGTCGGTCTCGATCAGCTCCGGGTCGATCGGTGCCATCACATCCACCATGCGGGACAGTAGTTCGGCGCCGGTGGAGCCCTGCACTCTCCCGCGCACCCGGCGGTCGAAGACCGCGAGGTCTACGCGATCACCCGCCCGCGTGGCCAGGGCGCCGAGCAGAAGCGCTGATTCGAAGGCGGTGTCGATGCGTGGTTCATTTGCGATGCGGGCAGCCGATGTGCGCCCGCTGTCCACGATCACCACGACGCGCCGGTCACGCTCCGGTCGCCAGGTGCGCACGACGAGACGCGGTGCCGGGCCGGCGAGCGGGTCGGTGCGTCTGGCCGTCGCGCGCCAGTCGATCGCGCGCACGTCATCCCCGCGCACGTATTCGCGAAGGCTGTCGAATTCGGTGCCCTGTCCGCGGATCATGACGCTGGTCTCCCCGTCCAGCTCGCGAAGTCGCGCGAGGCGTGAGGGCAGGTGTCTGCGTGAGCTGAAGGCGGGCAGCACCCGGATCGCGCCGGGAAGGGCGATCGTCGCCTGCCTGGCGAACAGACCGAGCGGTCCGTACGACCGGATGGTGATGGCGGCCGCACGGCGTTCCCCGCGGCGGAACGGCGTGAGCGTGGTCGTCACGAATCGGCGTTCGCCGGGTGGCAGGGTTATCCGTGCCCGGGTCGGGAACGCGCCCGCCGACGGTTGCCAGGCATCCCGGACGATGCCGCGTACGCGACGGTGGCCGGCATTGGTGAGGCCCAGGGTGGAGGTCGCGGTTTCGCCCAGCCGTACCCGCGAGGGAAGCTCGCGGGTGAGGGTGACGGCGCGCGGCGAACCGGCCAGCAGCAGGTCGCCCGCGCCGATGAGCAGAACGAGCGCGAGCCATGCGCCCAGCCAGACCGGGTCGCCGAGCGCGACGATCGGCAGAACGCCGAAGGCGACGAGCAGCACGAACCATCCGGAGACGGCCACTAGATAGGCACCTGCACCTGCTGCACGATGGAGCGCAGGATGGCGTCCGCCGACACTCCCTCGAGCTCGGCCTCAGCGCGCAGCTGCAGCCGGTGCCGCCAGACCGGCAGCACCATCGCCTGCACATGGTCGGGCGTGATCGCGTCGAACCCGTTGAGCCAGGCCCAGGCCTTGGCGGCGGCGAGCAGTGCGGTGGTGCCGCGCGGACTCACGCCGAGCCGCACCGATGGGCTCTGCCGTGTCGCTCGTGCGAGATCGACCATGTAAGCGAGCACGTCGGCGCTCGAGCCGACTTTCGCGACGAGCGCCTGCGCGGCGGCCAACTGCGCAGCGTCGAGGCTCGGCGTCACTCCGGCTGCGGCGAGGTCGCGCGGATTGAATCCGGCGGCGCTGCGCGTGAGCACCTCCACCTCGTCGGTGCGCTCCGGCACCTCGAGCACGAGCTTCAGAAGGAACCGGTCAAGCTGCGCCTCCGGCAGAGTGTATGTGCCCTCGTATTCGATCGGGTTCTGCGTGGCCGCGACGATGAACGGCACCGGCAACGGCCGTGTGTCGCCGTCGACGCTCACCTGTCGCTCCTCCATCGCCTCGAGCAGGGCCGACTGCGTCTTCGGCGGCGTGCGGTTGATCTCATCGGCGAGCAGGATGTTGGTGAACACCGGTCCAGGACGGAACTCGAAGTCGCCCCTCTTCGCGTCGTACACCAGCGAGCCGGTCACATCGCCGGGCATCAGGTCCGGGGTGAACTGCACGCGTTTCGTCTGCAGGCTGAGGGCGCGACTGAGGCTGCGCACCAGCAGGGTTTTCGCGACGCCGGGTACACCCTCGAGCAGCACATGACCCCCGGCGAGCAGCGCGATGATCAGACCGGTGACGGCGCCTTCCTGCCCGACCACCGCCTTGCCCACCTCGGTGCGCACTGTCGCGAACCTCGCCAGAAGTTCCGTGTTGCCAGCTGTCGTCATGGGTTCATTCTCCCTGCTGAGGGCGCACGGAACGCGCGGTCGCGCGCTCCAGTTCGAGGAGTCGGTCGGAGAGCGCCACGAGCTCGCGATCGTTCGCGGGATCGGCCTCGAGGAGCAGCGAACGGACTCCGGCAACATCCCTGCCGGTGCGCGCGGCAACGGCGCCGGCGACCTCCTCCGCCGTCGCCAGCCGTGACAGTCCACAGCTGACGGCCAGCCGCCCGATGGTGCCGATTCGCAGCGCGTCCAGCGCGTGCAGTCGAGCGGACCCGCGCTGGTAGAGCCGCGCCCTGCCCTCCATCGTCTCGCTCGCCCGAACGACGACGGGCATGTTCTCGATCACCAGGGGACCCATGCGCCGGCCCCTCCAGATCGCGGCTGCCGCCGCGACCAGGATGGCCAGCACCAGCACGGACGGCACCCACGGCGGAGTCAGCTGGCCGGCGCTCGGATTGCCTGTCGCGGCCGTGTCGTCGATGGTGGGGAGGTACCAGACCAGGGTCGGAGTTTCGCCGAGCAGCCCCAGGGCGAGCGCGGCGTCACCATGGTCGGCGACGTGATCGTTCGTGAAAGCGGCACCAGCGCCGATCACGCTGATCGGATGATTCTTCGGACCGACCCGCACCACGGAGTATGCGGAGTGCCCGCTGTCGAAGCACGTGACGGCGTCGGCGCGATCGGTGACGCTGTAGCCGACACCTGCTCCGCCGATCGTGCCCGCACGCCGGGCCGCAGGCAGGTCGCAGCCGCTCGTGAGGGTGCGGTCGTCGACAGCTCCCGCGACGGTGACGCCGGGAGCCAGTTGCGACAGTTCGGAGTATGTGGGATCGATGAGCACCACTCGACCGGCCTTCGCGACGAGGGCGCTGAGCTGCGACGAACCCAGGTAGTCGTTCGGGTCGACCAGCAGCAGGGTGGAGTCCTCGCCGCCGAGCGCCGCACTCGCCGCCGCGAGCGTGCCCGCCACGGTGACGTGGATGCCGTGCCTGGAGAGCACCTGCGCGAGCGCTTTGCTGCCGGTGGGGCCGGCATCCGTGGCCGAGTACGGCGTGCCGCTGCCGCGGGCTGATCCCGTGATCGCGATCGCGGCGACAGCCACGAGCACCACGAAGATGCCCGCAACCACCCAGAACAGCGCGCGGCGGGACGCCGTGCGCACTGTGGGCGTGACGATGGTCGCGGTCACGCCGCTCCGGGGGAGAGCACGGGGTGCAGTGACCGCAGTTCGCGCTCGAGAACGACGAGGGTCGAATAGTCGTCGGATGATCCGTCGGCGCCGAGGTAGCGCACCCGGTCGAACGTCGACGCCGCACCGGTCAGGGCGGTAGACGAGTCGGGGAACGCCGCACCGGCCTGCTGTGCGAAATTCCGGGCAGTGGTACCGGGTGTCGTGGTGACGATCCCGCGCTCGGCCAGCCCGCGCGCGATGCAGCGGAACAGCTCGAGCACCGCGGTGCTGAAATCACCCCGTGCCGCGGCGGCCGTCGCTGCACGGCGCATCGCGGCCGCGTCTCGCTGGTCCTCCTCGGTGAACAGCGCGCGCACCGAGCTCCGCCGGTTGCGGCTCGGCGGCCCGAACACGAAGTACGCGGCCACGATCGCGGCGATCACCACCAGCGCGATCACGATCAGAATCGGCGCCTGGGTGATGCCGTTCGACTGGATCGTGAGGTTCTGGAGCCAGTTCGAGATGTCGGATGACAGCCGGTCGAACCAGGTCGGTCTGGCTTCCTGGTACTCGGCCTTCGACAGTTCCAGAATGAGCCAGCGTCGTGCCGTGTCCGCGTCGGGATCGATGGGTGCGCCGAGGGGAATCGGAACGAGGATCATCGCACCGGCTGATAGGGGTCGGGCAGGCCGGTGTCGCCTTCGTAGGGCACTCCCCAGCGCTGGCCGTGGTG
>JAZJYU010000140.1:6562-13937 GCA_040390225.1 Actinomycetota bacterium | reverse complement strand
CCGCGCCTCGACGAACCGCGCGAGGTCGAGGTCGAGCCCCTCCTTGCGCATGCGCAGGTCGAGGTAGATGAGCGCTGTCGTCGAGGTGGTGATCACCGCGGTGATCGCACCGAACACGACGCCGACGACGAGGGTGACGATGCCGAACACGGCGATGAGGATGACGGTCGTCGGCCCGAACTGCCCGTTCGGGTCGGTGAGCGGGATGAGGATCGTGAACACGAGGCCGACCGGCGTCGAGAGCACCTGCTGCGCAACGCTCACGATCAGGTTCACGAGCAGCTGGATGCCCAGGGTGCGCCAGAAGTAGCCGGTGGTGAGCGACCACGAGCGGCCGATCGCGGCACGGATGCCGAGCCGTTCGAGCATGAGCGCGCTCGGCACCATGGACAGTTTGGTTCCCAACCAGACAAGCGCGACAACCAGTGCGAAGAATCCCGTGATGCCGACAAGAACGGCCAGAACGATACCGACCGTGCCGAGCGTCGCGACGAAGAGCACGATGAGGCCGATGATGATTCCGACGACGACCAGCACCGCGAGAGTGAGCAGCAGCGTGTAGCCGATCAGCGCCAAGAACCTGCCCCTGCCCCGCGCGAACAGCTGCGGCAGCTTCTGCTTCTCACCGAGAGTCGCGCGGGACACCTCGAGCACGATGACGCCCTGCAGGAACCCGGTCGCGGCGACCGACAGCAGCACCGTTATGGCGCCAGAGATGAGGATCAGGGCGAAGGAGCCTGCACCGATCGTCGAGGCGTCGCCGGACGCGGCCGCGGAGATGCGTGAGAGTGCGAGCAGCTCGGTGCCGCCGATCAGGACGATCGTGACGATGTACACGATGCCCTGCACGAGGAGCGCGACCCCGAAGGTGGGCCGAGGATTGCGCCTCAGAACACGGAACGCCGCACCCAGGATGGTGCCGAGCTGCATGGGGCGCAGCGGGATGAGACCCGGTCGAGGCGGGGGTGTCCACCCTGCGGGCGGCGGAGGCGCGGCGGGTGCCGCCGGTGCCGTCGGCGGCGGTGCCGCGCCCGCCGAGGACGCCGGAGTGCCGCCGGGTGCCTGCCACGCGTGGTTGTCGGTCACGGCCATATGCTTTCACACTCGACTACTCTTGTGCGAAAGCCGCCCACAACGGCGACCCGACCACGGACCAGGACGATGGCAGCTCGAATCCTCGTCGTCGACGACGACACCGCACTCGCGGAGATGATCGGCATCGTGCTGCGCTCCGAGGGCTTCGAACCAGCGTTCTGCGCAGACGGATCCGAGGCGCTGCAGGCCTTCCATGACTCCCGGCCCGAGCTCGTGCTGCTCGACCTCATGCTGCCGGGCAAGGACGGCATCGAGGTGTGCGCGCAGATCCGCGCCGAGTCGGGCATCCCCATCATCATGCTCACAGCGAAGTCCGATACGACGGATGTCGTGCGCGGCCTCGAGAGCGGTGCGGACGACTACGTGGTCAAACCCTTCAATCCCAAGGAGCTGGTCGCTCGCATCCGCACCCGGTTGCGCCCACCGTCCGTCGGCGAAGCCGACATCCTGCAGGTGGGCGATCTGCAGGTCGATGTCGCCGGCCACGAGGTGCGCAGGGGCGCGGAGAAGATCAACCTGACCCCGCTCGAGTTCGAGCTGCTGCTCGCGCTCGCGCTGAAGCCGCAGCAGGTCTTCACGCGCGAAATGCTGCTCGAGCAGGTCTGGGGCTACCACTACAAGGCGGACACCCGACTGGTGAACGTGCACGTGCAGCGGCTGCGGGCGAAGGTCGAAGAAGACCCGGACAACCCGCGCATCGTCATGACCGTGCGGGGTGTCGGCTATCGCGCGGGCTCGACCTGATCCGCGTCCGATGATCCCCATTCGCTGGCGAAGCTGGCCCGGCCGGCTGTTGAGGCTGTGGCGCACGTCGCTCCAGTTCCGCACCGTCACGATCACGGTGGTGCTCTCGTCGATCGCGGTGATCGTGATCGGCGCCTACATCTCGGTGAGCATCGGCAGCCAGCTGTTCGCGTCGAAGAGCACCCAGGTGCAGGATGAGGCGAGGAGCGCGCACAATCTCGCGCAGGAGATCTTCGACACCGCGGACACCTCGTCGGATTCGAGCCAGTCGGTCGAGCTGGACAGCCTCAACGCGACCGTGCAAGACAAGGTGCTCAGTTCCACCACGAACCCCGGGGGCACCGACCTCGCCATCCTCCGCTCGCCGGGGCAGCAGACCGCGCAGATCATGCAGCCGACGAACACCACCAACTTCCCGAAGGTCGTGACCGAGGCGTTGCGGGAGCGGGTGCGCGCCGACCCATCGCACGTGCAGTACCAGTCGGTGTCTCTCGCCGGGGGGACGCCGGCGATCGTGGTCGGCTCCCAGCTGAAAGTCGGCCCGGCCGGTGACTACGAGCTATACCTCGTCTACTCGCTGCACGACGAACAGGTCACTCTCGGCTTCGTGCTGCAGACCCTTCTACTCGGCGGCCTCGCGCTCATCGCGCTGATCGGCGGCGTCACCTGGGTGGTCGTGCGGCTTGTCGTCGGCCCGATCCGTACGGCGGCCGAGACCAGCGAGAAGCTTGCGGCCGGGCAGTTGGAGGAGCGCATCCCCGAGCGCGGCGACGACGTCATCGCCACCCTGGCCCGCTCCTTCAACGGCATGGCGGACAGCCTGCAGCAGCAGATCACCAAACTCGCGGCTCTGTCGCGGCTTCAGCAGCGCTTCGTCTCCGATGTCTCGCACGAGCTCCGCACCCCGCTCACGACGATCCGTCTGGCCGGCGACGTGCTGTACGACCAGCGCGACGCCTTCGAGCCGTCGACCGCACGCACCGCGGAGCTGCTGCACACCCAGGTGCAGCGCTTCGAGGTGCTGCTCGCCGACCTGCTCGAGGTGAGCCGGTACGACGCCGGCGCCGTCGAGCTCGAGCTCGAGCCGACCAACCTCGTGCACCTGGTCGAGGATGCCGTTGAGGCGATGACGCCGCTGGCCGACGGCCGCGGGTCCTCGCTCTCGATCACGGCGCCCGGTGGCTACTTCGAGGCGGAGGTGGACGCGCGCCGCATCCGCCGCATCCTGCGCAACCTCCTCGGCAACGCGGTCGAGCACGGGGAGGGCGGGCCGATCGCCGTGCTGGTGGACAGCAACGAGAGCGCCATCGCGATCGCCGTACGGGACTGGGGCATCGGCATGACGGAGGCCCAGGTGTCGAGGGTGTTCGACCGTTTCTGGCGCGCCGACCCCTCGCGCCAGCGCACCATCGGCGGCACCGGACTCGGTCTCGCGATCTCGCTCGAAGATGCGTCACTGCACGATGGCCGGCTCGAGGTGTGGTCTCAGCCCGGGGCAGGAACCTGCTTTCGGCTGACCCTGCCCCGGGAACCCGGTATTCCGATCGTGTCGTCGCCGCTCGGCCTGCCGCCCGACGAACTGACCGAGGAAGGTGCAGCGAATGACTGATCAGCGCCGTTTCGCAGTGGCCATCGCGAGCGCGCTGGTACTCGCCGTCACGCTGGCCGGCTGCGTCAGCATCCCGTCGTCCGGCCCCGCGTCACAGGGGCTGGCTATCGATGGCAGTACCAGCGGAACGAGTTTCGAGGTCAATCCCGAGGGTCCGGCGAAGGGCGACACCCCCTCGGCCATCCTGAAGGGCTTCGTCGCGGCGTTCCAGTCGTCGACCGGCGGGTACGCGGTCGCCCGCGAGTTTCTCAGTTCGTCCTTCTCCACCAAGTGGGACCCGACCCAGAGCGTGCAGGTGCGGTCGGGGGATGCCCGGCTCGTGCCGCTGGATTCGTCTGACATCGAGTACACGTTCACCACGAGTGCCACCATCGACAACACCGGGGCATACAAGCAGACCAACCAGCCGTCGACGCTGTCGTTCTCGTTCGTCAAGGAGGGCAAGGAATGGCGGATCAGTTCCGCGCCGAACGGCGTCGTGCTCTCCGATCTCACGTTCCAGCGGCTGTTCGCCCGGCACGCGCTCTACTTCCTCGACCCGACCGGCCAGAACCTCGTGCCCGACCTTCGCTGGTTCCCGAACGGAACGGCGCCGACCCGGATCGTGAGTGCGCTGCTCGCGGGGCCTCCGGCCTGGCAGCAGGGCGCCGTCCGCACCGAGTTCCCGGATGGCACCCAGCTCACCGACACCGGAAGTCTCGTCACCGTCGTGTCCGGTGTCGCGCACGTCGACCTCACGGCAGAGGCACTGAACGCGACCCTGCATGAGCGCCAGCTGATGCTGGTGCAACTGAGCGACAGCCTCAGGTCGGTCGCCACCATCTCCAGCGTCAGCATCTCGGTGAAGGGCGCACCGCTCGTCATCGATGACCTCGGATCGAATGGCCCCCAGGCCGACGCGAAGGTGGACGGCCAGGCTCTCGTGCTTCAGAAGACCGAGTTCGGCTTCTACGCGAACGGCAAGGTCGCGACGATCCCGCAGCTCAGCAGCAAGGTCGTGCCACTGTCGCCGACCGCGGCCACCCTGTCATCCGACGGTGACTCGCTGGCGGTTCTGGGCAGCGGCGGAGTGAGCCTGGTCCGCAGGTCGGCTGCGACGCCGACGCTGCTCGACAACCGTCCGGAATTGATCGCCCCGAGCATGGATGAGAACGGCTACGTGTGGAGTGTGCCGACAGATCAGCCGAACGCGGTCACGGTCTACGACACGAGCGGAGCAGCACACTCCGTTGCCACGTCCCTGCCGACCGACGCGCGCATCGTCTCGCTGCAGGTCTCGCGTGACGGTGCGCGGATCGCGATCCTGCTGGCCACGCCGACCGGTCCGCGGCTCGAGGTCGGTGCCATCCTGCGCGACCAGAAGCTCGTGCCGACGGGTATCGGGCCGCTCGTCGTGGATGCCGCGCTGCCGTCGGGCGAGGCCACCGATCTGACCTGGGTGGACGAACTCACCGTCGCGATTCTCGTGAGCGTCGGTGCGCAATCCGTCGTCGACGAGTTCGTCATCGGCGGTGAGCAGTCCCAGCTCGGCGACGCACTTCCCGGCGCCCAGGCGATCGTCGGCGGCAACGGCCAACAGGGTCTTCGCGTGCTCGGCGACGATTCGCTCGTCTACTCCTACCAAGGGTCGAGCTGGCAGAGCAGCAAGGTCTCCGTGGGGTTCATCGCCACCCAGCGCTGATCGTGCTGGCAGGCTGACCGCATGATCGCCGACCTTCTGCGGGACGCGCTCGCTGTGGTGCTGCCGGTGGACTGCGCCGGGTGCGGTGCCCCTGACCGCACGCTCTGCACCGACTGCCGACTGGCTCTCGCGCCCGTCATCGAGTGCCGGGTGCTCTCCGACGGCACGCCCGCGCATGCCGCGCTGCGCTATGACGGCGTGGTCAGGCACGCCATCCTCGACTTCAAGCAGAACGGGCGAACGGACGCAGCGCGCGCGCTCGGCGCACCCCTCTCGTCCGCGGTCCGTGCCTCCGCTCTCGCCGCCGGGTCCGGCGGGCTGCGCGTCGTCGCGATCCCGGCCGGTCGGCAGGCCTATCGGCGCCGGGGGTACGACCCGGTGCGGCTGCTGCTGCGCCGGGCGGGCCTCGGTGCTCCGCATGAGCTGCTCGTCGCGGGGTCGCACGGCGAGCAGAAGTCCCTCGGGCGGCAGCAGCGGGCCGAGAACCTGGCCGGCACCATGCGGGCGATCCGCGGACTCGCGGGGGTTCGCGTCCTGCTGGTGGATGACGTGGTGACGACGGGCGCGACCCTCGTCGAGGCGGTCCGCGCGATTCGCGCCGCCGATGGCGAGGTCGCAGGGGCGGCGGTGCTCGCCTCGACGCCGCGACTCTTCTCCACATTCCCGGCAAACCCGTGACATCGCAGGGAGACGGGTCTACGTTGGCAAAAAGAGGCGCAGGATATCGCCTGGTCCACCGGGCGGCTGCGCATTCGGAACCAGGAGTACGCCATGGATATCTCCATCAACGGACTGGGCCTGGGGATCACGGATCGGTTCCGCTCGTACGCGACGGAGAAGGCCGACAAGATCTCCCACCTCGCCGACAAGGCTCTCGCATTCGAAGTGAAGGTCAGCCGGCACAACGAGAAAAATTCGAAGAGCGGGTCGAGCGGCGATGATCGCGTCGAACTCACCCTGGTCGGGCCGGGTCCGCTGGTGCGGGCAGAGGCGACCGGCTCCGACAAGTACGTCGCATTCGACGTCGCGATCGACAAGCTGGTCGAACGGCTGAGACGAGCAAAGGATCGGCAGAAGGTGCATCGCGGCCAACACCGCCCGACATCGCTGCGCGAGGCGGCGAATTCCGGCGGATTCGGCGACCTTCATGCGGCGTCGATCGATGTGATCGAACGCGTGGCGACGGGTGAGATCCCGATCGTGTCCGAGTCCGCGGCGGAGGACGACGACTGGAGCCCGGTCGTCATCCGCAAGAAGGTGTTCGACGCGATGCCGATGACTGTGGATGACGCGCTGTACTTCATGGAACTGGTCGGTCACGACTTCTATCTCTTCATCGACGCCGAGACGGATCGCCCCAGCGTGGTCTATCGGCGCAAGGGCTGGGACTACGGTGTAATCGGACTCCAGAACCAGGCGGGATAGCTAGGGTTGGTAGAATCGTCAACCGGCACCGTGCCTTGACGAATACCTGGAGCAATCAGTGGCCAACGTCCTCGAAAGGGTCCTCCGCGTCGGAGAGGGCCGCACCCTCCGCAGGCTCGAGCGCTTCGCGCAGGCGGTCAACCACCTGGAAGACGACTTCAGGGAACTGACCGACGAAGAGCTTCGTCACGAGACCGTCGAGTTCCGTGAGCGGTATTCGAACGGCGAGTCGCTGGAAGATCTGCTTCCCGAGGCATTCGCGGCGGTGCGCGAGGCGGCGTCCCGCACCCTGGGCATGCGTCACTTCGACGTGCAGCTCATGGGCGGCGCGGCGCTCCACCTCGGCAACATCGCCGAGATGAAGACCGGCGAGGGCAAGACCCTGGTCGCAACGCTCGCCGCCTATCTGAACGCCATCCCGTCCCGCGGCGTGCACGTCATCACGGTCAACGACTACCTGGCCAGCTACCAGTCCGAACTGATGGGTCGCGTGTATCGCGCGCTCGGGATGACGACGGGTGTCATTCTGTCCGGCCAGACCCCGGAGGAGCGTCGCGAGCAGTACGAGGCGGACATCACCTACGGCACGAACAACGAGTTCGGCTTCGACTACCTGCGCGACAACATGGCGTGGCAGGCGAGCGACATGGTGCAGCGCGGCCACAACTTCGCCATCGTCGACGAGGTGGACTCCATCCTCATCGACGAGGCGCGCACGCCGCTCATCATCTCGGGTCCTGCAGGGGACTCCCAAGACCTTTACGCGCGCTTCGCGGAGATCGTCCGCGGGTTCAAGCGCGAGGAGGATTTTACGGTGGATG
>JAZJYU010000140.1:5424-6552 GCA_040390225.1 Actinomycetota bacterium | reverse complement strand
CCGCTGCCCTTCGTGGTGAAGGAGGTCGATGCGATGAAGCCCGACTCGCCGCCCGTCGCCGACGGCTCCAACCTGAGCACACCGAGTCTGAAAGAAGAAGGCAATGTCGATCAGGCCATGGCTTCCGCCGCGGCCGTCGTCGAGGAACGGCTTCTTGCGAACCTCGCGCGCCGCCTCACGCCGGAGGAGGACTACGAGGTCGACGAGAAGAAGCGCACCGTCGGCGTGCTCGAGCCCGGTATCGAGAAGGTCGAGGACTACCTCGGCATCGACAATCTGTACGAGTCGGCGAACACGCCGCTGATCTCATTCCTCAACAACTCGATCAAGGCCGCAGCCCTGTTCAAGAAAGACAAGGACTACGTCGTGATGAACGGCGAGGTGCTCATCGTCGACGAGCACACCGGCCGCATCCTGGTCGGCCGTCGCTACAACGAGGGCATCCATCAGGCTATCGAGGCGAAGGAGGGCGTCGAGGTCAAGGCCGAGAACCAGACCCTCGCCACCGTCACGCTGCAGAACTACTTCCGTCTGTACAAGAAGCTGTCGGGCATGACGGGCACGGCCGAGACCGAGGCCGCGGAGTTCATGAGCACCTATCGCCTCGGCGTGGTGTCGATCCCCACCAACAAGCCGATGCAGCGCATCGACCAGCCCGACCTCGTCTACAAGAACGAGGAGTCGAAGTTCGCCCAGGTCGTCGAAGACATCGTCAAACGCCACGAGAAGGGCCAGCCGGTTCTCGTCGGAACGACGAGCGTCGAGAAGAGCGAATACCTCTCCAAGCTGCTCGCTCGTCGCGGCGTGAAGCACGAGGTGCTCAACGCCAAGAACCATGCGCGCGAGGCCGCGATCGTTGCGCAGGCGGGCCGGCTCGGTTCGGTCACCGTCGCCACCAACATGGCCGGTCGTGGAACGGACGTGATGCTCGGTGGCAACGCCGAGTTCCTCGCCGTCGCGGAGATGAACTCGCGCGGCCTCAGCCCGATCGACACCCCCGACGAGTACGAGAAGGAGTGGGAGCCGGTCTTCGACCGAGTGCGCCTCATGGTGCAGGAGGAGGCTGACAAGGTGGTCGAGGCCGGCGGCCTCTATGTGCTCGGTACAGAGCGTCACGAGTCCCGCCGC
>JAZJYU010000140.1:0-5403 GCA_040390225.1 Actinomycetota bacterium | reverse complement strand
TCCCTCGCCGACGACCTGATGCGCCTGTTCAACTCCTCGGCCGCCGAGTCGCTGATGGGGCGCGGCAATGTTCCCGACGATCTGGCCATCGAGTCCCGCGTGGTCAGCCGCGCCATCCGCAGCGCACAGAGCCAGGTGGAGGCGCGTAACGCCGAGATCCGCAAGAACGTGCTGAAGTACGACGATGTGCTCAATCGCCAGCGTGAGGCCATCTACGGCGACCGCAGGCACATCCTCGAAGGTGACGACCTGCAGGACCGCACGTCCAAGTTCCTCGAAGACGTCATCACCGAGGTGGTGGACGTGCACACCTCGGAGGGTCACGCGGACGACTGGGACCTGGATGCCCTGTGGACCGAGTTGCGGACGCTCTACCCCGTCTCGATCACCATCGACGAACTGTTCACCGAGGCCGGTTCGCGCAACCGCCTCACCAGCGACTTCCTCAAGTCTGAGATCCTGTCGGATGCCCGAATCCAGTACCGCAACCGCGAGCAGACGCTGGGCGAGCCGGCCATGCGTGAGCTGGAGCGCCGCGTGGTGCTCTCGGTCATCGACCGGCGCTGGCGCGACCACCTGTACGAGATGGACTATCTGAAAGACGGCATCGGGCTGCGCGCGATGGCGCAGCGTGACCCGCTGGTGGAGTACCAGCGCGAGGGCTTCGCGCTGTACCAGCAGATGATGGGCTCGATCCGTGAGGAGTCGGTCGGCTTCCTGTTCAACCTCGAGGTGGAGGTGACCGGCGGTGGCGAAGCGACCGCCGCGGTTCCCACCGTCGCCGCGAAGGGTCTCGGCGAGTCCGGTGCGCCCACCGATCGTTTCAGCTACACCGCCGCGAACGCGGACGGTGAGATCGAGGTGCGCAACCAGCGCGGTCAGCTCGACCGTGCGTCGACCGCGCGGGCGCAGTCGCAGGACACGCCCGCCGTCAACCCGGCCTTCGGCCGTCCGCCTTCGGAGCAGGGCCAGCAGCCGGCCGCGCAGCAGGGCGGTCAGCCGCAGCAGCGCGGAGCGTTCGGCCAGGCGGTCGACGGACAGCAGCCGCCGCAGAACCGCGCCGAGCGTCGTGCGCAGGAGCGGAAGAACGGCGGTCGCTGAGCGCGGCGGCTGGGGTTACAGCACGTTGATGCTCGTCGCCCGCCACCGATGATCGAGGCCCTCGAGCCGTAGTGCGACCGCCCTCGTGCGAGCGCGCCCACGCACGATGACGACCGCCTCGATGACTCCGTCGCGCGGCTCGCACACCGAGGTCGACCCGATCGAGAAGGTCGGGCGCGTGACGGTCTGGCCTTTGGCATGGCGGGCCCGTGCCGAGATGACGACCCGCTTCAGCAGGTTGCGGTGCACGTCATCCGTCACCCAGCGGGCGATCTGGTTGAGGTCTCGCGCGCCGGCCAGTATTTCGATGACGCAGGTGGTGAGGTTCTCGAGCAGGGGCTGAGGATTCGGGAGGGTGGCGCGGGTGGAAGGCTGATGCCCGAAGAACTCGTCTGGTACGAACTTCTCGGGCAGGATCCTCGTAACGAGGGTCTGCTCGCCGCGTGTGCGGTCCGGATAGTCGAAGGTGAGTGCTTCGCTCATGTGGTGAGACCAGTCTTCTGTGCATGCGGCCCCCCACAATGGGGGTAGAACCCCGTGCGCAAACTAAAGCATTCCGCCTGACCCGTGTCTATCCCCCATCGTATGATTGTGGACAACTCGTCTCAGAGATTCGGGACGCCGCCTAGCCTTCACCGATGACCGATCGGCGGGCCACGCGATGGACCAACCTGTTCGACGACCTGGCTGCACAGCTCGAACACGATCTGATCGCTGACGATGTCGCGCTCCAGTCGGAGGAGGAGCGACTCCGTCTCGGCCGATTGTCGGTGCGCGACCGTCTGGCGGCCGTGGCCGCGTCGGGTGCACCGGTCACGATCGCTCTCATCGACTCCCGCTCGGTCGCCGTGCGCGTTGCGACCATGGGCAGGGACTGGTTCGCGGGAGACCTGGCGAACGGGGCGAGCAGGCGGTCCCAGGTCGTCATCCCGTTCTCCGCGCTCGCCGCGATCGAGCTGGATGCGGCGGCCGTCGACGGGAGTCTCGACGGCAGGGAGGAGTCGGCGGAGCAACTCACCGCACGGCTCGGCCTGTCGTTCGTGTTGAGGGACCTATGCCGTCGCCGGGTTGCCGTGCTGGTCGTGCTGAGAGGCGGCGATGCACACGGCACGATAGATCGGGTCGGGCGCGACCACTTCGATCTCGCCATGCACGACAGCGATGCTCCGAGGCGACGTGACGTGGTCAGCGGTTTCCGCGTCGTCCCGTTCGCAGAACTCGTGATGCTGCGGGTCTGAGCCGGCGCCCGTGCCTAGCGGGCCTGGTCCTTCGGGTCGAAGGAGTATTCCTGGATGCTGGCGAAGTCAGACTGGTTCCACAGGCTGATACGCCGGGACTCCTCGTACTTGTCCTGGATGTACGACTCCAGCACGCTGCGCTCGACCCGCCAGTGTCCGCTGCCGCCGATCTTGATCGCCGGCAGCTCGCCCGAGCGCACAAGAGCATATGCCTGGCTTGCTGACACGTTGAGAATCTCCGCCGTGTCGGCGAGGGTGAGGAAGCGAGAGCTTCCGGGCGCGTTCGCGCTCTCAGTCATGAGTCGATTATGCGCGGGGCACGCGGACGGTGGCCGTGGTGTGGATAACTTCTGCGTGCCCGCTTGGCGCATGGGATCGTCCGATTCGTCAATCGACTTCAGGGAGACAGGCATGGCCGCGGGTAGCCGTCCGAAGCACTGGTGGTTCGATGTTCGATTCGTGGTGGGCGTGCTGCTCGTCGTGGCTTCGGTGGGCGGGGTGCTCTTGGTGGTGTCGTCCGCGGACGGCGGTGCTCGCGTCTACGCGGCGCGCACCGCGCTGAGCCCGGGGGACCGCATCCATGGTGACGACCTCGTCGAGGTGAGCGCTCGGCTTCCGGCAGGTGGCGCGCGATACCTGTCGGCCTCCGATCTGCCACCCGGTGGACTCGTGGTGACCCGTACCGTCGAGGCAGGGGAGCTGGTGCCCGTCTCCGCCGTCGGATCCACGGCCGGCGCGCGGATCACCTCCGTGGTGGTGCCGGTGGCCGGCCAGCTGGTGCGCTCCATCGGGCCGGGAGCCGTTGTGGACGTCTGGTCGGCCGCGGCGACGGGGGAAGGTTCGTTCGGCGCCCCTTCGGTGCTCGCGTCCTCCGCCACGGTGGTACGAGTGCTGAAGCCAGACGGAGTGATCGCGACCGGCAGTGCCGCGTCGGTCGAACTGCTCGTCTCGCGATCGGCCACGGCGAAGCTGCTCGAGGCGGTGGCGAACGCAGCGGCGATCTCGCTCGTGCCATCGAGCGTGGCCGTGGGTGGCTGACGTGGAGCGTGTGGCGCTCTGCCTGCCGGACACCGTTGCCGAGCGCCTGGCGGTCGAACTCGAGCGTCACGGGTACGCCACCGTTGGCGCTTTCGCTGGATGCGAGCAGCTCGGTTCCGCGCTCGCGGTGGGAGTCGGGATCGACGTCGCGATCATCGCCGCGCAACCGCGCTACCTGGACCGGGGCCTGGTCCAACTCGCGGATGGTCGTGGAGTGCGGCTCGTGGCGCTGGTAGAGGGCGAAGCAGACCGTCGGTACGCCGCCGCTCTCGGTCTCTACGAACTGCAGAACGCAGACGCGCTTTTCGCCGACATCGAGGCGAGCATGGCGCGCCGGGACCCCCAGCCGGCCCAGGCGGCGCCTCCAGCAGCCGTGAAAGGCGGCCGGGTCATCGCGCTCTGGGGCCCGGCCGGATCACCCGGCCGAACCACGATGGCGATCGCAGTCGCTGCCGAGCTCGCCGCCCGCGGTTTCTCGGTCGTGCTCGCGGACGCCGACACACACGGGGGCGCGGTCGCACCAGCGCTCGGACTGCTCGACGAGTCGCCCGGGTTCGCCGCCGCCTGCCGACTCGCGGGCGCCGGCGCCCTCGACCTCGCCGAACTCGATCGCATTGCCGAGATGTATTCATCACCTCGAGGTTCGTTCCGTGTGCTGACGGGCATCGGGCGCCCTGACCGCTGGCCCGAGCTGTCGGCGGACCGAGTGGAAGCCACCATCGCGGCCTGCCGCACCTGGGCCGACTTCACGGTGCTCGACACCGGCGCGAGCCTCGAGAACGACGAGGAGATCTCGAGCGACCTGTTCGCGCCACACCGCAATGCCGCGACGATCACGGCACTCCGCAATGCCGATCAGGTGGTGGCCGTGGGGTCGGCGGACCCCGTAGGACTGTCGCGGTTTCTTCGCGCCCACGTCGACCTTCTGGAGCTCGTCGAGCCGGAACGCTTGTCGGTCGTCATGAACCGGCTGCGGCCGAGTGCGATCGGGTCCGCCCCGCATGCCCAGGTGCTGTCCACGCTGGAACGTTTCGGGGGCATCCGCGCGCCGGTTCTCGTGCCATACGACCTGGGTTCATTCGATTCGGCGATCCTGACCGGCCGCACGATTCAGGACGCCGCGCCGCGGTCGCCGGCACGCGCGGCGGTGAGCGAGCTGGTCAGCGCCCGCCTACTGCCCGCCCACCTGCTGCCGGAATCGTCGTCCGCGGCGCCGAAGCGCCGGGGACGACGATCGATTCCTATGCGGTGAGCTTCTCAACCAGCTCGGACTTGGTGAGCCGCGAGTAGCCCGCGATCCCCTGCTCCTTGGCTTTCTCGCGCAGCTGAGCAAGCGTCATGGTCGCGGTGTCGCCAGCACCCTGTGCCGCGGCGACTCCGTGCTCGGCGACGTCTTTCACGGTGTCGACGGCGTGCTTCACGGCGTCGGCGGCGTCATCCGCCCCGCCCTTGGCGAGTGCCTCGGCGTCGGCCAGTGCGGTCTTCAGACGCTTCTTCAGCTTGCGTGCCGTCTTCTCGGCAGCTGCCTGGTTCCTCGCTGCGAGCCTCTCCGCCTTGTCGCGCTCCTTCAGCAACCGTGCCTTCGCCTTCTCAGCGGCCGCGGCGGCCTTCGCCTTCTGCTTCCCGAGCTCCTTCTGGGCGCGGTCCGCCTGCTTGCGCAGCTCGGACTTGGAGGCCGACTTCGCCGGCGCTGCCTTGGCCGACGACTTGCCGCCGGACTTCGTGGTCGTTGCTGCCGCCGATTTCGCCTTGCCCGCCGCGACGGCCTTCTTGGCTTTCGCGGTTTTCGATCCAGCTGTTGGTGACACGATCTGCATTCCTGTCTGGGCGGGAGCATCCCGCACATGCCCCATTGTGGCCCACACGGGTCACGAAGGGGAGGGGCTTGCGCGAGGACCGGTCAGCGGCCGACTTTGCCTATGGTGCCGGCGATGGTGCGCAGCACGAGGGGGTTGAGTGCGATCCAGGCGCCGATCATGACGATGATGGTCGCGGTGAAGATGATGAATCCGGCCCACCCGTTGCC
>JAZJYU010000139.1:14947-17998 GCA_040390225.1 Actinomycetota bacterium | reverse complement strand
CGGCGCCGTCCGCAACTCTGCGCGTAAGGGTGCCGCGGTTTGTGCGTCACTCCTGCTTTCCTCAGCCGGAGAACTCGCATCGCGCGCGTGCTCGCTCTCGCCGTGTCCGAGTCCGACCTTCGCAAGAGCAGTGGGTTCCCAGCGGCCGCCACTGCACGCATCCCGAGCTCCCAGCCCAATCCTGCACGAAATGCAGGAGTGCATGTGACTGGAGTGACGCGAGTGGCAGTTCAGTCGACTCGCGTCACACTGAGTCCTGCATTTCGAACCAAAGGATGCGGTTCAGCCGAGGTTGATCGCAGCATGGGCTCACTTCACGAGCGGAACGACAGCACGAAAAAGTCCGGCCCCCGCGAAACTGCGGAGGCCGGACCTGTGACTGTCGAGGCGGACTACTTGTTGACGAGCGCCAGGAGGGTCGGGTTGCTCGCATAGGACTGCGCGGCGTTGTCCTTGGTGACGAGCTCCGGCGGCAGGTAGTAGGTCGGAACCTTTACCGAGCCGTTGTCCGTGGCGCTGGCGTTGGTGCTGGCTTTCTTGCCGGAGGCCAGCTCCTTGACCATTGCGACGGCCTGTGCGACGAGCTTCGTCGTGTCCTTGTTGATGGTGGAGTACTGCTCACCCGTCATGATCAGCGGGATCGAGGCGGCCTCGGAGTCCTGACCGGTCACGACCGGCATGGTCGGCGTGTTCTTGCCGGCAGCCTTGATCGAGGTGATGATCGCGCGAGCGAGGGTGTCGTTCGGCGAGAGCACACCGTTCAGCACGGTGCTGCCCGAGTAGTTGCCGGCCAGCAGGGTGTCCATACGGGTCTGCGCGTTGGCGGCGAGCCATCCGGTGGTCTGCGTCTGGTCGATCTTGGTCTGGCCTGAGACGACCTTCAGCGTGCCGTCATCGATCTTCGGCTGCAGGATCTTCATGGCGCCGTCGAAGAACACCGCGGCGTTCGGGTCGGTGGATGCACCCGAGAACAGCTCGATGTTGTACGTCTTGGCGTCGGGGAAGCGGGCCTTCATGCCGTCGAGCAGGGCCTGCCCCTGCAGCTCGCCGACCTTCTCGTTGTTGTACGCCACGTAGTAGTCAACGTTCGGCGAGTCCTCGATGATGCGGTCGTATGCAATGACCTTCGCGCCGTTGGTGTGCGCGTCCTTCACCTGCGTGCCGAGCTGCTTGCCATCGAACGCACCGATGATGAGCACCTTCGCGCCCTTGGTGTTCATGGTCGAGATCTGGCTGGCCTGCTCCGATGCGGTGTTCGAGGAGGGCGCGTACTGCACGTCCGGCTTGAATCCGGCCTTGGTCAGGTCGTCGGTGAACAGCTTGCCGGCGAGAACCCAGTTCTCCGAGGTCTTGTCCGGAAGGGCGACGCCGATGACGGAACCAGACTTGAAGCCGGAGGCGTTGCTGCCCGAGGTCGAGTTGCGGGCTGAGCAGCCCGAGAGGGCCATCAGGGCGACGCCGGCGATTGCCACCGACGTGATTGCGATTTTGCGCATTGTGTTCACTTTCTGTTTGTGAGGTAGTGCTGTGTGTGTGACTGCAGTGGGGCGACGAGTCGCCCCGGTTCTACTACTCCGGCGCAGCTATGCGTTCGGGGTAGTGGATTGTGGGCGGGAGGAGTCCTCCGCGCTGTCGGTGGGGGCCACCGAGGGACGATCGATCGGTGCGGTCGCCGGCACGCCATCCGTCGGCTTTCGCCGGCCGAATCGTCCGATGAGCGATGGTCTGCCCTGCCGCTTGCTGTAGACGTCGATGCCGACCGCGATGAGAAGCACCAGACCCTTGATGATCTGCACCCGGTCGTTGGATACGCCGAGCAGCTGCAGGCCGTTGTTCAGAACCGCGATGACGAGGGCACCGATGATCGAGCCGACGATCGTTCCGATGCCACCGGCGACGGCGGCGCCACCGATGAAGACGGCCGCGATGGCGTCAAGCTCCCAGCCGGTGCCGTCACCGGGCCCCGAGGCCCCGGCCCGGGCCACGCCGACCATGCCGGCGATGGATGCCAGAACCGACATGTTCATCATGACGAAGAAATTGACGCGCTTGATCTTGACGCCGGACAGCTCGGCCGCGTGCCAGTTGCCGCCGACCGCGTAGATGTGCCGGCCGATCGTGGTGTTGCGGGTGACGAACGAGTAGATGAGCACGAGCACGCCGACGATGATTCCCGAGATCGGGAAGCTGGTGCCGACGCGGCCGGTCGCGAACAGGTAGGTCGCGCCACCCGTCACGGCGACGAGGATGACGAGCTTGACCATGCTCACCCAGATCGGCGCCTTGTCCGCGCCCATCTGCGTCTGGATGCGGCGCTGACGGAACTCGTTCCAGACCAGCGCGACGATCGCAATCAGGCCCAGGATGAGCGTGCCGTTGCTGTAGCCGAAGTCCGGCCCGAAGTCGGGGATCGAGCCGCCGCCGATGACGGTGAACGAACCGGGTACCGTCACGGTGTTCGAGTTGCCGAAGAACTGGTTAGCTCCACGGAAGATCAGCATGCCCGCGAGGGTCACGATGAAGGCCGGCACACCGACGTACGCGACCCACCAGCCCTGCCAGGCTCCGATGGCCCCGCCGACCAGGAGGCCGAGCAGGAACGCCAGAGCGGGCGGGAAGTGCCAGCTGACCATCGCCGTCGCGACGACGATGCCGACGAAGGCGGCGGATGACCCGACCGACAGGTCGATATGGCCTGCGATGATCACCATCACCATGCCGATGGCGAGGATCAGCACGTACGCGTTCTGGTTCACCAGGTTGATCAGGTTGATCGGGTCGAGTGTCAGGCCGCCGGTGAGGATCTCGAACAGGATGACGATGACGACGAGCGCACCGAGGATGCCCACCTGTCGCCCGGTGCCGGTGCTGCCGCCGAACATCTTGCCGAGGTCACGGAAACGGAACGCGCTCTTGCGCGGGGTCTCGGGTGCTGCGCTCATTGTTGGCCCCTCTCTAGAGATTCCTGATTTGCTCCAGCGCGGCGGCGGCGGCGCCGACCACGCGCTCGACTTCTTCCGCGGCCATCATCGTTGACGGGATCGACACGAC
>JAZJYU010000139.1:0-14937 GCA_040390225.1 Actinomycetota bacterium | reverse complement strand
GCTTCGCGGAAGTCATGCTTCTCAGGAGGGTTTCTGGTGTCGCCTCGTCGGCGGCGAGGTCGTTCGTGATCGCGCCCTCGAAGATCGTGTAGATGCGGTCGGAGACGCCGAGCAGCTCTGGCAGCTCAGACGAGATGAGGATGATGCCCTTGCCCTGCGCGGCGATGTCACGGATGATCCCGTAGATCTCCGTCTTGGCGCCGACATCGATGCCGCGGGTGGGCTCGTCCAGAATGAGCAGGTCCGGGTCGGTGAACAGCCACTTCGCCAGCACGACCTTCTGCTGGTTGCCGCCGGAGAGCTTGTTCACGCCCTCCTCGACCGACGGCGTCTTGATCCGTAGCTCTTTGCGGTATTGCTCCGCGACCGTGTGCTCGGCGACCTTGTTGATCACCGAGAGCTTGGCGATCTTCTGCAGTTTCGCCGACACCACCGAGTCCTGGATGTCATCGAGCAGGTTGAGCCCGAGCGCCTTGCGATCTTCGCTCACGTAAGCCAGGCCGTGCTCGATCGCCTCGGACACGGTGCGCAGCTGGATCTCCTTGCCGTCCTTGAAGACCTGGCCGGAGATGAAGGTGCCGTACGAGCGCCCGAACAGGCTCATCGCGAGTTCGGTGCGGCCGGCGCCCATGAGCCCGGCGAACCCGACGACCTCGCCCTTGCGCACGATGAAGCTCGAGTTCTTGACGACCATGCGCTCCGACGTGAGCGGGTGGCGCACGTTCCAGTTCTTCACCTCGAAGAAGACCTCGCCGATGTCCGGCGAGCGATCGGGGAAGCGGTTCTCGAGAACTC
Source organism: Actinomycetota bacterium (assembly GCA_040390225.1). Classification (GTDB taxonomy): domain Bacteria; phylum Actinomycetota; class Actinomycetes; order Actinomycetales; family Microbacteriaceae; genus Lacisediminihabitans. Next base: position 14,142 of record JAZJYU010000139.1, on the reverse strand, counting down.
GACCGACCATGCCGCGGATGATGCGATCCTCGTTGGCGCCATCCTTCTTGACGTCGAGCGTCTCGATGGTCTTGCCGTCGCGGATGATGGTGATCGAATCGGAGATCTGCTCGATCTCGTTGAGCTTGTGCGAGATCATGATCGACGCGATGCCGCGGCCCCTGAGCCCGCGGATCAGGTCCAGCAGGTGCTGCGAGTCGGTCTCGTTGAGTGCGGCGGTCGGCTCGTCGAGAATAAGCAGCTTCACGTGCTTGTTGAGCGCCTTGGCGATCTCGACCAGCTGCTGCTTGCCGACGCCGATGTTCTTGATCTGGGTGTCCGGGTCGTCTTCGAGACCCACGCGGGCGAGCAGTTCGATCGCACGCTTCTTCGCCTCGACCCAGTCGATCACGCCGAACCGGCGCGGCTCGTTGCCGAGGAAGATGTTCTCTGTGATCGACAGATCGGGGATGAGCGCGAGCTCCTGGTGGATGATGACGATTCCCGCCGCTTCACTCGACCCGATGTCGCGGAAGTGCATCTCCTGGCCCTGGAAGATGATCTGGCCGGTGTATGTGCCGTAGGGGTAAACGCCGGACAGCACGTTCATCAGGGTTGACTTGCCCGCGCCGTTCTCGCCGCAGATGGAGTGGATCTCGCCCGCTTTCACCGACAGCGATACCCGGTCGAGTGCTTTGACACCGGGGAACTCCTTGGTGATGGAACGCATCTCGAGGATGACCGGGGTCGTGTCAGTCGTCTCCGTTTCGGATGCTGTCTGCGTTGCCATCAGCGATCGGCTCCCGCGGTCCCCAGCAGAATGTGTACGTTCACATGGACGGCTCGCGCATCTCTAATCACAACGCTGGACTACCTTGTCTATTCTCCGGCTGAAAAATTACCCGTCTTACAGACTAACCCCAGCGCGGCCACGCGGTGGCACCTCAGAGGTTGCGGGACGGTAACGCGGTCGACTCGCGCACGATGAGTTCCGGAGCGATCTGCTCATGACTCATCCCCCGGGTGCCGCCCAGTTCGCCGACCAGGAGCGAGAGTGAACGCCGCCCGATCTCCGCGAAGTCCTGCCGCACGGTGGTGAGCGGCGGCCAGTAGTGCGCGGCCTCGGGGATGTCGTCGAAGCCGACGATGCTGATGTCCCGCGGTACCTCGAGTCCGCCCTCACGGAAGGCGTGCATGAGTCCGAGCGCCATCTGGTCGTTCGCGGCGAAAACCGCGGTGAAGTCGGTGCGGCGCAGCAACTCCTGCCCCACGTAGTACCCGAAGTCCGCGGTCCAGTCGCCCAGGATCGGCGGGTACGCGATCAGGTCGGCGTCCACCACCTCGTCGATGAAGCCCTTCATCCTCGCCTCGGCCTCGATCCAGTCCTGCGGCCCGGCCAGATGCAGGATGTGCCGGTGGCCGAGGTCGATGAGGTGCCGGGTGGCGAGGCGGGCTCCCGCGATCTGGTCGACCGAGAGCGCGTGTTCGTCACGATGAGTCGAGCCGAGGGTCACGAGCGGCACACGGATCTCGAGTTCACGGATCGCGTCGAACACCCGCACCTGCGGCGCGATCACGATGAGAGCCTCGATCGACTGGTTCATCAGGTATTCGAGCCGGTCGCGGATCGACTCGTAGTCGCTGGTCGCGATGCTGGTGGTGCTCACGAGGTAGCCGGCCTCGCGCGCCGCCTCCTCGATGGCGTGCAGGCTGGTCGCCGACCCGTAGTGTGCGGTCTGCGAGGTCAGTACGCCGATGGTGCGCGAGCGGCTGGTGACGAGGGCGCGGGCGGCCTGGTTCGGCCGGTAGCCGATCTGATCGATGACCTCCAGCACGCGCTGTTTGGTCTCCGGGCGCAGCGCCTCCGAGTTGTTGAGCACACGCGAAACCGTCTGGTATGAAACCCCGGCAAGCCGCGCGACATCGCGGATGTTGGGGGCTCGAACCTTCTCTGGTTCCATGAGGGCGGTACTCGGCTTCGTTCGGGGCGGATGGCGTGACCATTATCCTCCCGCCCCCTCCTCACCTACTTTGTCAAGTCGTAGAGCGTCACCCCGTCGACCGTCGTCGCGGTGAAGTTCTTCTCGATCCAGCCGGCGATCGCGGACGAGTCGGATGAGCCGCTGCCTGCCTGCCCGAGCGAGCCGCTGTCGATGAAGTAGTGGATCTCACCGGCCGCCACGTAAGACTTGAATTGCGCGAGTGTTGGTGACGGGTCGGTGCCGTTGAAGCCGCCGATCGGCATGACCGAGTGGCCGCTCTCGAGCTGGTACACGGAGGCGTTGTTCGACCCGATCGCCGCCGCGACCCAGGTGTAGCTGCTCGCGTTCGCGGACAGGGTCGTCACCACCTGGGTGCTGACCGTGCCGCCGCCGAGCAGCCCGCTCTTCCCGCCGCCGCCGATGCCGCCGCCCGTGCCGCGGGCACGGAGGGCCGGCGGGGCCTGGTTCTGGGCCTGCGCGCCCGGACCACCGCCGGGTGCACCGAATCCGCCACCCCCACCGGGCAGGCCGCCCGAACCCGACACCGTCGGGCCGGCGGTGACGATCGACCCGATGTGGCCGGTCGAGACCGTCTCGAGGCTGTACGCGGCGGGGGCGATCAGCGCCGAGACCAGGGCGACGGTCATGGTCGCGGCCGCGAGCATCCGCCCGCGCCGCGGGAGCAGCAGCATCAGCCCGCCGGCGAACCCGAGAACCAGCACGACGTACTTGAGCCAGGGCAGCCAGCTGCTCGCCTCGGCGAGGAGAGAGTATGCCCAGAACGCGGTGACGAACACCGTGGCCGACAGGATGATGCGGGCCCACAACTCAGCTCGTCGCGACCACAGCAGGCTCGCGCCGATCGCGAGGGTGCCGGCCAGCGGGGGTGCGAGCGCCACCGTGTAGTACGCGTGGAAGATGCCGGCCATGAAGCTGAAGAACAGGGCGGTGACGAGCAGCCAGCCGGAGAAGAGGAAGAGCACCACGCGACGCGGGTCGGTGCGCGGCGTGCGGAACAGCAGCACGAATCCGGCGACCATCACGATGAGCGCGGCCGGAAGCAGCCAGCTGATCTGGCCGCCGATCTCGTTCTGGAACAGGCGGAGGATGCCCGTGGCACCCCAGTTGCCCGTCGCGCCCGCGGTCGCCGCCCCTCCGCCGACACTCCCGGTCTCGCTGCCGGTGAGGCGGCCGAGACCGTTGTAGCCGAAGGTCAGCTCGAGAAAGCTGTCGGTCTGCGAGCCGCCGACGAACGGGCGCATGCTCGCCGGCACGAGCTCCACGATCGCGACCCACCAGCCGGCCGAGACGATGAGCACGCCGAGCGCGGCCACCAGGCGAAGGAGCCGTTTACCGAGGCCGAGCTTCGACATCCACAGGTAGGCGGCGACGAGCACCGGCACGATCAGGAAGGCCTGCAGTTGCTTGGTGAGGAACCCGAGGCCGACCATGGCGCCTGCCCACAGGATCCAGCGCATCTTTCCGCTCTCGATGCCGCGCAGCGTGAAGTACGCCGCGAGGGTCATCAGCAGCACGAGCAGGGCATCCGGATTGTTGAATCGGAACATCAGCACCGCCACCGGGGTGAGCGCGAGAACGCCACCGGCCAGCAGCGCCGTCCCTGCCGAGAAGTGCCGACGCACCATGACGTAGACGAGAGCCACGGTGACGACACCCATGATCGCCTCCGGCAGCAGGATGCTGAACGATGACAGTCCGAACAACCGCACCGAGAGGTCCATGATCCACAGGCTCGCCGGTGGCTTGTCGACCGTGATCGAGTTGGCCGCGTCCGACGATCCGTAGAAGAACGCCTCCCAATTGCTGGCTCCGGCCTGAACGGCGGCGGAGTAGAACGAGTTCGCCCAGCCGCTGGAGGTGAGGTTGACCAGGTTGATGAACGCGGTCGCGATGAGCAGTCCGAGGAACGACAGTCGTTCCCACAGCGCGACGTCTGAGTGGATGAGCCGTCGCAGCAGCGTCGTCGGGCGCTCGTGGGAGACGGTGGCGGTGGATGCGGTCATGACTGGACTGCTTTCTGCTCGAGTCGTGAAGGGGTCGGGTCGGTCTCGGGGGCCGATACGTCGGCGCGATGCGAGCGGAACACCCACACCCGAAACAGCACAAAACGAAGGAGAGTCGCCACGAGATTGGCGATCGTGAGCACGAGGAGCTGCACACGGGCACCGGCTCCTTCGTTTTCGAAGTGGAGGATGAGGAGGGAACCGCTCGTGATGAGCCAGGCGATCCCGAAGACGATGAGGCCCTGGAACTGGTGCCTCACCACGCCGGTGCGGCCCAGCACGCCGAACGTGAAGCGGCGGTTCGCCGCGGTGTTCGCGATCGCCGTCACGAGGAGCGCGACGAAGTTGGCGATCTGGGCGGGCATGAGATGGGAGAAGCCGAGGTAGAGCAGCGCGTAGGCGACCGTGGACAGCACGCCGACCACCCCGAAACGCACGACCTGCCCGAAGAAGCTCGGCGCGCGCGGCGGGTCGAAGGGACGGCGGCCGAGTTCGGCGTAGATCCTCTCCACGGGCACACGCCCGGTGACGATTGAGCGGCCGACCCGGAACATGCCCCTGAGGTCCTCTTTGGCGGTGGAGACGACATCGACCTTGCTGTCGGGGTCGTCGACCCAGTCCACCGGGACCTCATGGATGCGCAGACCGCTGCGCTCCGCGATGATGAGCAGCTCGGTGTCGAAGAACCAGCCCTGATCCTCGACCAGCGGCACCAGCTGGCGTGCGACATCCGCCCGAAGGGCCTTGAAGCCGCACTGGGCGTCGCTGAACTTCACCGACATGGCGCCGCGCAGCAGAAGGTTGTAGCTGCGCGAGATGAACTCGCGCTTCGCTCCGCGCACCACGCGCGAGCTCCGGGCCAACCGGGTGCCGATGGACAGGTCGGAGTGCCCTGACAGCAGGGGCGCCAGCAGCGGAGGCAGGGCGCTGAGGTCGGTGGAGAGGTCGATGTCGAGGTAGGCGACGACGTCTGCCGGCGACTCGGTCCACACCCGGCGCAGCGCGCGCCCGCGGCCCTTCTCCTGCAGGTGGATCGCGATCACGCCGTCGAGCTCGCGGGCCAGGCTGTCCGCGATCGCCGCCGTGGCATCCGTCGACGCGTTGTCGGCGATCGTGATGCGCCATGGTACGTCGAACTCGGCGAGCAGGTACTCGTGCAGCACGCGCACGCTGTGCTCCAGCGATCGTTCCTCGTTGTAGACCGGCAACGCGATGTCGAAGGCGATGGTGTCGGGTGTGTGCGGCATGGTCACACTCTTCGCGACCGGTTTCGGTTTTCCCTATGCCGAGGTTATGCGCTGGTTATGCGAAGTCTGGGGACTTGCTGTGCTCACTCGACGAGCACCCGGCTGCGGGTTGGCATGGGGATGAGTGCCTGTGCGGGGTCGAGTGCGCGCGGCGGGACTGCGAAGTAATCCGACTCTTCTCGCACAATGCGCCAGCCGTTGTTGTGTACGAGCATGTGGTGGTGTCGGCACAGCAGCACGCCGTCATCGACCCGGGTTCTCTCGCTCTCTTTCCAGGGGACGATGTGATGCGCCTCGCACCATGACGGTGGCCGGTCGCAGTCGCCGAACCGGCATCCGCCGTCTCGTGCAGCAAGGGCGATGCGCTGGCGGGCTGTGAACAACCGCTGGTCTTGCCCGAGGTCGATACTGCGACCGGATTCGAAGAGGATTGGGACGACACCCGATGAGCACGTGTGTCGTTCGACCGTCTCGATGGAAACCGGTTCGGTCTGTCCTTCGAGGTGTCCGCTGCCGGCACGGCGGTCGAGGTCGGCGAGCGTGACGTGCACCCTCACGGCGGGGGTCCGACGTCCGAACAGGGTGCCCTCGTCGACACCCGCCGCGATGCGCACCATGTCGACCAGCGCATCCAGAGCAATCTGCTCGGTGCTGCGCAGATCGGCCTCGAGTTCCGCGGCCCGCGAGCGCTCGGCCGGGTCGACGAAGCGCGGCCCTCCACGGCGGGGAGATGTTACCCGGTCGATCGCATCGACGACCAGCGCGGCCGACTCGGGGTCGAGCAACCCACTGACGCGCGTCATGCCATCGGCCTGCGGGATTAGGTGCAGGTATCGTCGCGAATAAAGCAGGGCTTCCCTGTCACGCACCCCGTTCTCATCTAGGCTCTTGCGGTCCGCCCTCGCCTCTGCGGCGACCTTCTCCGGCGAGAGACCGGCAACCCTGGCCAGCAGCGCGCAGGCCGCATCCTGCAGATCGTCTGCCGCAACATCCGCAGTGGGCACTCCGAGACCGGAACGAATCGCGTCGGCAGCACCCACAGAAATGTCGCCGGTTTCTACTGCCGCAACGATCGGCGCCAGCCAGGGAGACTTCCCGCCCATCAGCTCGCCGACCTTCACCAGCACGCGTGCCTCGGGTCCCGAAGCCCCCGACAGTCGCTGGACGAGCTTCTCGGTCGTGCGCGCTCCGGTGCGCTGCGCCAGTCCGGCGTAGCCGAGTTCGATGCGGGAGCGTCGCGCCAGTTCACCGGCGACCGCTGCTGCCGCGGCATCCACCCGCCTGCGCACAGCCGCCAAATCCGTCTGCAGTTCCATCACCCGATCATCGGGTAGCGCGGCGAGACCCGATACATCGGGCACCTCGACCTGAAAACTGGACATACCGTTACTTTAGCACACTTTCGAACATATGTTCGAGCCTGTTACTGAACACCGCGTGCGAGCACTCGAGGCCTAAACCTGACGGCAGGAATTACCGCTAACCCTTGTCTTTGAGCCAGTGCTCGCGGCGGAACAGCCGACCCAGACGATCCGTGAGAAACGGCCCGTCGTCTTCGTGCGCGTCTTCGTGAAAGGTCTCGTTGCCCTCCGGTGCCGGCAGCGCAGCGGCCTGCTCGTCGGTGAGCGTCGTGTGAACGGATGTCGAGAAGATCGACGCGACCTGGTTGCGGTCCACGAAGCGCAGTCCCGCTGCCGTCGTCACCGCGATCCCGTCGAACAGGTCGAGGGACTCCACCTGCAGCACGTGCCGAACCGTGCCGAACCGGGTGCCCGTGGCGCTCAGCACCGGTGTGCCCTTCGTCAGGGCCTGGTATGCGATCGGGGTCTCGTCGGTCATGTGCCCATCCTAGGAAGATCATCCGAAAGTAGTACGGCATCCGCAGCCAACTGGGAGCCAAGCGGCGTACTTTCTAACCATGAGAACTTCACGCTGGATCCCCGCGGGCGTCGCCATCGTCGTCGTCGCCGCTGGTACGGTCGCGATCCCCCTCGCCGCGAACGCCGCGCCGTCGATCGCTCCGATGACCGCGAAGCAGGTCATCGAACTCGTCGAGAACAGCACCACCCGCTCATTCTCGGGCACGCTGGAAACCAGTTCCGACCTCGGGCTGCCCTCCCTTCCGTCGATCCCCGGTGCGTCCACCGCATCCTCGTCGGACACCGCGGGCGTGAGTTCCATCCTGAGCCTGCTGTCCAGCCCGCAGAAGGTACGGGTCTACGTCGACGGAAAATCGAAGGAGCGCGTGCAGGTGCTCACGAGCCTCGCCGAGCAGGATGTGATTCGCAACGGCACTGACCTCTGGCAGTACGACTCGAAGAAGAACGCCGTCACCCACGCGACCCTGCAGTCGCGCACCGCGCCGGCGCCGGCCACAACAGCGCCCACTGCAACACTGACCCCGTCGCAGCTGGCCGACAGCCTGCTTGCGAGACTCGACTCGACGACCAGCACCAGCGTCGGCACGACGAAGCAGGTCGCCGGGCGCGACACCTACACGCTCATTCTGAAGCCGAAAGCGACCGACACCCTCATCGGCTCGGTCTCCATCTCGGTCGACGCGAAGACCGGGCTGCCGCTCGCCGTCGATGCGACCGCCCGCGGGCAGCATGACGTCGCACTCGGCATCGCGTTCACCAGCGTGAGCTTCTCGACGCCGTCCGCGAGCCTCTTCGACTTCACCCCGCCGAAGGGCGCGACCGTGACCGAGCAGAAGGCGCAGCCGAAGTCGGCGACCCCGGCCAAGGGCACCGGCACGAAGCCGACCGTGGTCGGCAGCGGCTGGGATGCCGTGGTCGAGACCACCGCGGCCGGCACGTCGGCGCTCACGAGCCAGAAGCTGTTCTCGGAACTGACCTCGCCGGTGAATGGCGGACGCGTCATCCACACCTCACTCGCCAATGTGCTCATCACGACCGACGGGCGCGTGCTTGCCGGGTCGGTCTCGGTGGACCGGCTGCTCGCCGTTGCCGGCCAGTGAGCCGCGCCGGCCTCGCGATCGAGACCGAGGGTCTGAGCAAGCGTTTCGGCAGCCAGCTTGCGGTGGATTCCGTCGGCCTGTCGGTGCCGAGCGGTTCCGTCTTCGGCTTCCTCGGCCCGAATGGCTCCGGCAAGACCACGACGATCCGCATGCTTCTCGGACTCGCTTCGGCGTCGAGCGGAACCATGAGCGTTCTGGGCGAAAGGATGCCCGCAAACCTGCACACGGTGCTGCCGAGCGTCGGCGCGCTGGTCGAGGGTCCTGGCTTCTACCCGTACCTTTCGGGGGCTGAGAATCTCAGGCGACTCGACGCCGCGAACAGGATGACATCACCGCGCACCCGCTCGACCAGGGTCGAGAGCGCACTGGAGCGGGTCGGCCTCAGCCAGGCGGCCGGCAAACGGGTGAAGGCGTACTCGCTCGGCATGAAGCAGCGGCTGGGCCTCGCGAATGCCCTCCTGGCGCCGCGCGAACTGCTCATTCTCGACGAACCGACCAACGGCCTGGATCCGCAGGGCACCCGCGAGGTGAGGTCGCTCGTCGGATCGTTCGCAGCAGAGGGGACCACCGTCTTCGTGTCCAGCCACCTGCTGGCCGAGATCGAGCAGATGTGCACGCACGCGGCGATCATGAGCGCCGGAAAGCTCGTGGCGCAGGGCACGCTCGACGAGCTCCGCGCCATCGGCCAGGCGGGTATCCGGCTCACCACCCCTGACGTGGCAACCGCCCTCACGACACTGGCTGCGCTCACTCTCGTGACCAGCGCCGACGGCGACACGATCACGGCGCCCCTGCCGGCAGGAATGGATCCGGATGCGATCGTCCCCGCGCTCGTGAAGGCCGGCGTGCGGGTGCGCGGCTTCGCCGTCGACCAGCCGAGTCTCGAGGATCGTTTCGTCGAGCTCACCGGGGAGGGTTTCGATGTCCGCCGCTAGTGGGTCAGGGGCTAAGGGCGCGGGGCTCACCCTGCTCTGGTCGGAGCTCTCGGTCATGTTCCGGCGGCGGCGCACCTGGGCACTGCTGGTCGCCCTCGCCGCCGTGCCAGTGCTCATCGCGATCGCCGTGAAGGTCACTTCACGCCCACGCGGCGGCGGACCCGCCTTCATCGGCCAGATCAGCGAGAACGGCCTGTTCGTGACCCTGGCCGCGCTGACCATAGCGGTGCCGCTCTTCCTTCCGCTCACCGTCGGGGTGATGGCCGGCGACACCATCGCGGGCGAGGCCTCGAACGGCACCCTCCGCTACCTGCTGGCTGCACCGGCCGGGCGCCTGCGGCTGCTGCTCGTGAAATACGCCGGCGCGGCGGTGTTCAGCCTGGCCGGCACCCTGGTGGTGGCCGTCGCCGGCACACTGATCGGCTTCGCACTCTTCCCGATCGGCCCGGTCACGCTCCTTTCCGGCGATACGGTCGGTCTGGGCGAGGGAATGCTTCGGGTGCTGCTGATCGCCCTCTATGTGACGGTCTCCCTGTTCGGCCTCAGCGCGATCGGCCTGTTCTTCTCCACGCTCACCGACGTTCCGGTCGGGGCGATGGCGGCCACAATCGTGCTGTCGATCGCCTCACAGGTGGTCGACTCGCTGCCACAGCTCGACGCCATTCACCCCTACCTGTTCAGCCACTACTGGCTGGGGTTCGCCGACCTTCTGCGTCAGCCCGTCTCGTGGGACTCCTTCGGCAGCAACGCGATCCTTCAGGTCGCGTACATCGTGGTCTTCGGCGGCCTCGCCTATGGTCGCTTCGCGACCAAGGACATCCTCTCCTGAGGTGCCCGTTAGGCCCGGGAGAGGGCCTGGCGGAGGTCGGCGACGAGGTCGTCGACGCCCTCGATGCCGACCGAGAGCCGCACCACGTTCTGCGGAACCTCGAGGGCCGTGCCGCGCACTGAGGCGTGGGTCATCTCCGACGGGTAGCCGATGAGCGATTCGACACCGCCGAGCGACTCGGCGAGCTGGAACAGTTCCGTCGACTCCGCGAAGGTTCGCGCCGCAGCCGATCCCGCGCGCAGTGCGACAGACAGCATCCCGCCGAAGCCGCGCATCTGGCGGGCGGCGAGGTCGTGACCGGGGTGGGACGGCAGGCCCGGGTAGTAGATCCGCTCGATCGCGGGATGCCCATCCAGCGCCTCGGCGACCGCCTGGGCGTTGGACGAGTGCCGCTCCATGCGCACGGCGAGGGTCTTGATTCCGCGGACGGTGAGCCACGCATCCATCGGCCCGGACACCGCACCGGCCGCGAACTGCAGGAATCGCACCTTCTCGGCCAGCTCGTCATCGTTGACGACGAGGGCCCCGCCGAGCACGTCGGAATGCCCGCCGAGATACTTGGTGGTGGAATGCGTCACGACGTCGGCGCCGAGCGCGAGCGGGTTCTGCAGATAGGGAGACGCGAAGGTGTTGTCGACGACGACGAGAGCGCCCGCCGTGTGCCCGATCTCGACGAGCGCGGCGATGTCGCTGATCTTCATGAGCGGGTTGCTCGGCGTCTCGACCCACAGCACGCGTGTGGCCGGAGTTACCGCGGCCCGCACCGCGTCGAGATCCATCATCTCGACCGTGCTGAGCTCGACACCCCACGGCACGAACAACCGGTTCGCGAGGCGATGGGTGCCGCCGTACACGTCGTTGCCCATGACGATGTGGTCGCCGGGCGCGAGAATCGCGCGCAACAACGCGTCTTCGGCGGCCAGGCCCGAGGCGAAACTGAACCCGTGCTTGCCGCCCTCGAGTTCGGCGATGAGGGTTTCGAGCGAGCTGCGCGTCGGATTGCCGGCGCGGGCGTACTCGTACCCTTCGCGGAGGCCGCCGATGCCGTCCTGCACGAAGGTGGAGGTCTGGTAGATCGGGGGGATGACCGAACCGGTGGTCGCATCGAATTCCTGCCCGGCGTGGATGGCGCGGGTGGAGAAGTCCTGGGGCACTGTGTGGGCTTTCTTACTCGGAGAGGAACGTGAGGAGATCTTGCCGGGTGACCACGGCGACGGGCTTGCCGTCCTCGGTCACGAGCAGGGCATCCGACTTGCTGAGGGCCGCGCGGGCGTCGGTCACCGACTCGTGCACTCCGATGAGCGGCAGCGAGGGGCCGACGAAGAGCGCAACGGAATCGGCCATCTTCGCGGCCCCGCTGAACACCTGATCCAGCAGCGAGCGCTCGTCGAGAGAACCGACGACCTCGCCGATCACCACCGGAGGTTCTGCGGTGAGAACCGGCAGCTGCGAGACACCGTACTTGCCCATGATCTCGATGGCATCGCGAACGGTGTCGGTGGGATGCGCGTGCACGAGGTCGGGCAGCGTGCCGTTCTTGCCGCGCACGAGGTCGCGCACCGTCTTCTCATCGGACACCTGCGTGAAGCCGTACGACTGCATCCACTTGTCACTGAATACCTTGTTCAGGTAACCACGACCGCCATCCGGCAGCAGCACGACGACGACCGCGTCCGCCGGCAGATCTCTCGCCGCTTTGAGCGCGGATGCCACGGCCAGGCCGCTCGAGCCGCCGACGAGCAGGCCCTCTTCGCGCGCGAGTCTGCGGGTGTACTCGAAGGACTCGGCGTCTGATGACGCGATGACCTGGTCGACCACGGAGGGGTCGTACGCTGCCGGCCAGAAGTCCTCGCCAACGCCCTCGACGAGATATGGGCGCCCCGTTCCGCCCGAGTAGACCGAACCCTCGGGATCGGCACCGATGATCGTCACCGCACCGCCGGATACCTCTTTGAGGTACCGCCCGACACCGCTGATCGTTCCGCCCGTTCCCACTCCCGCGACGAAGTGGGTGACCTCGCCCTCGGTGTCCCGCCAGATCTCGGGGCCGGTGGTCTCGTAGTGGCTGAGCGGGCCGTTCGGGTTCGCGTACTGGTTGGGCTTGAAGGCCCCGGGAATCTCGCGCGCCAACCGGTCTGATACCGAGTAGTAGGACTCCGGGTTGTCGGGCGCGACCGCCGTGGGCGTGACGACCACCTCGGCGCCGTATGCACGGAGCACGTTGCGCTTCTCTTCTCCGACCTTGTCGGGGCAGACGAAGACGCAGCGGTATCCGCGTTGCTGGGCGACGAGCGCGAGCCCGATGCCGGTGTTGCCGGAGGTGGGCTCGACGATCGTGCCCCCCGGCTTCAGCAAGCCCTCACGCTCCGCTGCGTCGATGATTCTCGTGGCGATGCGGTCCTTGGATGACCCGCCCGGGTTGAGGTATTCGATCTTGGCCAGCACGGTGGCGGCCACGCCATCCGTGACGCTGTTGAGCCGAACGAGCGGCGTATTGCCGACGAGGTCGATGACACTGTTCGCGAACTTCATGGTGCAGTCAGCCTAGCCACTCGGCGGCTACGCGATCAGGGTGGAGGGGTCGTGCCCGGTGTAGCCGGCGGCCTGCAGCACCGCCTCCGCCTTGTCGCGGCGATGGTCGATCTCCGTACCGATGTCGCGGGCCAGGTCGGGCTGCTTGTGCACGATGCCGTCGAGCACTTTGACGGGAACGAACAGTACGGCCAGCTCGGTCAGGGCGACGATCGAGCTGAACGCGGCCTGGCGGGTGAGCGCGCCCAGGCCGATGATCTCGTGCTTTCCGAGGCGCGAGATCGGCAGCTCCCCGCCGTCAGGAATCGGCGCGTTCAGAGTTGCGGTTCCATGCACGATGTAGCGCATGCCGTCGGGCACGGTGAGCGAGTGCTGCACGTACTCCCCCGCCGCGTAGCGCTCCAGTGACACGTTCGGGCGCAGTTCTGCGGCCTCCGTCTGGGTCAGGTAGAGCGGATGAGCGAAGCGGGCCAGCGCTTCCAGCACGTTCTCGTCGCTGTTGTAGTTGTCGGTGAGGTCGTTGTCGAGGTGCAAGCCGGCCCGCCGAGCCGCGTACCAGAGCCGGGTGCGGAACATGCGCTTCGCCGGCCAGTTGCTCGCCGGGCTGTCGATCTCGATCTCCACTTCGTACTTGCTCTTTGCGAGCGGAGTGACGGTGACCCCGCCGCCCGGGGCGAGCATGGGCAGATCGGCGCCCACCTGCCGGCAGAGCTCGATGACATCCTGCGGCGGATCGTCGGTGGAGAACTTGACGTAGTCGTCGGTCTCGAACGGGCTGCCCTTCTGGCTGAGGTTCAGGAACGACGAACCGCCGAGGGTCGCGTTCGGTATCACCTCGACGCCCGTCGGCGTCTTGACGTGGGTCGCGCGCCAATTGACCTCGATGACCCGGCCGGTGATACCGCCGGTCGAGATCCAGTCGCCCATCTTGAACGGCGCCTCGAACAGCAGCAACAGGCCCGAGACGACCGAGCCGACCGCGTTCTGCAGGGCCAGGCCGATCACGATGGAGCCGACGCCCAGCGCAGTGAACAGGCCGCCGACATCCGCATGCCACACGAGCGCGAACAGCACGCCGACGCCGACCACGATCAGCAGCAGTCGCACGATGTCGACGAAGATCGAGGGGATGCGGTTGCGCCATGACCCTTCTTTGGCTGTGACGAACAGGCCGAAGTTGAGGCCGTTGAGCAGCAGCAGAATGATCAGGAAGCCGAAGATGGTCGCGACGATCTGCGTCCAGGTCGGCGCGACGTGCAGGTATCCGATCTGGCTCAGCAGCACCAGGAACGCGCCGACCGGGACGATGAAGTTGCGCAGCAACGACACGATGCGGATGGCGCGGCTGCCACGCCGGCGCAGCACCGTGCCGATCTCGGTGAGCACGAGCAGGCTCACCGGCAGCCCGATGACGAGCAGCACAGCCGGCCAGAACCACGGCTGCGCGACTATCGACGTGACCGGGAGGTCAGCCATTGGCGTCGTCCGAGGGGTCGACCTGCCAGATCTTCTGATCGCCGGTAGTCGTGTCGATCGTGCCGCCGTCCACGACCTTGATCGTGTCGGGCAGCTTGTCCGCAACGGCCTGGGTCATGAAGATGCCCGCGTCAGAACTCGAGGCCTGCACCCGGAAG
>JAZJYU010000138.1:24997-31318 GCA_040390225.1 Actinomycetota bacterium | reverse complement strand
CGGTGACGAAATCATCGGCACCGAAAGAGTGGGCGGCTATCGCCGCTATGTTCGGACGAGAGTTCACGCGGCCTGGAACACCCGCAAGCCCGCCCATCGCGTCACCCTCGCCGACGGAACGCGAATCGTCGCGAGCGGCGACCATCGATTCCTTACTGAGCGTGGCTGGAAGTACGTCACAGGAGAAATGAGCGGTCCGAGAGCCCGACCATACCTGACGACGAACAACAGGCTTGTGGGGTTCGGATCACTCGGTGCGGGCGAATTGGAGCAGCCTCAGTTCTTCGACGAGGACTACCGTCGCGGATACCCGAGCGGGATCACCCGTGGAGATGCGCGTGTCGGGCACTACCGCTATCGGCGTCCGACGACAGCCATTCGCACCTCCAGCAAAGAACGTGTCGAATTGATCGAGAAGACCATCGCGTGGGGATCGAACGAAGGTCGACACTGGCACACGGGCCTTCTCGCGGGAATCTTCGATGCAGAGGGTTCCTGTTCGCGAGGACTGCTGAGGATCAGCAATGCCAACGTGCTGATCGTGGACCAGATTCAGGAATCGTTGCGTGAGCTCGACGTCGACCATGCGTTCGAGGGACCGAACCTGATCGCTGTGTACAACGTGCGCGTCGTCGGCGGCCTGCCCATGAGACAACGGTTCTTTCGCTTGGCGGGCCTCCCCATCAGTCGCACGCTGGCACTCGAGGGCGCATCCGCCCAGTCGAGCGCTCGGCTCGAGATCGTGTCGATCGAAGACCTGGGCGAGACGATCGACATGATCGACATCTCGACCGGGACCGGCGATTTCATCGCCAACGGCGTGATCAGTCACAACTGCTTTGCGAGGAAGACCCACGAATACCTCGACCTCGACGCAGGCAAGGACTTCGACAGTGAGATCGTCGTGAAGGTGAACGTCGCCGAGGTGCTGGCGAAAGAGCTGGCCCGGCCGGGCTGGGGTCACCAGCCGGTCGCGCTCGGCACCAACACCGACCCGTACCAGCGCGCCGAGGGCCGCTACCGGCTGATGCCCGGCATCATCGCGGCGCTCGCCGATTCGGGCACCGACTTCAGCGTGCTGACGAAGGGGACACTCCTGCGACGCGACCTCCCGCTCATCGCGGAGGCGGCATCCGTGGTCAACGTCGGACTGGCCATGTCGATCGCGATCTATGACGACGAGCTGCAGCAGTCCGTCGAACCGGGTACGCCTTCGACGACGGCTCGCCTGGCGACCGTCACCGCGGCACGCGAGCTGGGCCTCGAGTGTGAGGTGTTCATGATGCCGATCCTGCCGTACCTGACGGATACGCGGGCTCACCTCGATGACGCGTTCGCGCGTATCCGCGCGGCAGGTGCCACCTCTGTCGTCTTCGGCGCGCTGCACCTGAGGCTGGGCACGAAAGAGTGGTTCTTCGAATGGCTGGAGCGTGCGCATCCGGACCTTGTCGACCGGTATCGAACCATGTTCAGCGCGAGCTCATATGCGCCGAAGGGCTACCGGGACTGGCTCGGCAAGAAGGTGCGCCCGTTGCTTCGCGCGCACGGCCTGGACCGGGGGATGACCGATGACGTCACCGGGTCGCCGCGCACCCGCTCGCTGGCCGGGTCACGTGAAGGAACGGCTCTGCAACTGATCGGGGCTGAATTGCCGATCGTCGGGCAACCGACTCTGTTCTAGGGGACAAATTGCCCGAATCCTCCCCCCCTTTTTCGGCTTTGCGGCCCGAATGCGGGGTACAACTCGAGGTGACCCGATGAAATACTGGGGAATCCACGCAGTCGCCGGGAGGGGGAGTCATTCGTGTCCCTCGGCCTGCCATCGCACCTCTCCGCCCGCGCGACCAACTCGGCGTTCGTTCGAGCGCTGCATACCGTCGGGCTCACCTGCGTTGCCGCCGCGCTGATCGCGGCCGCCATCTTCCAGGCCAGGAATCCGGACCAGATCCTTTGGCCCGCGATGATCGCAGTCGTGCCGATGGGCATTCTTCTGTGGCTGCACGGGCGCACACGATCGCTGTTCTTCGCCCTGAGTTTTCTGTGCATCGGCGGCGCGGGCACCTACTGGTACATCGTCACCTTCTACTCGCAGGCGTCACCGATCTTGTCGAGCGACGCCTTCTCGATCGACCTCCCGAAAATCGCGCTGATGATGGTCGGCGGCCCGGGTGTCGGACTGCTGACCAGATTCGTCTGGTGCGCGGTCGGGTTCGCCGTGGGCGAGGTGGCGGCGGGTGCTGCCCTGCTGCAGACGGGCAACCCTCTGCAGTTCGACGTGACCAGCTTCCTCGCGTTCGGCTTGATCTCGATCGTGCTGCTGCTCGCGTGGGCGAGCCGTCTGCGCGTTCGTCGTGCACAGCCGCTGCTGCACCGGGCGGTACGCGACGAGCAGGTCGCCTCCGAGCGCCTGAGCATCGAGGCGAAGGCCGCCGCGCTCATGCACGACACGGTCCTGAGCGATCTCGCCGCGATCGCGAGTTCACCGGACGGACCGCTCAGCGCCCAGCTGCGGCAGCAGGTGGAGAACGACCTCGAGATCCTCATCGGGCGGGAATGGCTGGATGACGTTCCTGGGCTCGATCCGAAGGCCGCGCAGGACTGGAACGAGAGCCCGCTCAACACGGCCATCATGGAGGTGCGGGCGCTCGGTCTGCAGATCGAGCCGACCGGCGACCTCGGCTGCGTCTCGCGTCTGAGCAAGGAAGCATCCATCGCACTCGGCCTCGCGGTGAAGCAGTGTCTGGTCAACGTTCTGAGGCACTCGGGTACGCTCCGCGCCGAGGTGGTCGCGTACGGCTCCGACGACGAAGTGTCAGTGATGGTGATCGACGCGGGCCGCGGCTTCTCAGAGGCCGAGGCGGGATCGGACCGGCTCGGCCTCCGCAACTCGGTTCGGCGGCGGATGGAGGCGGTCGGAGGCTCGGTACAGGTCTGGTCGACCCCGGGCCGGGGCACATCCATCGTGATCCGCGTGCTCGCAGCCGCGCGTGAGGCATCATGAGCACCGCGGAGCGCACCCGCCAGCAGCTCGACCCGGCTGGTACGACGGGTGTACGGCAGTTCACTGTCGTCGTCGCCGGCGGCGCCTGGGCGTATGCGCTCGCCGCCACGCTGCTCACCCTGCGCGAAATCGACAATGTGGCTTTCGCTATCGTCTCGGTGCTGATGCTAGGTGTGACGCTCGTTCTCGTGGCGGTGACCACCAGCCCGTTCCGGGCCTCAATGACCCGCCGCGACCATCTGCTCATCCAGGGCTCCGCGCTTGTCGCATATTTCGCGAGCGCCGCGTCGACCATCAGGCAGGACGCCTTCGTTCGTGACGACTGGGGACCGGTCGTGCTCGGCATCCTGCTGCTCGCCCTGGGGCCGTACCGGCCCGCGCGCGAGATCGCTGCGGTGGGCGTCGTCGGCTCGATCTTCGTCGCCTTCGTGACACTGGTGCAGGTGCCGTGGTTCGCGACCGAAGGACCACCGCTCGCTTTCGTTCTCGTCGCTGTCACGCCGCTGCTGGCGATGTGCTTCGGATCGGTCGCCTACTCGACTGTGGTCGTCTCCGCCATCGAGCGCTGGCAGCGCCGCGCGCGTGCTGCGAACCGAGGTCATCTCGAAGAGGTACGCGGCAGCATCACCAGGTCGGTGCAGCAGGACAGAGTGACCATCCTCGGGCGTGACGTGCTCCCCTTCTTCACCGACGTGCTCGCCCAGGACCGGGTGACGGATGCCGACCGCGAGCGGGCGCGACAGATCTCACAGTCGATCCGCGAGGTCATGGTGCTCGAGGCGAACCGCAGCTGGCTCGAGAACCTGGTCGTGCAGGCGGGGCTGGAAATCGACGGAGGCGAACCGGTGGTCGACGATCGCGACCAGCTGGCATCGGGGATGTCCCTCGACCAGCGCACCTCCATCCGTGCCCTCCTCGTCGTGGTTCGGCAGACACCGGAGTTCGACATCGGCACTCTCCGCATCCGCTTCGTGCGCGATGGCGACCTGAGTAGAGCCGTGCTCTCTGCCGGATTCACCGGGCAGGATGCGGTGCCGCGTTCCGCATTCTCACCCTTTTTCGCGCTGATGCGCACGGTGTTCGACGGATTCGACGTCGAATTTCATCACCCATCCCTAAAAGTGAGGTTCTGGTATGACTAGCACAACAGCACCCCCTGTACACCGGGTGCGCCTTGCAATCCTCGACGATCACGAGGTGCTGTTGGACAGCCTCAGCAGCTGGATCGGGTCCAATGCACCGGATTTCGACCTGGTGCTCAGCGCGCACACCTGGCTGCAGCTCGTGCACAGCGACAACTTCCCCACCGAACTGGTGTTCATCGACTTCCAGCTGAAGGAACCGGTCTCGATCGAGGCGCGCGTGCGCACCTGCCGTGCCGCGGGGGCGAAGGTGATCGTTCTGTCGAGCCTCGATACCCGGGAGGCGCGTGACCGCGCGCTCGACGCGGGAGCATCCGCGTTCCTCTCCAAGTCGATCCCGATGCGCGAGGTGATGGACACCGCCCGCGCCGTGATGGGCGTGGAAAGCGGGGAGAACCTGCAGCGCGACTGGCGGCCACTGCCGGTCGGTGCGGTGAACCAATCCCAGCCGAAGCTCAGTGCCGGTGAGCTGGAGGCCTTTAAGCTGTACGTGTCCGGGTACAGCACGGTCGAGGTGGCACAGCAGATGAACGTGCAATACGAAACCGCCAAGACCTACCTGCGACGCGTGCGTGAAAAATACTCCAAGGCAAACAGACCGGCGAGCAAGAAGGCGGACCTCATCCGCCGGGCTGCCGAGGACGGATACCTCCAGTAGTGGCGAAGCTTTACTTCCGGTACGGGGCGATGAACAGCGGCAAGAGCACAGCGATGCTCCAGGCCGCATACAACTATGAGGAGCGCGGGCACCAGGTGCTGCTCGCGAAACCGCAGATCGACGTCAAGGGCGACTCAGCGATCGTGTCCCGGCTTGGGGTGTCTCGCCCCGTCGACTTCGTCATCGCGCCCGATGACGATGTCTATGTCACGTTCGCGCAACAGACTGCGCTCGCCGGTGGTGCGGTCAGTTGCCTGTTGGTGGACGAGGCGCAGTTCCTCACCGACGCTCAGGTCGACGACCTGTTCCGCATCGCGGTGCTTGACGGCATACCCGTGCTCGCATACGGCATCCGTACCGACTTCCAGACCGTCGCCTTCCCGGGCAGCCGCCGGCTGCTCGAGGTGGCTCACTCGCTCGAGGAGCTGAAGACCATCTGCCGCTGCGGCCGAAAGGCGGTGTTCAACGCACGCAAGATCGACGGCCGGTTCGTCTTCGACGGCGACCAGGTGTCGATCGAGGTGGGCGAGGTGAGCTACGAGTCGCTGTGCGGCGTGGACTACCTGCAGGAGAGCGGTGGCCTGCTCGGCAGCGGCCGGCGACTGCTCGGCGAGCCAGCATACGCGCAGGCGCCCGACCCCGACTTCACTTAGACGTCTTTCGCCGTGGCGGGGGATGCGCCGGCCGGCGGCGGCAGAATCACGTTTCGGCGGGAGTCATGACCCCCTCCAGGAACACATTCCTCCCGCCGCGAGGCCGACGGGCATGAAACGACGGCGTGAGGGGTTGGCCGTAGGGTGAGATCTGTTCCGCTGAGTGTGCTCGACCTGGCCAGCCGCCCCTTTGGCGGCAGCAACGCGGATGCCGTGGCCGGCAGCATCCGGCTCGCCCAGGAGGCGGAACGGCTGGGCTTCGAACGCTTCTGGGTGGCGGAGCACCACGGCATGCCCGGCATCGCGTCGAGCGCGCCGGCGGTGCTGATCGCCGGGATCGCGGCTCGTACCGAGCGTATCCGGGTCGGCAGCGGCGGGGTCATGCTCCCGAACCACGCGCCTCTGGTCGTCGCGGAACAGTTCGGCACCCTGCGTGCGCTGTACGGCGACCGGATCGATCTCGGCATCGGGCGCGCCCCCGGTACAGACGGGGCGACCGCGATGGCGCTTCGTCGCAGCGAGGCCGGCCTGTCGGTCGAGGACTTCCCTCGCGACCTGCTCGATCTGCTCGGCTTCTTCGATGGTTCGATGACGGAGGGCAACCCGCTCGCGTCGATCATCGCCGTGCCGGGTCGTGGCGATACTCCGCAGGTCTGGTTGCTCGGCTCGAGCGGCTACAGCGCGCAGGTGGCTGGAGCGCTCGGGCTGCCGTTCGCGTTCGCCCACCACTTCTCCGGCGACAATACGGAGGCCGCGCTCGATCTCTACCGCCAGAGCTTCCGGCCGGGTACTCTCAACGCTCCACGCAGCGCCATCGCGGTCGGTCTGATCGCTGCCTACCTGCCCGCACGCCGCGCCATGCGCGTC
>JAZJYU010000138.1:18100-24987 GCA_040390225.1 Actinomycetota bacterium | reverse complement strand
AGGCGAAGCCGGGCCTGATCAGCTTCATCCGGATGCGGCAGGGCCAGCGACCCGAGCCGGTGAGCCTGGACGAGGCGGCCGCCTACGAGTTCTCGCCGATGGAGCGCGAGTTCGTGGCGTCGCGGCAGCGGCGCCAGGCGATCGGCAGGCCGGCGGAGGTCGACGCCATGCTGGAGTCCCTGCTCGAGAGCACCAAGGCGGACGAGCTCATTCTCGCTCCGCAGTCCGCGACGGTGGAGAGTCGCATCCGCTCACTGGAGATCGCTGCCGGCCTGACGGCGTTGGCGGCTACACCGGCAGCAGCCGGGTGACGAACTGCCCGAGCTGTTCGACTGTGCGGCATTCGTGCATCTCGGCCAGTTCCGCATACTGAAGGGCGACCGAGTCGCCACTGCCCCATGACCCGACGCGTTCCGGGTTCAGCCAGAACGTGCGTCGCGACCTGGCGACGATGTCGGCGAGCGACTCGAGTGCGGGCGAACCGTAGTTGTTGCGGGCGTCGCCGAGGATGATCACCGCGCTGCGGGAGGTGACAGCGTCGAGGTGGGCCGTCGCGAATTCGCGAAGCGAGCGGCCGTAGTCACTCGACGAGTGGCCTCGCGTGATCTTCGCCGCGGCGTGGATGCGGTGTTGCAGGTCGTCGTCATCGTCGATGAGGCCGGTGATCTCGTCGATCGTATTCACGAAGGCGAACACCCGGATCTTGCTGAACTGGCTCTTCATGGCCTGCACCAGCAGCATCGTGAAGTGCGAGAACCCGGCGACCGACCCCGAGACATCGCAGAGCAGCACGAGCTCTGGGCGGGACGGGCGTGGCTTCTGCCAGGCCGGCTCGATCGGAACGCCACCGGTCGACATCGACCGCCTGAGGGTCTTGCGGATGTCGATGCGGCCGCGAGAGTGCCGTCGCCGTCGCGCGGCGAGCCGCGTCGCCAGCCGCCGTGCCAGCGGGCGGACCACCCGGCGCAGTTCGCCAAGCTGCTGCGCGTTGGCGGTGAGAAAGTCGACCCGGTCGAGCTGCTTGGGAACGGCGTTCGACGCCATGCGCTCGCGACCGCGCACCTCCGCCGAACGCCGGAGGGCCTCGGCCTGCACCAGTCGGCGGTACTCCTCGATCAGTCCGCGGATCTCCTGTGCCTCCGTGCGATTGCCGAGACCCCCCTTTCCGCTGCGCTCGCCTCCCCGTCGCTCCAGCGCGTCGGAGAGCAGGTTCTGGGGCTGCACCCGCTCCAGTGCCATATATCCCGACCAGCCGTCCGTCGCGACCCCGAGCCGGCCGAAACGGTCGACGGTCAGGCCGGCCAGCTGCCCGAGACCGGGGAGATCGCCCTTCGCCAGGGCCTCGGTCAGCCGCTCGCGGAGTTCGGCGACATCGAGATCGGGTTCGGCATCGCGAGCGCTCTCCGGCACTCCGGTTCCGGCCGGAAAGTGGATGTCGAACACGGCGTCGAACGCGCCCCGCTGCCCGGCGCCGCGCAGCAGCGCCGCCGCGAGCCCCTCCCGCAGTCTGCCGCGATCCTCCAGACCCAGCACCCCGATCACGTCGCCCGCGTCGATGGTTTCACCGGTGCCGACCGTGATGCCGTTGCCGCGCAGAGCGGTCACGAACTCGACGAGCCGCTCGGGAAGGCTCATGGCTGTGCGCTTTTCACGGCGCGGTCAGGTCGAGCAGTCTGGTGGCACGGTCCATGTCGTCGCGGTGTTTGAGGATCACCCCGAGAGACTCGCTCACGACCTTCTCGTCGAGGGTCGTGGCTCCGAGGGCGAGCAGGGTGCGAGCCCAGTCGATGGTCTCCGACACGGAGGGGGCCTTCCGCAGCGGCATCGCCCTGAGCGCGTTCACCACCCGCACGACAGACGCGGCGAGCACGGCGTCGAGCTGGGGCACCTGCGAACGCACGATGCGCTGTTCAAGGTCGGCATCCGGGAAGTCGATGTGCAGGAACAGGCAGCGGCGGCGCAGGGCCTCAGACAGCTCCCGGGTGGCGTTGGAGGTGAGAACGACGAAGGGCCGCTGCCTGGCCGTGATCGTGCCGAGCTCGGGGATGGTCACCTGGAAGTCGCCGAGCACTTCGAGCAGCAACCCTTCGATCTCGACGTCGGCCTTGTCGGTCTCGTCGATCAGCAGCACGGTCGGCTCGGTGTTGCGGATGGCGGTGAGCAGCGGCCGGGCGAGCAGGAATTCTTCGCTGAAGATGTCTGTGCGCGCCTCATCCCAAGTCTCGTCGCGCCCCGCGGTGATGCGCAGCAGCTGCTTGGCGTGGTTCCATTCGTAGAGGGCGCGTGCCTCGTCGACGCCCTCGTAGCACTGCAGGCGCACCAGCACCGCGCCGGTCGCCTCTGAGACGGCCTGCGCGAGCGCGGTCTTTCCGACGCCGGCTGGACCCTCGATGAGTAACGGCTTGCCGAGCTCGCTCGCCAGGAAGACGGTGGTCGCGATGGCGTCGGAGGCGAGGTAGCCCACCGATTCGAGCTGGCTCTTCACATCGGCAACGGTAGAGAACGGCATGGTGCGCGTCATCGGGTCTCCTCAACGAAAGAACGGCCCCGAGTGCTCGTGGCCGTTCTAACTTACGCTTGACACCCGCCATCGGTCCCTGCTTGACTCCGGGTTAAGTAACGCTGAACACCGGTGTGCAGTGTGACCTCCGAACTCGTCGAGCGCGGTGGCGCTGACCCGGTGCCGTCGAAAGGACCCGGAGAACATGAGCCCCCGCACCATCGTCGTCGTCGGAGGAACCTCCGGCATCGGACTGGAACTCGCAAGAGCCATCGTCGCCGCCGGCGACAGAGTCGTCATCACCGGCCGTGACGCGGCCCGTACCCGGGAGATCGCCGCCTCGATCGGCGAGGGGGCGAGCGCCGCGGCCGTCGACATCTCGGAGCCGGCTAGCGTCGCAGCCGGTCTCAGCGGGGTGGGGCCGGTCAACGGACTGGTGCTCGCCGCCATCGAGCGCGACGCGAACACGATCAGGGACTACGCGATCGACCGGGCGACGCGGCTGACCGTTCTCAAGCTCGTCGGCTACCCGGCCGTGGTGCACGCGCTGCTCGACCGGCTCGAGCCTTCGGTCGACACCGGCATCGTGCTGTTCGGCGGCCGGGCCAAGGACATGCCCTATCCGGGATCCACGACCGTCTCGACGATCAACGGCGGCGTCGAGGGACTGACCCGCACGCTGGCGCTGGAACTCGCGCCCATTCGGGTGAACGGTCTGCACCCGGGGATCATCGGGGACAGCCCGTTCTGGGCGGGCAAGCCTGCGGCGCTCGAGGGCTACCGGTCCCGCACGCCCGGCGGCGAACTCGCCACCATGGCCGATATCGTCGACGCCACCCTCTTCCTGCTCGGCAACCGGGCTGTGTCGGGGGAGAACATCCACTTCGACCGCGGGTGGAACCTCACCTGAGCCCGGCGAGTTCCTTCATGATGGCAAGGTTCGAAACGGCGGGTGTCAACTCGCCACGCTCGATCCGCCCTGCCACCTCGACCACCGCGGCGTTCACCGGTGCCGCCAGACCGGCGGACGCGCTGCTCGCGACGACCTGCCCGTTCAGGTCGTCGACCTCGCTGTGACGCGACTTCGACCAGTCCTGCAGCACGGTCGTGGTCGTGTTCGGCGTCACGAAACCCCGGTAGAGGGCGTCGAGCAGGGTGTCGACGACGGTGTCGGGGTTCACCACGTCCTCGGGCTTCAGCCCGAAGATCGGCAGCACCGGGTACCCCTGGGCGACACCGGCGCGCAGCGCCTCGGTGCCGGCGGCGACCATGAGTTCTCGCATGCCGGGCACTTCGATCGCCTCCGACATCGACAGACCCAGGTTCGCGGTGGTGACGAGCACCGTCGAATTGCTGACCAGCTTCATCCACTTGGTGGCCCGGATGTCGTCGACGACCGCGACCGTACCCGAGTGGCGCAGTAGTGCCGCGATCTCCTCCGTGCGGCCGGCCGTCGCCTCGCTCAGGCTGCCGAGCGCGAACCACGAGCGATCGGGCCCGGAGTGGCGGCGCACCACGCCCGGGTCCTCCATGGTGGAGGAGATCTCGATGACGCAGCCCAGCGTGCGGTGGGCGCCGACGACCTCGGCGATGGTGTCGGCGGTCATCCCATTCTGCACGCCGACCAGCAAGCCGTCCTCGGCGAGGTACGGCTCGATGAGTTGCGCGGCCCAGCGCGAGTCGTAGGCCTTCATGAGCATCAGCACGACGTTGAACGGCCTGCGCAGGGTGGCGACTTCGCACAGGTGCATGGTGCTGACCGGGGTCTCGAGCACCCGGTCGGGCATCTCGATGCGTATGCCGTGGGCGCGCATGGCCTCGACGTGTGCAGGCCACTGCTCGATGAGGGTGACGTCGAGTCCGGCGCTGGTCAGATCGGCGCCGATGGACGCCCCGTTCGCTCCCGCGCCGAGGACGGCGATTCTGGTTCCTGACATGGTTCTCCACTTCGTCGTGTCGGGTAACGCAATCAGATCGTTGTGAAGCGTTAGAGAACATCTTCTTGACGAACCGACCACTTATGGTCACTAATGTACAGTGCCAGTTAAATTCTCAATGAGGAGGATCCCATGCCCGAAGCCCCCCGCGCCGACCAGTTCGACGGAAAACGTCCGGTCGTGTTCCGGAACGGCATCGTCATCACCGTCGATACCCCAGGCGTTCTGCGGGACGCCGACGTGCTGATCACCGGCGACACCATCACCGCTGTCGGACCGAAGCTCGCCGTACCTGATGGCACGCTCGAGATCGATGCCAGCGGCGGCATCCTGATGCCAGGCATGATCGACACCCACCGGCACATGTGGCAGACGGCCCTGCGCGGCTACGGCGGCGACTGGGCCCTCAGCCAGTACTTCGTCTTCTACTACCTTCAGCACGGCGAGGTCTTCCGTCCGGAGGACATCTACGCCGGCAACCTGCTCAGCGCGCTCGAGTCGGTCGACGTCGGCGTCACCACGACCCTCGACTGGTCGCACGCCCTTCGCACCCCCGAGTACGCGGATGCCGCGATCCAGGCCTTCGATGAGATCCCCGGGCGCTTCGTGCTCGGCTACGGCAACTACCTCGGAGCGCCGTGGGAGTGGACGGCGGCGGCGGACTTCCGCGCCTGGGTCAAGAGGTTCTCGCAGACGGACCGGCTGGGGCTTGAGATCGCCTTCGACGTGCCGGACTCGGAGCACTTCCCCGAGCTGGCGGCGTTCGAGTACGCGCGGGACAACGGCATCCGGGTCACCACCCACGCCGGCGTCTGGGGCGCGACGACGGATGTCGGACTGGACAACATGTACCGGGCCGGCGTGATGACCGACCAGATCACCTACGTGCACGCCGCGTCGCTGTCACCGGACAGCTACCAGAAGATCGCCGCCACCGGTGGAACGGTCTCCGTGTCCACCGAGAGCGAGCAGAGCGCCGGCCAGGGCTACCCGTCCACCTGGGAGCTGCGCAAGTACGGCATCCCCGCCTCGCTGTCGATGGACACCAGCGTCTGGTGGAGTGCCGACTACTTCTCGGCCATGCGGGCGACGCTCAGCGCCGATCGCTCGCGCGACCACCTCGAGGCGCACGCGAAGGGCGACACCATCGCGGTCAACAAGCTGCGCGCCGAGGACGTCATCTGGATGGCCACCATGGGCGGTGCGAAATCGCTCGGCATGGAGGACAGGATCGGCTCCATCACCCCCGGGAAGAAGGCCGATCTGCTGCTCATCAAGAACGACCAGTCCCCGGCGATGACGCCGATTCTGAACCCGACGGCCCACGCGGTCTACCAGGCCGGCACCGCCGACGTCCACACGGTCGTCGTGGACGGCCGGGTGCTGAAGTACCAGGGCACCCGAATCGGTCTCGACATCGCGCCGGCACGGGATGCCGTGGCCAAGTCGGTCGAGTACGTGCGCTCCCAGCTGGGCGAGAAGGAGTGGGAGGAGGGCATGCACCCGCCGCTCGAGCCCAACGAGGAGATCGAGAACCCGTACACGTACCGCGAAGACGAGACCGTCTCGTGATCGTGCACCTGGCGTCCTTCGTCTGGAAGGAGGGCACGAGCCGGGAGCAGATCGAGGGTCTCACGGTCGCGCTGTACGCGATGGCCCGGAGCGTGCCTGAACTTCGGTTCTACGTCTGCGGCGAGAATCTGCGGCTGCGGCCCGGGGGCGCCGACTTCGGCGTCCTCGCCCTGGTCGACGACCAGAAGGGCCTGGACGCCTACCTGGACAGCGACGCGCACGCCGAGGTCTACCGCGAGTTCCTCTCGGTGATGATCGAGACGCGCCAGGCCGTGCAGCTGGAGACGGACGCCCTGGCGGCCTCGGGCGACTGGCTGAGCGGGCACTGAAAGCTGTTCAGTAGTTATAAACAAGTGATCACTCACACTTGACAATCGTTCGTAAGAACTTCTAGCATCGGCGATGTACACCAACGCGACGGAGCGGTCCTGACTGCTCTGCACGCACAAGCAGTCAACGAGGACCCCAATGAGCGAGCGAACTCTCATCCGCAAGGCGACCGTCATCACCTCGGCCACCGCAGGCGAGGTGCTGACCGACTCAGACATCCTGATCGAGAACGGCGTCATCGCCGCCATCGGCAAGGACCTCGACGCCGGTGACGCGGAGGTGCTGGACTTCACGGGCCGCATCGTCATGCCGGGCTTCGTCGACACCCATCGCCACACGTGGCAGTCGGTGGTACGCGACATCGCGTCGGACTGGTCGCTCACGGAGTACCTGGCGGGCCTTCACACCGGGCTGTCCAAGTACTACCGCCCGGAAGACACCTACGCGGGCAACTACCTCGGTGCACTCGAGGCCCTCGATTCCGGCATCACCACGCTCGTCGACTGGTCGCACAATCTCGCCACCCCTGAGCATGCGGATGCCGCGAT
>JAZJYU010000138.1:13937-18090 GCA_040390225.1 Actinomycetota bacterium | reverse complement strand
GCCCTGCAGGACAGCGGCATGCGCGCCGTCTTCGCGCACGGGGGCGGCAACAAGCAGTGGGGCGCACCGCTGCCCTCCCCGAACAACCACCCTGAGGACGCCCGCCGCGTACGGGACCAGTACTTCTCGAACAACACCGGCCTCGTGACCATGGCGATGGCCCTGCGCGGCCCGCAGTTCACGACGCCGGAGGTGAACCGCCACGACTTCGCTCTCGCAAAGGACCTCGACCTGCGCGTGACCGTGCACGTCGGAGACGGCTACTGGGGCAAGTCCGGCCCGATCTACAAGCTCAGGGACGACGGCCTGCTCGCCGACACCATCACATACGTGCACTGCGACACGCTGGCCGACGACGAGCTGCAGATCATCGCGGACTCCGGCGGATCCGCGTCCGTCTCGCCCGATGTCGAGATGCAGATGGGCCACGGAACGCCGGCCACCGGTCGCCTGCTCAAGCACGGCATCCGCCCGACCTTCTCGATCGATGTCTGCAGCAGCAACGGCGGCGACATGTTCGGCACGATGCGCACGGCCATCGGCATGCAGCGCTGGGCCGACAACGAGCCGGCCGTCGAGACGGGCGAGGTCATCGAGCGGATCGGCCTCACCTGTGCCGAGGTCGTCCGCTTCGCCACCATCGACGGCGCGAACGCCGCCGGCCTCGGTGACGTGACCGGCTCGATCGTCGTCGGCAAGGCGGCCGATCTGATCGCCCTCGACGACCGCTCGCTCTCCATCACCCCGATGAACAACCCGTTCGGCGCGGTCGTCTACGCCGCCCATCCCGGACTGGTGCGCGACGTGTTCGTCGCCGGCAAGCGGGTCAAGAAGGACGGGCAGCTGGTGGGCGTCGACTACGACAAGGTGAAGGCCATGGCGATCGCGGCCCGCGATCATGTGATGGAAGGCATGCCGGGCGCGAGCCTCGGCGGCGCCTGGCACCCGGACCTCTGATGACCACACACGGAACCACCGCCCCGGCCGCTCCCGCGGTCCGCACCGAACCGGTCAACCGCCGCAGACTGCCCGCCGTGGTGCTCTCCTGGCCGGGAACACGCGCCCTGATCGCCGTCGTGGCGCTGTTCGCGGTGAGTCCGCTGTTCTCCCTGGGGACGATCAGCCACACCGCGATCGTGTCCATGCTGCCGTTCGCTGCCCTCACGGCGGTCGTTGCGGTCGGGCAGACGCTGGTGATCCAGCAGGGTGGTCTCGACCTGTCGGTGGCCGGTGCGGTCACCCTCGGCGCGGTCTTCGCGGCGAAGCTGGGATCGTCGGGCGCGGTCGATCCGATCGTCGCAGTGGTCATCGCGATCCTGGTCACCTCCCTCTTCGGCGTGCTGAGCGGCGTCGTCGTCGCCTTCCTCGACCTGCCGCCGCTCGTCGTGACGATCGCCAGCAACGCCCTCATGGTCGGCCTGGTGCAGGCGGTCTCCGGTGGATTCAGCTCGCACGCGCCGAACCAACTCAGTGATTTCGCCCTCGGCCGCTGGATCGGACTGCCCGTGCTCGCCTTCGGTGCGCTCGCCGTCGTGCTGATCGCGCAGGCCGTTCTCAAGCTGACTCGGATCGGGCGACGGTTCGAGCTGGTCGGCGAGAACCGGCGCGCGGCAGAGTACATCGGCGTCTCGCCGAAGTTCTATACGATCTCCGCCTACTGGCTTTCGGCCCTTCTGGCGGCCGCGGCCGGCGTGATGCTCGCGGGCCTGCTGCGCATCCCGACCCTCACCGCCGGTGATGCATACCTGCTGCCCTCGATCGCCGCAGTGGTGCTCGGCGGCACCGCCCTCACCGGCGGGCGCGGAAGCATCGTGGGAACGGCGCTCGGCGCCCTGTTCCTCGCTCAACTCAGCCAGCTCGTCCAGACCTTCACCCAGTCGACGGCTGTGCAGAACATCGTCCAGGCGCTCATCATCGGCGTCGGGATCGTCGCTCAGCTTCAGCTGGGCGGATCGACGGCGAGGTTGAAGGGCCTCGTCAGCAGGAAAACCGCCACCTCCACCCCATCCCCATCCACCAAGAACACCTCAAAGAGGAGTGTGAAGTGAAAAGCAACGCAACAGTGCGAGTCGCTGTTACGACCGTGATGGTCGCAGCAGCGCTGATTCTCGCCGGATGCTCGTCGACCAACTCGTCGACGACCGGCAGCACGAACAACACGCTGCACGCGGATATCGCGGCAGGCAAGGTCGGTACCGAAAGCCAGTTCGGCTCGATCGCCGACGTCTGCGGTAGCAAGCCGGTGACCGTCTCGGTCGTCGACGGCTACGGCACCAACTCGTGGTCGAAGACGGTCAAGGCCGAGATCGACTCCGAGGCCGCCAAGTGCAAGTCGATCACCAGCGTGGCATACACGGCCGGTGCGGGCGACCTCGCGGCGACCAATGCCGCGATCACCGGTGCAGCAGCCAAGGGCAGCAACATCCTGCTCGTGATCCCGGATGCCGGCCCCGGCCAGGCGCAGCTCGCCTCGATCCGCAAGGCCACCAAGGCCGGAACGATCGTCGTGCCGTTCGCCTCTGACCCGACCGGCAAAGCGGGCACCGACTACCTCGACTACGCCGACCAGATTCCGTCGTTCAGCGGCCAGGCGTGGGCTCAGTGGGTCGTCGACACGCTCGGAACCAAGGGCGGCAACGTCGTGTTCCTCGGCGGTCCGGCCGGTGCGGCCGTGTCAGCGCAGGAGTTCATCGGCATTCAGAAGGTTCTCGCGAAGAACCCGCAGATCAAGCTGCTGACCCCCCAGCCGGTCACCACCAACTGGGACCCCGCCCAGGCGCAGCAGGCCATGGCCGGCCTGCTCAGCCAGTACCCGAAGATCGACGCGGTCATCGCCGACTATGGCGCAGTGGCGAGCGGCGTGATCCGGGCGTACCAGGCCGCAGGCGTTTCGGTGCCGCTGCTGACATCGACCGATGACAACTCGCTCAGCTGCGGGTTCGACGCGCTCAAGAAGACGAACCCGGCCTACGAGCTCGCGACGAACTCATCGCGGACCTGGATCGGTCGCGTCGCACTGCGCAAGGCTCTTGCAGCCTTCTACGGCAAGACTGACACCGAGCCGTCGCAGTACAACCTCGGACTGGTCGAGGACTCGACGGGCAAGACCGCCGGGACCAAGGTACCGGACAAGGCCTGCCTGTCGGACGCCCCGAGTGACGCATCGCCGTCATCGCTGCTCACGACCGCCGAGTTCAAAGCGATCTTCGGCTGATGGCAAACCCGACCAGTACGACCCCCGGTTTGGTGCTCGCCGAGATCACCAAGACCTATCCGGGCGTTCGCGCGCTCGATAGCGTGAGTGTCACCGTGGAGCGCGGGCGTGTTCACGCGATCCTCGGTGAGAACGGCGCGGGGAAGTCGACGCTGGTCGGAATCGCCGCGGGGTCGGTCGTGCCGGATTCCGGCACGATCGGCCTCGCCGGTGAGCAAGTCGCGCGGATCCAGCCGCGCGAAGCCCGCGAGAAGGGTCTGGCGATCGTCTACCAGACCCCGGCGCTGGCCCCCTCTCTCTCGGTCGTCGATTCGGTTCTGCTTCTCCTGCCGGAGTCGCGGCGCCCGAAGCGCAGCGGAGCGGCCGCCTGGCTCTCGGCGCATTTCACCAGCCTCGGGCTGGAGATCGACCCGAACGCACTGGTGCACTCGCTGTCGCTGCGCGAGGCGCACCTCATCGAGATCGCCGCCGCGCTTGCCTCTGAGCCCTCGGTGCTCGTGCTAGACGAGCCCACCGAGGCCCTCGGCAATGACGAGACGCGGTGGTTGTTCGCGCGGATCGAGGAACTCCTGGCGCGCGACGTCGCCGTGGTCTACATCACCCATCGCATCCCCGAAGTGGTGGAGATCGCCACCGATCTCACCGTGCTGCGCGACGGCAAGGTCGTCGGCCGCGGCAAGGTCGCGGACTTCACCGAGGACCAGATCGTCGAACTCATCGTCGGCCGCTCGCTCGAGACGACCTTCCCCGACAAGCCGCAGATCGCGGCATCCGCCACGCCGGCGCTCGTCGTGACCGGCGCATCAGGCGCGGCCTTCCACGATGTGTCGCTCAGCGTGCAACCCGGCACGGTCACCGGACTCGCCGGCGTCGAGGGCAACGGGCAGCGCGAGTTGCTGCGCGCCCTGTCGGGCAAGGGCCCGATGCGCGGCTCGATCT
>JAZJYU010000138.1:0-13927 GCA_040390225.1 Actinomycetota bacterium | reverse complement strand
GGTTCTTGATCTTGGTATTCAGATCCGCCGCTACCTGATCGGGCGTGAGCTGATCGGGGCGTAAGACCTGCGACAATCTGATCCGGCCCCGACACGCGCCGGAGCGGCATAAACCCTGTGCGGGCGGAAACTCCCGCGCCGGACCGCGAAAGCCGGCTTCCAGTTGGGCATCGCCTACCTCCCGGGCGACCGGATCGGCGAGGCCATGTTCGGCAAGATGTCGGTGCGCGAGAACGTGGTCGCCCCGTCGCTCGATCTGGCGATGCCGGCCGGATTCCTCGACCGCCCTCGCGAATACCGCCTTACCCGCGACGGAATCGCCGGTCTGGGCCTCAAGTCTCCCACCCTCGAGACCGCGATCACCTCGCTGTCCGGCGGCAGTCAGCAGAAGGTGCTGCTCGCCAGATCCCGGCTCGGGGACCCGAAGGTTCTGCTCGTCGAGGATCCCACCCAGGGCGTCGACGCCGGCGCCCGCGTCGAGATCTACGCGTTCCTACGGCGCCTGGCCGAGTCGGGTGTGGCCGTCGTCGTGCTCTCCACCGATGCGGTCGAGCTCGAGGGACTCTGCGATCAGGTGCTCGTCTTCTCCCGCGGTCGTGTCATGGCGCGACTCGATGGCGCCGACGTGACCGAGCGCGCCATCACGGGGGCCGCCGTGCTGTCGCAGCACGAGCACGAGTCCGCCTCGGCGCCGATCGTCAGCGCGGTGCCCAGCGGTCGCGCTCGCGCGTGGTGGCGAGGTGAGAGTCAGGCCGCTGTGCTTCTCGGGCTCATCATCGCGCTCGGTGCGGTGACCACGATCCTCTCTCCCGCCTTCCTCAATCCGCTTAACGTCAGTCAGACCCTTGGGGCCGCCGCGACGCTCGTCATCGTCGGGCTCGCCCAGCTGCTGGTGGTGATGACGGGTGGGATCGACCTGAGCGTCGGTTCGGTCGTCGCGCTGTCCGGCGTGATCGTCTCCTTCTTCGCCAACGGCGACATGGTGCTCTTCGTGGTCGGGGTCGCGCTGTCGATCGTGGCCGGCCTGGTGGTGGGGGTGGTGAACGGGCTGCTGGTCACCCGGCTCAGCATCCCCCCGGTCATCGCGACCCTGGTCACCTCGATCGCGATCGTCGGGCTCGCCCAGGTGCTGCGCCCGCAGCCGAGCAACACGGCGACCGACGCCATCATGACGGCGATCGGGACGACGGTCGGCGGCATCCCGCTGATCCTGATCGTCTCGCTGGTCATGGCCGTTGTGCTCTGGCTCATCATCGGCCGCACCCGGCTCGGGCGCGGGCTGCGCGCCGCAGGCTCCGACCCGGTGAAGGCCAACCGCATGGGCGTCAGCGTGCGCGCCATGCGGATGTTCGCGACGGTCACCGCGGGCGGTCTGTCGGCGGTGGCCGGATTCGCTCTGTACACGACGACCGGAATCGGCGACGCGAACACCGGGCAGACGCTCACGCTGACCTCGGTCACGGCCATCGTCATCGCCGGCGCCAGCATCTTCGGAGGCTCCGGCTCGGCCATCGCGGTCGCGGTCGCGGGCCTGCTGCTCGAGGTCATCACGAGCGCACTCACCTTCCTGTCGCTCAGCCTGAGCTGGCAGTACTGGGTCCAGGGCGCGTTCGTGCTCGTGGCCGCGGTGATTCCGCTGGTCGTGAGACTCGCCCGCGCGCGGGCGGAGGCGACCAGGTCGTCTCCGCCGGCCGCATCGGACAAGACCGTCGCGGGCGCGCCAGCGTGATCGCATATTCCCCATCCCATCCCACGAGGAGGACTTCATGATCAGCACAGCAACCACCGGGACCAATGCGGTCGACTGGGAGCAGAGGATCGACTTCGATCGCCTGCGCACCGAGCGTCTCGCCCGCCTGAAGGCCGAGCTCGAGAGGTCGGACCTCGGGGCGGTGCTGGCATTCGACTTCGCGAACATCCGCTACATGTCCGCGACGCACATCGGTACCTGGGCGATCGACAAGCTCATCCGCTTCTCGTTGCTGACGCGTAACACCGACCCGATCGTGTGGGACTTCGGCTCCGCAGCGAAGCACCACTCCCTGTACAACCCGTGGCTGAACACGACGACCGCCGAGATGGATGCCGACCCGCATGCCCCGCACCACGGCGCCGTGCGGCCGCGGCTCGAGCCGGGCTCGCGAGCAGGCATCTCCACCCTCCGAGGTGCGTTCAACCCCGCGGCGGGTATCGCCGACGATGTCGCGGCGAAGATCAAGCGCGAACTCGAGAAGTTCGGCGTCGCGGACCAGCCGCTCGGCGTCGACGTGATCGAACCGCCGGTGCTCTTCGCCCTGCAGAGGGCGGGCATCGACGTGGTCGACGGCCAGCAGCTGTTTCTCACGGCGCGCTCGATCAAGACGCAGGACGAGATCAGCCTCCTCACCGAGGCGGCGTCGATGGTCGACGCCGCGTACGACAAGCTCTACGAGTTCCTGCGCCCCGGCGTGCGCGAGAACGAGGCGGTCGGCCTCGTGTCCAAAACCCTGTACGATCTCGGCTCGGAGTACGTCGAGGGCGTCAATGCGATCTCGGGCGAGCGCTGCTCGCCGCACCCGCACGTGTACTCTGACCGCATCATCCGCCCGGGGGACCCGGCGTTCTTCGACATCCTGCACAGCTACAACGGCTACCGCACCTGCTACTACCGCACCTTCGCGGTCGGCTCGGCGAGTTCCGCGCAGAATGACGCGTACAAGCGCGCGCGAGAGTACATGGACCGCGCGATCGCCCTGGTCAAGCCCGGCGCGACGACGGCCGACATCGTGAAGGTGTGGCCCAAGGCCGAGGAGTTCGGGTTCCCCGACGAAGAGGCCGCCT
The DNA here is from genome assembly GCA_040390225.1 of Actinomycetota bacterium. Lineage (GTDB taxonomy): Bacteria > Actinomycetota > Actinomycetes > Actinomycetales > Microbacteriaceae > Lacisediminihabitans. The sequence goes on along the minus strand of JAZJYU010000138.1, from coordinate 11,107 downwards.
TCGCGTTGCAGTACGGCCACGGTGTCGGGCTCTCGATCTGGGAGAAGCCGATCTTCTCCCGCCTGGTGTCGCTCGATCACCCCGAAGAGCTCAAGGAGGGCATGTTCTTCGCCCTCGAGACCTACTGGCCGTCGGCGGACGGCATCGGCGCGGCCCGCATCGAGGAGGAGCTCGTCGTCACCGCGACCGGCTGCGAGGTGGTGACCAAGTTCCCCGCTGAGGACCTCCTGGTCGCGGGGCAGCGGTTCTTCACGATCGACGGCCCGCTCCCGACTCTGCGTAGCGCGCAGTCGCATCTCAACACGCCCGCCGGCCGTGGGGAGCCGGGCGCCTAGGCGCCCGGCGACGAGCGCCAGACGGGGGCGGCGGCGATGAAGGCGGCGGTCTACTACGGTGATCACGATGTCCGGATAGAGGACCGGCCGGTTCCGGCACGCGGCGGGGGCGAGGTGCTCTTGCGTGTGCTGCGCAGCGGCATGTGCGGAACGGATGCCACCGAGTGGCGATCTGGACCGCATCTGTTCCCGGTGGGGGGTGCTCCTCATCCGGTGAGCGGTCACGTCGGACCACTGATCCTCGGACACGAGTTCATCGGCGAGGTGGTCGAGACCGGGCCGGGGAGCCGGTTCGAGGTCGGTGACCGGGTGGCGGCGGGAGCCGGTGTCTGGTGCGGCGAGTGCCCGCGCTGCCTCGAGGGCCGCACCAACCTCTGCTGGAACTACACGACCTACGGTCTCAATGTCGACGGCGGGATGGCGGAGTTCATCTCGGCCGCCGAGAAGCAGCTCGCGCCGATTCCGGCCGGGATGGCGCTCGACGCTGCGGGCCTTTCTCAACCGCTTGCCGTGGGCTTCCACGCGGCCCGGCGCTCGGGTGCGCAGCCCGGCGACAGGGTGGTGCTCATCAGCGCCGGCGCCATCGGCACCTTCGTGCTCGCCGCACTGCTCGCGTTCGGCGACATCGACGTGACCGTTGTGGATTTCCCGGGGCCGAAACTCGATCGTGCGCTCCGGCTCGGCGCCGCCCGCATCATCCCGGCCGGTCACGATACGGTGGCCGACGTGCTCGCGGCGGTGCATCCGCGCGGCGCCGACGTGGTCATCGAGGCCAGCGGCGCCCCCGACCAGCTGGCCAACGCGATCCGCATGGTGCGGGCAGGAGGCACGATTCTGCAGGTCGGGCTGCCGGCCCGTCACCCCGAGATCGATCTGGCGGCGGTCGTGCTGCACGAGGTCACTCTCCGCACCACCAATGCGCACGTCTTCGGCGAGGATCTCGCGCCCGCGCTTGAGCTGCTGGCCACGACCGGGCTCGCACACGAGCTGCTCGATTCCGTTCATCCGCTTGAAGACATCGCCGAGCAGCTCGAGCGGCTGGCGACCGGGCGGCTCGAGGGTAAGGTGCTGTTCGACCCGAGCCGGGGATGACGCGGTGAGACTCGCTCGTTTCGGTAGTCTTGTACACAATCGCCTCACGGTCCCGGTCGGATTGCAGCGCCACTTAACACCGGTGACACCGTGGCGGGCCACCGTCCCACGCCGATGAACGAGGTTAGCGAGATCTTGATGGACAACCTGGGGTCGCGGCTGAAGGAGAAGCGGCTCAAAGCCGGCCTCACCCTCCGCGAACTGGCACGGCAGGCCGAGGTCTCGCCGTCGTTCGTTTCGCAGATCGAGAACGGCAAGTCGCAGCCCTCGGTCGCGACGCTGTACACCTTCTCTCGACTCCTGGGCGTCTCGGCCGACGAGCTGTTCGTGGACGAGTCCCAGCCGCCCACGGCGCTGGTCGAGGGCTGGGGTCCGGACGGCGACAAGAACCCGACGAACGCCTGGCACCCGTCCGAGTACTCCAACCGGGTCTCCGTCGTGCATCCCTCGCACCGACCGCACCTGGACATGGCCGACGGCGTCGTGTGGGAGCGGCTGGCGGCGACGCCCGAGCAGGACGTCACCTTCATGAAGATCGTCTACGCACCGGGCGCCACGTCGACAGCGGGCGGCGACCTGGTCGGGCACGACGGCTACGAGTACGGGTATGTGCTCGACGGCACGCTCGAGGTCACCGTCGGCGGCGAGATCTTCACACTGCATAGCGGCGAGTCGCTTGGCTTCGATTCCATGATCCCGCATGTGCTCCGCAACATCGGCGACGGGCAGTTCACCGGCGTGTGGTTCGTGCACGGCCACCGGCACTGAGGGCGCTGGTGCCGAGGCCAACAGCCCCGAGCATGGCGCTCATGGGACGTTCGGCGGTCAGGGCAGGTGCGACGCGCCGGTCGTGATCCAGACGCCGCGAACGGTGGCGGCCGACTCGTTGATGTAGCGGTGCGGGCGTTGCGAGTCGAACACGAGCGAGTCGCCCGTGCGCACCTCGAACTGCTCGTCGTCGAGCTGAATGGTGAGCGTTCCCTCGATCAGGTACGCACTCTCGATCCCCACGTGGGCGCTGCGCTCGCCGTCGGGGGAACTCGCGGCACCCGGTTCATAAGTGACGAGCACGGCCTCGGCCGCCCCCTCGGCGGAGGATGACACCAGCTCCCAGCGCACGCCGTTCGCGATCTGCAGTACCGGGTGCGCATCCGCCCGCCGCACGACCGGCGCATCGGCGAGCGGTTCGCCCGCGACGCGCCCGGCCGGAGTCAGCCCGATCAGCCAGTCGAGCGAGACGCCCAGCCGCTCGACCAGCGCGTACAGCGTGGTCACCGAGGGCTGCGTCCTGCCGGTCTCGATCTGGGAGATCAAGGCGGCGGAGACCCCGATCTCGGCGGCGAGGGAGCGCACGGTGAAGCCTGCCTTACGCCGGGCGGCGAGCAGCCGCGGGCCGATCTCGACGTCGATCATCCGCGCTCCCCAATCATGCTCGCGCCGCCATGATACGCGAGGCCGAGCGCGGCTCTTCCCACCTGGCCGGCTCGCTAGTAAAGTGTGACTATACACGCCAACGCCGGCGTCGCAGGCCTCCTCGTGTCGACCACGAGGATCGCGCCCCTCGCCGGTCGACCGAGGAATGAGGAATCATGGCCAGGAAGATCGCGGTGCTCGGATCGGGAGCCCAGGGTTCCGGAGTGGGCGTCGACTTCGTCCGTGCCGGCTACGACGTCACCTTCATCGAGCAGTGGCCCGCGCACGTCGAGGCGATGCGCGCCAACGGCCTGCGCGTCAACCTGCCCGAAGAGAGCATCCTCACGCCGGTGCACGTCATCCACCTCTGCGAGGTGGCGACGCTCCGTGAGAAGTTCGACATGGTCTTCACCCTGGTGAAGGCCTACGACACGCGCTGGAGCGTCGAGCTCATCAGGCCGTACCTGGCCGCCGATGGAGTAGTCATCGGCCTGCAGAACGGCATGACCGTCGACACGGTCGCCGACGTCGTCGGCCCCGACCGCACGATCGGCAGCGTCATCGAGATGGCCAGCAACATGTACGAGCCGGGCATCGTGAACCGCCAGAACGCGCAGAAGGACTCCTGGTTCGCCCTCGGGGGGCTGAGCCCGGTCTCCCAGGCACGCGCCGAGGAAGCGGCCGAGATCCTGCGCACCGCCGGCACCGTCCAGGTGACCGACGACATCCGCTCCTCCAAGTGGATGAAGCTCGTCGTGAACGCCGGCGAACTGGTGCCCTCGGCAATCCTGAACCTGCCGCTGTCGGATGCCGTTCGGGTGCCCGGGATGCACGAATTCATGCTGGAGGCCTGCCGTGAGGCGGTGCACACGGCGATCTCCACCGGCAACCGGATGGTGCCGATCTTCGGCAACGACTCCCTCGACCTCAGCGACCCTGATCGCTTCGTCACCCAGCTGCTCGACGACGTGCTCACCCAGTTCTCGCGGCCGGATACCCGCACCACGGTGCTGCAGGACTGGGACAAGGGCCGTCACAGCGAAGTCGATGAGGTCAACGGCCTCGTCGTCGACGAGCAGGCGAAACTCGGCGGCTCTGCACCGTTCAACGAGCTCACCGTCGAGATCGCCCACCGCATCGAACGGGGCGAACTCGAGGCGAGGCCGGAGAACGTCGACCTGCTGGTCGGCGCGGGCCTGACGGCAACGGCGGGTGCGCGATGAGCAGGCTGCTCATCGAGAACGCCGCGGTCGTCACCGTCGATCCCGCGCTCGGTGACTTCGAGCACGCGAACATCCTGATCGAGGACGGCGGGATCGTGGCCATCGAGCCGGGGCTGCAGGCCGACGCCGAGCGCATCGACGCCTCCGGCATGATCGCGATGCCCGGGATGGTCGACACCCACCTGCACACCTGGCAGACGCCGGTGCGCGGCATCCTCGCGGATGGCAACATTCCCGACTATCTCCGCGGGATCCGGCTGCAGCTCGCCGAGCGGATGCGGCCCGAGGACATGTACGCAGGCAACTATCTCGGCGCCCTCGACGCGATCAACAACGGGGTGACGTCGATCGTCGACTACTGCCACAACATCCTGACGCCCGACCACGCGCACTCCGCCGTGCAGGGGCTGCTCGACGCCGGCGTGCGCGGTCTGTACGGCCACGGGATGACGCCCATCACCACCAATACTTGGGCGGAGAGCAAGGGCGGCTCGGGCGCCGAGGGCGACCCGGCCGACTACGAGACCCGTGCATCGCTCGCGCGGGAGATCCGTGAGACGTACTTCCGCAGCGAGAGCCAGCCGCTGCGCTTCGGGATGGCCCCGCAGGAGTTCGCCATCACGCCCCCCGCCGAAGTGGTGCGCGAATTCGCACTGGCCCGGGAGCTCGGCGCCCGGATCACCCAGCATGCCAACCAGGTGCTGGTGCGACAGCTGTTCCAGGACGTCGAGCAGCTGCACGCGCACGGCCTCCTCGGCGACGACCTGCTGCTGGTGCACTGCACCTTCAACACCGAACACGAGTGGGAGCTGCTGCGCGACACCGGCACCATGGTGTCGGTGTGCGCCGAGACGGAGATGCAGATGGGCATGGGCTTCCCGGCCATCCGCGAGGCTACGAAGTACACGCCCGGGCCGAGCCTCGGGATCGACTGCGTGAGCGGCGACAGCCACGACATGATCTCGCACGGGCGGTTGGTGCTCCAGGCCACACGCTGGCGCGATGACGAGCCGGGCTACCGGCGGATGGTCGCGCCGCAGGTGATGAAGTGGAAGACTGCCGACGCGCTCCGCTGGCTCACCATCAACGGGGCGAAGGCCGCGGGGGTGGCCGATGTCGCCGGCTCGCTCACGCCCGGCAAGCGCGCGGACATCGTGCTGCTCGACATGCGCGGCATCAGCACCGCGGGCTGGAACCGGCGCGAGCCGGGCGGCGCCATCATCTCGCAGGCCAACGCGAGCAATGTCGATACCGTGCTGATCGACGGACGGATCGTGAAGCGCCACGGAGAACTCGTGCACATCGACGTGCCGGAGGCGCTGCGCAAGATTCAAGCGTCGCACGACTACCTCTACGAGGAGATGGACAAGCACGGGGGCTTCATCCCCCAACCGCCGATCGACATCCCCCTGTACCGCGAGCGGGCCTAGGGCGTCGTCGTCCTCGCGATCTCTGCGATCGCCGACCAGTCCAGCTTCTCGCCGCCCGGCTTCGCCAGTGTCTGCTCGAACACCCGGCGAAGCGCCGGACCCGTCGGCAGCGTCACGCCCACCTGCGCGGCAGCCGTCTCGGCCAGGCCGAGGTCTTTGAGTCCCAGGGTCGCGGTGAACCCGGCCGGCTCGTAGCGGCGGTGGGCGATGATGTCGCCGTAGACCGTGTACGAGATGCCGCCGAAGAGCGTGCTGGTCAGCAGCTCGACGAACTGCTCGGCGCCGACGCCGTGGTTCTCCACGATCGCGATCGACTCGCCGAGCGCCTCCATCGCGTGGATGATGGTGAAATTCACCGCGATCTTGACCAGGTTCGCCTGTGCGGGCTCGTCGCCGATGCGCCAGGTGCGCACAGCAAGCAGGTCGAAGTACTCGACGAGCCGGTCGAGGTCGGCGCTCGGGCCGCCTGCCAGGATGTTGAGCTTGCCTTCGGCGGCGAGGTTCACCCTGCCCAGAACGGGGGCAGCGATGTAGCCGACGCCGGCCGCGGCGTGCCGGTCGGCGAGGCGCCGGGCCAGTTCGGGGCTGACCGAGGCCATGTTGACGTGCAGGGCGCCGCTCGCGCCGGCCAGCGCCGCCTCGTCGAAGACCGCATCGGCCGCCTCGTCGTTGGCGAGCATCGAGAAGGCGAGCCCGGTCTCCAGCGCCTGTGCGGGCGAGTCTGCCGCGACTGCTCCGGCCGCGAGCAGCGGGGCGGCCGCCGCCGGGGTGCGGTTCCAGACCCGTACGGTGTGGCCGGCATCGACCAGGCGTCGCGCCATGGCGGAGCCCATCGTACCGAGCCCGATGAAGCCGATCTCGGCCATCAGGCTTTCCAGACCGTCTTGACGTTGCAGAACTCGCGGATGCCCTCGGCGGCGAGCTCCCGCCCGAAGCCGGAATCCTTGACGCCTCCGAACGGCAGCTCCGGGTAGGAGACGGTCATGCCGTTGATGAAGACGGCGCCGGCATCCAGTTCGCGGATGAACGCGGCCTCCTCGTCGGCGTCGGTCGTCCAGACTGCCGAACTGAGACCGAAGGTGGTCTGGTTCGCGATCCGGATCGCCTCGGCGCGGTCTGCGACCCGGTAGAGGGATGCCACCGGCCCGAAGGTCTCCTCCAGGATGATCCGCATGTCGTCGGTGAGGTCGGTCAGCAGGGTCGGCTGGTAGAACCAGCCCGGACCGTCCACCGCGCCACCGCCGGCCAGCACCGTCGCACCCTTGGCGATCGCGTCATCGACGAGCTCGGCCAGATCGGAGCGGCCGGACTCGGTGGCGATGGGTCCGACATCCGTCTTCTCATCCATCGGATCCCCGACCACCAGGGCCGACATCTTCTCGGCGAAGAGCCTGGCGAACGTGTCGTAGATGTCGGCGTGCACCAGGAAGCGCTTGGCAGCGATGCAGGACTGGCCGTTGTTCTGCACGCGCGCCTTCACGGCAGTGGTCGCAGCGGCTTCGAGGTCGGCACTGGGCATCACGATGAACGGGTCGGAGCCGCCCAGCTCCATCACGCTCTTCTTGATCTGCTCGCCGGCGATCGCGGCGACGGAACGGCCCGCGCCCTCAGAACCCGTGAGCGTCACGGCCTTCACCCGGCGATCCTCGATGACAGCCTTGACCTCGCGCGAGCCGATCATCAGGGCCCGGAACGAGCCGACCGGAAAACCGCCGCGCTCGAAGATCGTGTCGAGGTACATGGCAGCCTGCGGCACGTTCGAGGCGTGCTTGAGCACGCCGGTATTGCCCGCCATCAGGGCGGGGGCCGCGAACCGGATCACCTGCCACAGCGCGTAGTTCCACGGCATCACCGCGAGCACGACGCCGAGCGGCTGGTAGACCGCGTATGCGCGGGAGGCGCCGACGTCGGCCGGGTTGCTCAGCGGCTCATCCGCCAGGAAGCCCTCGGCATGGTCGGCGTAGAAGCGGAGGTTCTTGGCGCACTTGAGCACCTCCGCCTTCGCCTGGGGCAGCGGCTTGCCCATCTCCAGCACCAGGATGCGCGCCGTAGCGTCCGCCTCCTCCTCGATCAGCTGCGCGGCAGCCCGCATCCACTCCGCCCGTTGGGCGAAGGTGGTCGACTTCAGCGCCTGGAAGGCCGCCTCCGCCTCGCCGATCTTACGGTCGATGGTGGTCGCGTCGTCCGCGGGGAATTCCCTGACGGTCTCGCCGGTGGCGGGGTTGATGGTGGCGATGGCCATGGTGATACTCCTCGTTACTCTCTGTTCAATTCTCGAAGACGGCGGGATGGCGTGTCAGTTCGAGTCGCGTGCGCCGGATGTGCCCGGCGAGCACGCGCTCCGCTTCGTCGGCGTCCCGGCGACGGATCGCCGAGACCAGCAGGTGGTGCTCGTGGTGCACGCTGCGGTCACCCTCCGAGCGGAAGACCCGCGTGAACGCGCGGCGATAGTGCTGGGTGCGGTTCCACAGGTTGAGCACCATGTCGCCCAGCACGCTCGTCTCGGCGGCGGTGTAGCACGAGAGGTGGAACTCGCGGTCGAGGCGCAGGAACTGCTCGACGTCTTCGGACCGCTCCATGGCATCCGCGAGCAGCTCGAGAGAATCGATGTCGGCCTCGCTCATCAGCGGCACGTTCAAACGCAGCAACAGCGGCTCGATGCGCTCGCGGATCTGGTACATCTCCTCGCACTCGGCCAGGCTCAGTCGGGACACCCAGGCCCCGGTGTTCGCCACGAGGGTGACCAGGCCCTCGGCCTCGAGCATCCGGAGCGCCTCGCGCACCGGCAGGCGGCTCGCCCCGTGACGGCCCGCCAGGTCTTCCTGGCGGATGCGCGTTCCCGGCGCATGCTCGCCGATCAGAATCGCCTCGCGCAGCTCAGCGGCGATACGCGCTCCAGCGGCACCGTGGGTGGGCGGTTCGGGGGCGACCCCCTCCACGGTGCCCGATGCGGCGCTCATTCGGCGGGCCGGGCGGGATGCCAGAGTCTCACTGCGGCCTCCTTCTCGTACGCCTTGCCGCCGGGGTAGCTCACCAGTTCGAACTGCATGCCCCACGGACTACGAAAGTACTCCCACCGCTGGCCCGCGGCAGGCCCGGCGCTCTCTGTGGGCTCGCCCATCGGCTCGATGCCGTGCGCGCGCAGGTGCTCGAGCGCGGCATCCATGTCGTCGACGTACAGGGCCAGGTGGTGACCGCCGATGTCGCTGTTGCGCGGCTGCGGCCGCTGCATGATGTCGGCCCCGCCCGGTTCGTACTTGAAGGTCTCGATGTTGGAGCCGTTGGCCAGCCGGTAGAAACGGATCTCACGGATCACGGTGCGCGGGTCGACGCCGAGGTGCACGGCCATCCAGTCGTCGTCGGATTGCTTTGCGCCGAGCGAATAGATGTGCTGAGCGCCGAGCACGTCGACCAGGAACCGCTCCGCCTCGTCGAGGTCTGGGACCGTGATGCCGATGTGGTCGATGCCGCGCAGCCCGGGCATGCCCATGAGCGACCTCTCTGTCGTCGAACGTATTGGATACATCATTGCGCTTATCTGGATTCTACACCAGTCAATTTTGGGCATTTTGGTTGAGATTGGATTCAATCGGGGCTAACCTTCCGTACAACGCGGGCATCGCACATCGTGGCGCGCTCCCGATCTGGAAAGAGCAGCATGCCGAAACGACGTCGTTTGGACACCGGGACCGAGTGGGTCGAACTCTCGACCACCGCGCAGGACTGGAAGGATGCCGACCCCGCCCTGCTGGCGGCGATGCTCGGCCAGCTCCATCTCATCCGCGCCTTCGAGGAGTCCGTGCTCGAACTCGCCGGGGAGGGCCTCGTGCACGGCCCCGCGCACTCCAGCATCGGCCAGGAGGGCGGTGCGGTCGGGTCGATCATCGGCCTGCGCAGCACCGACGGGGTCACCGGATCGCACCGCGGTCATCATCAGTTCCTCGCCAAGGCGCTCACCCATGTCACCGGCGGCACGAGTGACCTCACCGCGCTGGTCCCGCACGAGGTGCAGGCGCTGCTGCAGCGCACGCTGGCGGAGATCCTCGGGCTGTCGCAGGGTTTCTCCGGTGGCCGCGGCGGCTCGATGCACCTGCAGTGGCTTGAGGCCGGCGCGCTCGGCACCAACGCGATCGTCGGCGGCGGCGTGCCGTTCGGCGCGGGCAACGCCTTCGCCCAGAAGCACGGTGCGGCGGAGGGTGGTGCCGATCCGTCGTCGACCGACCTGACCATCAGCTATTACGGCGACGGTTCGAGCCAGATCGGTTCCGTCCTCGAGTCGATGAACCTCGCATCGGCCTGGAGACTCCCGCTCCTCTTCTTCGTTGAGAACAATCTCTACGCGGTCTCCACCCACGTGGAGGAGGTCACGGCCGACACCCGGCTGTCGGTGCGCGGGCAGGGCTTCAGCCTTCCGGGCTGGAAGGTCGACGGCATGGATCCGCTGGCCGTCCATCTGGCCACCGAGGAGGCGGCCGAACGGCTGCGCAGCGGGGCGGGGTCCGCCATCATCGAGGCCGAGGTCTACCGCTTCTTCCACCAGAACGGTCCATACCCGGGCAGCGCTTTCGGCTATCGCACCAAGGACGAGGAGGCCGCCTGGCGCGACCGCGACCCGCTCGTCAAGGTCGCCCGCGAGATGACCAAGCTCGGGCTGATCGACGCGGCCGGTGTCGAGTCCGTGCGCGCGCAGGCGCAGGCGGCCATGACCATCGCAGTGGCGACCCTGGTCGAAACCGACCCGGATGACCCGACCAAGCGCCGCATCCGCCCCGAACTGTGGCCCGATCCCGGTTTCGTCGACGTTGGCATCCGCAGCGACGCCCACGAGCTGGACGCCCTGCCCGTGTTCGAGCCGCTCACCCACACCGGCGCCTGGCGCGACATCAAGTTCGTGGACGCCGTGGCCGAGACGATGGACCGCCGCATGGACGCCGACCCGCGCATCATCGTGCTCGGGGAGGACGTGCACCGCCTGAACGGCGGGACGAACGGGGCGACCAAGGGTCTCGCCAAGAAGTACGGGCCGGAGCGCGTGCTCGGCACCCCGATCAGCGAGAACGCCTTCGCGGGCCTCGGCGGAGGACTCGCTCTCGACGGGCGGTTCCGGCCGGTCGTGGAGTTCATGTACCCGGACTTCCTGTGGGTCGCGGCCGATCAGGTCTTCAATCAGATCGGCAAGGCCCGGCACATGTTCGGGGGCGATAACGATATGCCGCTCGTGCTGCGTACGAAGGTGGCGATGGGGTCCGGCTACGGCTCGCAGCACCTGATGGATCCGGCGGGCATCTTCGCGACGGCCGCAGGATGGCGGATCGTGGCGCCGTCCACCGCCGCGGACTACGTCGGCCTGGTGAACGCGGCCCTGGCGCTGCAGGATCCGGTGCTCGTCATCGAGCACGTCGACCTGTACGCACGCGGGGACCGCCTTCCCGAGGGGGTCGACCTCGACTACATTATTCCGCCGGGCACGGCGGCGGTCCGCCGTGAAGGAGCCGATGTCACCGTCATCAGCTACCTCTCGATGGTCCACCACTCCCTGGAGGCGATCGAGCAGACCGGCATCGACGGGGAGCTCATCGACCTGCGCTGGCTGGATCGTGCCTCGATCGACTGG
>JAZJYU010000137.1:23168-29007 GCA_040390225.1 Actinomycetota bacterium | reverse complement strand
AGATGAGCAGAGACACCCAGAGCACGTAGCCGAGAATCGTGTTCGCTCCCCCGGTGAACGCGTGCGCAGCGGCCCCGGTCGGTGCACCACCGTGCGAGCCCTTGCCCTGCAGCGTGGGTGACGGCACCGCCGACCAGAGCGTGCCGAGACCCTTCATCGCGGTGTGCAGGGCGTCGAGCACACTCTGCACGAACTCGCCCAGGGCATCCTGCCCGGAACTCGACGCCTCGCTTGCGGCGTAGCAGGTGATGGGATCAGCGCAGCTCATCAGGCCCCTGACCATGGGATGTATCCAGCGAGATTCTTCAGCGTGGCGGCCGTGTACGGCAGGACCCCGCTCGGCAGCGTGACGATCTTCCAGTCTCCACCAGACCACACGATCTCGACAGGAAGGCTCAGCAGCCGGCCGTCGGAGGAGGTCGCCGCGAGATCCACGACCGCCCGCTCTCGGGTGTAGGCGCGAATTGCGAAACCGGAGATCTGAAAGCGATAGTTCGCCCCGGTGCCTGGCGCGCCGGCATCCAGCTGGGCGTCGCGTCCGCTCCCCGGCGCCAGAAGTTTCGATGGTATCTGCGGGGCGAGCCGTGGGTCGGTGTCCAGCGCTGTGTAATTGGCGACCGCGAAGAGCGCGCCGGCCGCGGTGTGCGCATAGCAACTGCGAAACCCGTCGCGTTCGACGATGCCGGGGCCGCTTCCGCCGCGGTCTGTCGGCGCCGCCATCAATCCGACCAGGGTCCACGACGTGGACGGCGCTGTCACGAGGGAACTCTTCGCGTCGAGGCCCGGTAGACCGCAGACACTGGAAGGACCGCTCGTGGAGGATGGTCGCACTGTGCTCGGTACCGACACCGGGCCGCGAGTGCCGGAGAAGCTGCCAATCAGCGCCACCACAAGGCAGGCCACGACCACGCCGGCGACAAGCAGCGCCGCGACGAGGCCGGAGGTGCTCCGAGTTCCCCCACCGTTGGATTCGGACACGATCGCACTACGCGCTGTAGATGAAGCTGACGATGGATGTCGACGCGCTGATGATGACGATGCCGATGAGGATGAAAGCGAGCCCGCCGGCGTGCACCTCGACACCGCGGCTGCGGTTGGACATCTCCCAGGCCAGACGACCCCCGAAAGCTACCAGCGCGACCACGGCCACAATAAGGCAGGCCCACTTCGCGAACGCGAGAATCGCCGTAATTCCTGCAGAGGCCCCGGGCGGCGCCTTCGGCTGAGGGTCCGGAAGGTCGATCGCGGGCACAGCGGCAGCCCATTCGTGCAGGTGGATTAGAAACACGTTGACATCCCCTCAGTAGGCGATCACGCTGTGGCGGTTAAGGTCGTTGATCGTCGCGCGTACACGAACGGGTGCCGACGCGAGCTCGACCGGCTCACCGAGACGCCAGCACTCGACCCACGGCATGTGCCACACCCTCGGCACTCCGCCGCCGACCAGGCGAACGAGTGACCGCAATGTGTGCGGAAGGCGGCCAGGGGCATCCGCGACCACCATGAGGCCGAGCAGCCGCACGCCGGAGACGGAGCCGGATGCCCAGTCCGCGGCTGCACGCTGTGCTGCACGCAGACCCGCGGCATCCGTTCGCGCCACGAGCACGACGTTGGTCGTCATCTCGGGATGCTGAGGCCAGCAATGCTCTGCTGCCTGCGACTCCGCGACCAGTCGGCTCAGCACCGTCTCCCCCGCACCGCCGTGCGCCCCGACCCACCACAGCGGCGCAACCCGGCTGATGGTGCGCCGCGGAAGACGGTCGGCCGCATCCGGCACCGCCACCCCCGGCTGCGGCTCTGCGGGACCGGTGAGCACGTCGTGCGGGCCGGATGGCCGGGCCGGCGCAGCAGGCGCAATCGCAAGCCAAGGGTGGTCGGCCTGCACCATGCGCTGTTCCCCATTTCGTCTCGGTGTTCTACTATCACTAACTACACCACGTTTTGGTGCATAACTCACGTCAGTGCTGTTAGTAACTTTGCCGGAGGTGGTCGCATGCGGTCGCTGCTGGTGATCGTCACGGTGATCGGTGTGTTCGTTGCCATTCCGCTCTTCGTCACCGTCATTCTCGGCGGCTCGGACGCGGTCGTGTTCTGCGGAGCCGGACAAAATGTCCGGTGCACCGTCTCTTCGGACCCGAAGGAGCTCGCGACGACCCTGATCACGGCGTACGGCGACGGTACATTCCGGGACACGAGGCCCGAGATGATCGCCGACGAGATCGCCCCTATGGCCGCCGGGACGGCATCCAGGCAGTGCAGCATCGACGTACGGGTGCTGCAGGTGATCGTGCTTGCGCTCCAGCGTTTCGCGAGCGTCGGAGTCAGCGACCTAGGGCGGCCCTGTGCCGGGATGTCGCTCGACTGCCCGGGATCGGCGCACTGTGCGGCGCCCGATCTCGCAGTCGACTTCGTGAGTATCGCCGGCGAACCCGTGAACGGTTACAGCACGGCGGACGTGGCGCTGCTGCGCTTTCTCGACGCCGTCGTTCCGCGGGGCACGGTCGCCGGGCAGTCGCAGTGCAGGGCGCAGCACGATCAGCCGGCAGTTGCGCTGGCCAACATCTCGCGCTTTCCCGACGACTGCACCCATCAGCACATCGACTTCCACGCCACGACGGCTGCTCTCACGGTGAGTGACTGATGGAAGACCTGGTGCCGCGGTTTCCGGTGATCACCGTGCTCATCCGGGAGAACCTCACCGGGGAGCTCACGGTGAACGGCACCTCCCACCCGATCGGTGCGGAATCGGTCGAACGGCTGCGCTCCGGAGTGATCGCGCGCTGCTCCCGGGTCGCGCGCGAGATCGGCAGAGCGGTGAGGCTCACGGTCGAGGAGCCGGAGGAGCACTACGAACTCGCGATCCACCCCGACGCGTTCGTTCAGGTGCTGTCCCCCGCGGCCACGATCGACGCCGAGCCGGCGGAGCGTCTGGTCGGCACGTCGACCTGCAGAATCTGCGGACTCGAGCAGTCGCTGCGCAACAACTTCTGCATCGGGTGCGGATGCGAGTCACCGCACGATATCGAGGGAGGCCGGTCGTGAGGGATACTGGAGCCATGTCAGCTTTCTTCGGACTGGTTCTCTACGTCGGCCTCGCCCTACTCGCCCTGTTCGCCGTCGTCGAGGTCGTGTACGGCATTGCGGCGGTCGGTGCGGCGATCAACCCGGGCTTCGGGCTGTTCGGCCTGTTCACGAAGTAAAGAGCACCCAGGGCCGTTCAGCAGGCGGCGTCAGCGCCCGAGGTAACGCCGAACCGTCTCGGCGACCGCCGCGTGGTCGACGACGTCCGGTTCCCCGGACATCGTGATGGTGCCGACGACGTCGCCCCCCACGCGGATGGGGAACGATCCACCGTGTGCACGATAGGTTTCGAAGTCCAGGCCCTGCTGCTCGAGCGTCGTGCCGGCCGCCTCCTGGCGCCGCTTGACAAGCAGCGATGGCTCTGAGAAATGGCGCGCGACCGCTGCTTTGCCCGCGAGCCATTCGTCGTTCTTCGAGCCCGTGGTCCCCAGGTTCGCACGGAACGCGACGTCCTCGCCGACGACCACCTGCACGCACAGGTTCGCGTTGCGCTCACGAATCACCTCGACGCCGAGAATCCCCAGTATCACGGCTGCCTCATTGTCGAAGTGGTCGACATCCAGCCCGGTGAGTCCCTCCAGATCGGTGATCTCGAACACGGGCAGGTCGACGGTCATGGTTTCTCCTTCACGGCGAGCTGGGGCAGCTCACTCGGTTCGTATGGCTCGGATGTGGTCAGCAGATCGTGGGGCGACCACCAGCGGTGCGCCAGCACGTCGACCTTCTCGTCCTCGGTCCAGTGTGCGTCCGACGGCTCGAAACGGTCAACGACGAGCCGGTAGAACTCGGCGTGCCCGGCCGAGTGGTCGGCGGAATCCCACATCACCTCGAAATCGTGCGACCAGACCGGCGCGCCCAGGTCATCGACGGCGAGGCCGGTCTCCTCGAACAGTTCGCGGACTGCAGCCTGGTCGTGGGTCTCCCCGGCGTCCACTCCCCCGCCCGGCGTCAGCCAGCGCGCCACCCCGCTCGTGTCGGGAGCCTTGGTGAGGAACAGGAGCAGGTGCCCGTCCCGGTCGTACAACAGGATTCGCGACGTGCGCCGAAGCCCCGGCCTATTGGGCAAAGCCGCTCACGTCGCCGACCAGCCGGGTATGGTCGGCCGGGATCGGGTCGACGGCCGCCAGCGCGACCTCTGCCGCGAACTCCGCGACGTTGTAGAGCTTGCCCGCCGCCTCTTTGCGCGACGAGATCGCACCGGGGTTCGCGCGCTCGAGCAGCGTAGCCGTGATGGTTCCCTCGATCATGTCCCCCGAGACGACGACGAAGCCGATGCCCGCGGAATCGAGCACGGGGATCATGGCGCGCAGGGCATCCTCGCCGGCCCGCTTGCTCAACGCCACCGGCAGGTACTCGGGCATTGTGGGCGTCGTGTGGATGAAGTGGGCCTGATGGCTGGTGACGAACACGACGCGCGACCCGGGCTGCAGCAACGGGATCGCCGAGTTCAGCAGCGCCACCTGGGCGTCACGATTGAGCTGGGTGGCGTAGTCCTCAGCCATGCCGGACTCCATGCCTCCCGACGCGTTCATGACCAGGATGTCGAGTCCGCCGAGCGTGTCCTGGATCTTCTGGAACATGGCGTCGACCGACGCCGGGTCGGTCAGGTCCGCACCGATGGCAACGGCGGAGCCGCCGTCCGCCACCAGCTTGTCCACGAGCTTCTGCGCCCGCGCCTCCTTGTTGCGGTAGTTGACGACCACGCTTGCCCCGGCCTCGGCGAAGTAACTGACGGTGTCCGCACCGATTCCGCGGGAAGACCCGGTGACGAGGGCGCGCAGACCATCGAGCGATCCGGGGGCGAGAGGACTGGTCACGAGCACGCTCCTGTTGATGACGTTCGGGGCCGTGTAGCCCGGCATCCGAGAATACCAATACCCTGTGACTGCACAGTCGCAGGTGATAGTTTCATAGCTGTTCCGACGGAGGAGAACCGCACATCATGGCCGAGTTCTTTGTGTCGTATGGCTGGATCGTCTGGGCCGCCCTCATCCTGATCTTCGTGATCGTCGAAGTGCTGTCGGTCGACTTCATCTTCCTGATGATCGCGATCGGCAGCGCCGGCGGCCTGATCGCCGACCTGTTCCAGCTGCCATGGTGGGCACAGGTGCTCATCGCCGCGGTACTTTCGCTGGTGCTCATCTTCTTCGTGCGGCCGGCGCTGAAACGCGCGCTCCGTCGCGGCGCCGATAACACCCCGACCAACGTCGAGGCGCTGCTCGGGCTCGCCGGCACCGTGACGACGCCTTTCATCGAGGGCCAGGGCCACGTGAAGCTCGCCAACGGCGAGACCTGGACGGCGAAGCTCTCCGGCCTCACAGATGCCACAACCGTGAAGACCGGCGCACGCGTCGTCGTCACCGCAATCGATGGGGCGACCGCTGTGGTCATCCCCGCTGAAAGGACAACCGCATGACTGGCTCATTGTTCGGCCAGATCGTTCTCGTCATCGTCATCATAATCGTCGCGATCTTCGTGCTGGTGATCCTGTTCCGATCGATCCGCATCATCCCGCAGGCACGGGCCGGAGTGGTCGAGCGACTCGGCAAGTACCACAAGACCCTCTCCCCCGGCCTCAACATCCTGGCGCCATTCGTCGACAGGGTGCGCCCGCTCATCGATATGCGCGAGCAGGTCGTCTCGTTCCCGCCCCAGCCGGTGATCACCGAGGACAACCTGGTGGTGTCGATCGACACGGTCGTCTACTTTCAGGTGACGGATGCCCGCCGCGATCTTTACGGCAACACGATCGCGAACC
>JAZJYU010000137.1:22215-23158 GCA_040390225.1 Actinomycetota bacterium | reverse complement strand
GCGCGGTGGAGCAGCTCACGACGACCACACTGCGTAACGTGGTCGGTGGCCTCAACCTGGAGCAGGCTCTCACCAGCCGGGACAACATCAACGGCCAGCTGCGCGTGGTGCTCGATGAGGCGACCGGCAAGTGGGGTATTCGCGTGGGACGCGTCGAACTGAAGGCGATCGACCCGCCCCTCTCCATCCAGGATTCGATGGAGAAGCAGATGCGCGCGGAGCGCGACAAGCGCGCCGCCATCCTCACCGCCGAGGGCACCAAGCAGGCGGCCATCCTCCAGGCCGAGGGCGCTCGGCAGGCGGCCATCCTCGAGGCGGAGGGTTCCGCGAAGTCGCAGATCCTGCGTGCGGAGGGCGAGGCGAAGGCCATCACGACCGTGTTCGCCGCCATTCACGAGGGCGACGCGGACACCAAACTGCTGGCGTACCAGTACCTGCAGATGCTCCCGAAGATCGCCGAGGGCGAGTCGAACAAGCTGTGGATCATCCCCTCGGAACTCACGGAGGCTGTGAAGAGCATCAGCGAGGGCTTCCTCGGGTCAGCGGGTGCCGCTGCCGGTACCGCGGCCGCGGCACGCGCGGCTTCAGCGTCCACCACGACCAGAAGCGCGGGTGGCGCAGCACAAGCCAAGTAGGCCGGAGCACGGCGACCGGCCGAACGATGGCCGGGAGCCCTCTCCTGCCTACTTCACGCCCGCTCCCCCTCGCATCCTGGCCCACCGCGGCCTGCAGCGCGACGCGCCCGAGAACAGCATGCTCGCCTTCGAGCAAGCGGCGGCGATCGGCTGCACCCACCTCGAGACCGACGTGCACGCCAGCAAGGACGGCTTCGCCGTCATCTGTCACGACGGCGATCTGAAACGTACCACCGGCGTCGATGCGAAGATCGCGGACCTGACGCTGGACGAACTCCGGCAGATCGACCTGGGCGACGGCCAGACCT
>JAZJYU010000137.1:4220-22205 GCA_040390225.1 Actinomycetota bacterium | reverse complement strand
GCTGGCCGCCGCCGCGCCTGCGGCTGACGCGATCATCGCCGCCGGGGCCGTGCCGAGCGTGCTGATCACCTCGTTCAATGAGCGACGAAGGCTGGCAGCGGTGCACCGGATGCCCGGGGTCAAGACCTCGGCATCCGCCCCATCGTTCGTGCTGGCCTTCTTCTTCGCACGCCTCGGGCTCGCCCGCGCGGCCGCGCGAGTGCTCAAGCACATCGACGCCGTGCAGGTGCCGGAGCGGATCGCCTATCTTCAGACCTGCACCCCGCGAACCGTGCGTATCTTCCACGCCGCCGGCTGCGAGATCCACGTCTGGACGGTCAATGACGCGAGCGTGATGCGCCGATTGTTCAGTCACGGCGTCGACGGGATCTTCACCGACCGAGCCGATATCGGGCTCGCGGTGCTGAAAGAAGTCGCAGAAAACCGAAAATAGTCTGGGAACTCTCTGATAACGCCGCCGCGATGAAAGGATTCGCCCAGCTTCGGGGTTTATAACTGGGAATGCATCGCGAGAGAGGACCACACAATGGCGGATCGCAGTTTGCGCGGAATGAGGCTCGGATCCCAGAGCCTTCAGAGTGAAGAAGGCGTGACCTTCTCCCCGCGAAAGAAGAGTACCTACCAGGCAGCGGACGGGTCGACCTTCGAGGTCACCTTCGCCGCCGATGCGGAGATTCCCACCGTGTGGGAGTCGCCGAAGAGCGGCCAGGAGGGTCGCCTGATCGGTCTGGACGGTCGGCAGGTCGAGCCGGAAGAGGTCGACACCAAGGTGCCACGCACCCACTGGGACATGCTGCTTGAGCGCCGCACGCGGGCTGAACTCGAGGAGCTCCTGCAGGAGCGGCTCGACTTCCTCCGGGCACGCAAGGGACAGCACAAGATCGGCGCGTAGTACGCCAGACTCCGTCGGGATCCGCGAATCGCGGGTCCCGATTCGTCGTTAAGCGGGTCGAGCCTGTCGAGACCTCACCGACGGGTTACTCGCTCGTGAGATCTCGACGAGCTCGATCCCCTCCTGCGTCGCAGCAGAAGCCCCAGCGCCAGGCCGGCGATCCCGAAACCGCCGGCCAGCCACTCGAGCTGGCGTCCGATGACCATCGCCGGCGTGATCGTGGTCGACAGAGGAATGGTAGCGATCATCGCGCCGCGAGTGAACGGGGCGAGACCGGTGAGCTTAGTGCCGTCGGGCGCGAACATTGCGCTGACCCCCACCGTTGAATCGTTGACCACGCTGCGGCTGGTTTCGATGCCCCGCAGCTTCGCGATCGCCACCTGCTGCTGGCTCTCGTCGCTGTGCCCGAAGTCCGCGTTGTTGGTGGGGGCGAGGATGTACTGGGCGCCGCTGTCGATCATCTTCGAGATGAGTGCGTCATCCACGATGTCGAAGCAGATCGCGATTCCGGCGACAGTGTTCTTGATCGTGAAGACATTGTTGCGCTGCCCGATGGAGTACCCTCGCGGAACCATGTCGATGAGACTCGGCGCAAGCGGGTACCAGAACGCGCGGTCCGGTACGTACTCGGCGAATGGCACCGGGTGGATCTTGTCGTACTGGTCGACGGTCCCCTTGCCGTTCTCCCAGAGCAGCACGCTGTTGAACTCGCGGCCTTTGCTGTCGGTGGTGATCGTACCGGCGACGAGCGGCGCCTTCGTCGCCGCGGTGATGTAGTCGAGCGCCTGCGCCGCGTACGGGTTGTCCTGGGGGTCGATATCGGCGGCGTTCTCCGGCCAGACCAGTACATCCACGTCCTGGCCGATGATCGGAATGCTCGCCTCGAGATGTTCGTTGAGGGCGTCGCCCGGGTTGATGTGCGCGAGCAGGCCGGAGTTGGAATTCCCCTGGGCGGCGGCGACCCTGATGCTTCCGTGGGTCTGGGTCGGCCACGGCGGGAACGCGAGCAGCATCGTCGCCACCGCGGCGGCGGCCACTCCCCTGGGTGCCCAGCCGAAGGATTTCTCCCTGATCGCCTGGAGGATCACAGCCGACAGGAACGCCATCAGGAAGCTCAGCCCCGAGACTCCCACCCATGCGACGAGCGGCGCGAACGGGCTGTCGGACTGCGAGAAGGCCAGTCGGCCCCAGGAGAAGCCGCCGTACGGCCAGACGCTGAAGACGGCCTCGCGCAGCGTCCACAGTCCGGCGAGCACTGCGGGCAATGCGATCATCCTGCCGAAGAATCCGGGCCAGATGCGCGGCACGACGCGCCAGGCCAGGGCCATCGCGGCGCAGCCGAGAGCGAAGAAGAGCGACTCCATCACGGCGAGTGCAAGCCAGGGCACCGGACCGAGATACACGGTGAGCCAGAAGATGAGCAGGCCGAAGAAGGCGAACCCGCCCACGAGCCCGACGAGCAGCGAGCTCAACAGCCGCCGGCCGATCAGCGCCCACATCATCAGCCCCGGCGCCAGGAACGCCAGCGGCCACCAGCCGATGTCGGGGAAGGCGAGCGCCAGGCTCGCGCCGGCGACCGCGGCTGCGAGCAGGGCGAGTGGAAGGTTCGCCGGCTGGCGTCGAGGGTGCATCACGCCACCGAGCTGTACGCGACGATGCCGCGCCGGATCGCGTCGAGTGCCTTACGGGCGGTGCGGCCGACGTTGCCGTCGGCGACCACAGAGAGCTGATCGAGCAGGTCGATGGTCTGCTTCGTCATTCGCACGAAGTCCCCCGCAGCCAGGTCGGCATCCTGAAGCACCTTGTCGAGCGGCGCGCCCTGCGCCCAGCGGTTCATGGCCAGCGACAGCCCGGTCGAGATCGGATTGCTTCCGGGTAGTTTGTGCGCGCGCTCGATGTCGTCCAGCTTGCTCCAGAGGTCTGTCGTCTTCTCCAGCGCCGGCCGGAACGCGCCCTTCGGCAGGTAACGATCAGACAGCTGTCCCTCATCGCGCCGCGGTTCGTAAACCAGCGCGGCCGCCATCGCAGCGAGTCCTGCCGGATCGAGCTCGTTCCAGACGCCGCGACGCAGGCACTCGGCCACCAGAAGGTCCCGCTCGCCGTAGATACGGCGCAACATGCGGCCGTGCGGCGATGCCGTCACCGTGCCGCTGCCGTCGCGCACCAGGTAGCCGAGTTCCAGCAGAACGTCGGTGACCCGATCGAAGATGCGGGCCACCGCGCCCGTGCGGTTGCGGATCTGCTGGCTCAGCTCATCGGTCTGCTTCTTCAGACGCCACCAGCGCTCCGCCCAGCGCGCGTGGGACTCGCGGTCGGGGCACGAGTGGCAGGGATGCTGCTTCAGCCGTCTGCGAAGCTCGGTCAGCTGCTTCTGCCTCTTGTCCCGCTCGGCCCTGGGCTGGGCATCCGCGCGAGCAGCACCCTTTCGTTCGAGGTCGGTGAGCTCACGACGAATGGTGGAGTACTGCTTGAAATCGCCCAAGTGGCACGTCATCGACTTCTCGTAACCGGCGAGGGACTCCTCCTGAGTGCGCACCTTGCGGGCGATGTCGACGACGGCACGGTCGGCCTGGAACTGGGCGAACGACGACTCGAGGATGTCGCGTGCGCGCTCCCGGCTGAACTGCTCGATCAGATTGACGGCCATGTTGTAGGTCGGGCTGAAGCTCGAGTTGAGCGGGTAGGTGCGGCGGGAGGCGAGCGACGCGACAGCCTGCGGGTCGAGCCCGTCCTGCCACTGAATGACGGAGTGGCCTTCGACGTCGATCCCGCGACGCCCGGCCCGGCCGGTCAGCTGCGTGTACTCCCCCGGTGTGATGGGCACCCTGGCCTCGCCGTTGAACTTCTCGAGCTTCTCCAGCACGACGGTGCGGGCCGGCATATTGATACCGAGCGCAAGCGTCTCGGTGGCGAACACCGCCTTCACCAGCTTCTTCTGGAACAGCTCCTCCACCACCTCCTTGAAGGCGGGCAGCATGCCGGCGTGATGGGCGGCGACACCGCGCTGCAGGCCGTCGAGCCACTCCCAGTAGCCGAGCACCGCCAGGTCCTCGTCGAGGATGGTGCGACAGCGCTCCTCGACGATGGCACGGATCTCGTCGCGTTCCTCCGACGTCGTGAGCCTCACACCGGCCCGCAGCACCTGGGTCACCGCGGCGTCGCAACCGACCCGACTGAAGATGAAGAAGATAGCCGGCAGCAGATTGCGGCCGCCGAGCAGTTCGACCAACTGAGGGCGCGACATCCGGCCCTCGTCGTGACCGCGCTGATAGCCGCCGCCGCGTCGCTGCCGATTGCCGCCTGGCGCACTGCGCCCTCCCCCACTGCGCACCAGTTGCACCAGCTCTGGGTTGACCCGGTTGGTGCCGGACGCATCGAACAGGTCGAGCAGCTTGGAGCGGACCAGGATGTGCTGGTCCAGCGGCACTGGACGCTCCTCCGACACGATGACGGTCGTCTGGCCGCGGACCGCCTGCAGCCAGTCGCCGAACTCCTCGGCGTTGGAGACGGTCGCGCTCAGCGACACCATCCGAACCGTCTGCGGGAGATGGATGATGACCTCCTCCCAGACGGCGCCGCGGAAGCGGTCGGCCAGGTAGTGCACCTCGTCCATGATCACGAAGGAGAGGTCACGCAGCAGGTCTGAGTCGGCGTAGAGCATGTTCCGCAGCACCTCCGTCGTCATGACGACGATGCGTGCGCCCGAGTTGATGTTGGTGTCGCCGGTGAGGAGGCCGACGTCATCCGCGCCGTATTCGGCGACGAACTCCTGGAACTTCTGGTTGCTGAGCGCCTTCATGGGAGCGGTGTAGAACACCTTCGCCGACGGCTCCTGCATCGCCAGGAAGACGGCGAATTCGGCGACGATCGTCTTACCCGCCCCGGTCGGTGCGGCGACCAGAACGCTGTCACCGGACTCCAGGGCGGCACAGGCACCCAGCTGGAACGGGTCCAGATCGAATTTCAGCCCCGCTCGGAAACGTTCGAGGTTCGGCGTGCCGCGGCGCACTTTGGATGCCGCGAATCGCTCCGCGGGGCTCAGTTCGGTCGTCATGCGGCAGCGGGCCCGCCCAGCCCGTCGCCGAGCGCGTCGATACGCCGGGCAACCGCGCGGTCGTGCAGGTTGGCGATCAGCGCGGCCGCCAGATACAGGATGATCATGGGCACGGCCAGGATGAACATCGAGCCGACGTCGGCCGACGGCGTCGCGATGGCGCAGAACACGAAGATGAGCAGAATGGCCCAGCGCCAGCTGTGCAGGATGGTGTGGCCCGAGAGGATGCCGAGAAAGTTGAGAAGCACCAGGAACACCGGCAGCACGAAGGCGATGCCCACCGCGAGCACCAGCTTAAGAACGAAACCGAGGTAGTCCCGGGCGCCGATCAGCGCCGTGTCCTGGGCCGGCACGAATGAGCCGAGGACGCCGACGATGTGCGGGAAGATGAACCAGCCCGCCGCGCAGCCGAGCAGGAAGAGCGGCACTGCGGTGAACAGAAAGCCGAAGGTGTATCGCTTCTCGCGCCCGGTGAGGCCGGGGACGATGAACGCGAGCACCTGGTAGAGCCAGATCGGGCTCGAGGCGACGATGCCGACCACGAACGCGATCTGCAGACGCACGTCGAAGGCTTCGCTGATGTTGGTGAAGTTGAGGTTTGCGGCGTGGTGACTGCCGGCGAGCACACCGATCGGCTGCCGCAGCGCGTTCAGCACATAGGGCTGCACGAACCAGCCGCCGATTGACACCACGAGCACGGCAATGGCCGAGATCACCAGTCTCTTGCGGAGTTCGAGCAGATGCTGCCCGAGGGACATGCGCCCCTCGCGGTTAGCGCCCCGCTTCGTGCGGGCAGCCAACGGTCAGGCTGCGGGTTTGTCGGACTTCGAGTCCGGCTCGGCGTCAGGCTTCGCAGCACTGTCGGACTTGCCGGTGTCGGCGTCCGTCGGCTTGATCTCGTTGCGGAAGATCTTGATCGACTGGCCGAGGCCCTTCGCGAGCCCAGGAAGCCTGGTCGCGCCGAAGATGAGCACGACGATGGCCAGGAGGGCAAGCAGGTGCCATCCGGTTAATCCACTGAACATGGGCTGGCCATCCTTCGAATCGGAACTGCGGTACGCCCAGTTTACCGCCCGACACGTGTGTTGGCTGTCAGCGCGCCTTGAACCATTCGCGGGTGCTCGCATCGACCTTCGTGAGTGCCTTCGCGCGGGCGATCCGGGCGTCATGTCGTGCGGCCCGCCGTTCCATGGCTGCCTCACGAATCCGCGCCCGCCGCTCACGCGTATAGGTGGCGCCGGCGAGGATGGCAAGCTGCTCCCTCTGGCGGCCGAGCTCCTCCGACTCCTGCTCGAGAATCTCCATCTTCGACGCGAGCGTGCCAAGCTCGTCGAGCACCGCGACACCCTTGCGGAACAGCCGGAACGCCATCGACGCGAGCATCGCGAGTAGTGCGACGGCCAGCACGGCCCAGATGACGACCCACGACCACCAGGGCATCAGTTCTCCTGATCCGCGGCATCGTCGTAGCGCGCCGCGCCTGCCGACGCCCAGTCCGCGACGACTCGGCGGGCCTCTTCGGGCGCGATGACCGTGACGACACCGGGCAGGCTCGCGACGAGACGTTTGAGCCCGTGATAGTGGCTCACCCGCACCGTGGTCCGGATGAGTCCGTCCACCTGCGCGGATGTCGACCCGTTCGGCACGTAGTCGGCGATCAGCGGCATGGCCGCCGGCGTCACATCGATGGTGACGACAAGGTCGTCGTCCGAGCCTTCGAACAGCAGCTCGGGCAGGCGTACATCGGCAGCGTGGCGACTGATCGGTTTGTCGGTGACCATCGGATGGTCGATGCGGTCGAGCCGGAAGGTGCGCAGGGCCTCACGAAGGTGGTCCCAGCCGCGCAGGTACCAGTCGGCGTCGACGGATTCGACCCTCAGCGGATCGACCTCGCGACGCTCGCGCTCCCCACGCGCGTTGAGGTACTCGAATTGCAGCTGCAGCCCGGCCTCGACCGACTCGCGGATGAGCGCGAGTGTCGCATCCGATTCCGTCCCCTCGACGCCGAGCTGGCTCGGCAGTGCTGAGGCTCCCCTGGCGAGCTTGGTCATGAGCGAGGCGATCGCCGTGCGGTCGGCGTTCTCGGGCAGCGCGGAGAGGTACTGCAGCCCGGCGATGAGCGCTGCCGCCTCGCGCCCCGAGAACCTCGGTGCGTCGTCGATCGCCACCAGGTTGGTGAGCACGATCTGGTCGTTCTCTTCGAAGTCGTCCCATGCCAGGTCGAACAGGTCGCCGTGCTGGTACTGGCCGGTTTCACCGGGAATGCCCGACACGGCGATCAGCTCGACCGCCTCGCGCACCGCCTGGGCCTTCACCCCGAAATGATCAGCCGCCTCCTGCACGCTGATGCGCTCATGCTCCATGAGGAACGGCACGAGCGAGAGCAGAAAGGCGAGCTTGTCCTGCGCCTGCAGCGGCGCCTGCCGCTCAGCCATGCTCCTCACCGCCATGGGCGACCGCTGTCGTCACCAGACGCGCGCGCACCGCGGCGCGCAGAACCGCGGGTGAGAGCACCAGCACCTCCGGGCCGAAGCCGGCGAGTTCATCCGCGAATATGTTGGCGTCCGAATAGTGCAGCCTGAGCACGCCGTCGCGCACCACCTCGGTGCCGCGACGTTTCGCGAGGCGAGCGGCCGCGTCAGATTCCGCCACGACTTCCACCTCGGCGGTGTGCGCGTTCCAGACCTCTTCGAGTTCGGCGAGGGCGCTCGCGGTCTGGTCGCCGACGGGGGCCGCGAAGGTGGCGCCCGTTGTCGTCACCTGGCTCACGATGCGGCGCAGCAGAAAGGTCTTGGTCAGCCTGGTCGCGGGCTCGAGGGCGTGCAGGTGCCAGCGGCCCTGATGCTGCACGAGGGCGAGGGGCGCTACCTCGCGCACGCGCGAGTCGGCCTCGCCGGGCTTCAGGTAGGCGAAGCGCACGACCGCGTTCTTCTCCAGGGCGGCACGCAGCGGCTCGAATGCGGTGTCCCGCACGCGCAGTCGCGGGGTGTACCCGAGCACGGGCTCGTCGGAGACGACCCCGAGGGCTCGTAGCTTCATCACCGCGCGACGGGACTCGGCCGAGAGCGAACCCTCGCGCCACACCATCGCCGCGAGATTCAGGAGCGTCGTCTCCTCTGCCGAGAACGAGATG
The DNA here is from genome assembly GCA_040390225.1 of Actinomycetota bacterium. Lineage (GTDB taxonomy): Bacteria > Actinomycetota > Actinomycetes > Actinomycetales > Microbacteriaceae > Lacisediminihabitans. The sequence goes on along the minus strand of JAZJYU010000137.1, from coordinate 14,126 downwards.
TCGGGGGGGAGCTCATACGCTCCGCGCGGTATGCGGTAGCGCAGGTTCTGGTTGTTGCCGGCCTGGCCAGGGCTCTCGATCGTTTCCAGCGGCACACCGAGATCGCGGATGTCGTCCTTGTCGCGCTCGAACTGGCGTTCCAGGTTCGCGTTGTCGCCCGACGCCTTATAGCGCTGTCGATAGCCCTGCACGGTCGACAGGATCTCGTTCTTGGTCAGACCCGTCTCGGTGGCGAGCAGCGCGAGCACGAGGCTGAACAGCCTCTCTTCGACCGGGACCTTCGAGACGGGCGCAGCCACGGCGGCTAGCCGACGATTCCCAGGATGTCGATCACGTAGACGACCGGAACACCGCTCGGAGCGGTGCCGCTGCCGTCGGCCGGCGCGGCCTGCGACGCCGGGATCATCACGAGAAGCTGGGATCCCACCCGCTTGCCCTTCAGCGCCTGCGACAGGCCGGGAGCTACGCTCGACGCGCCGACCTGCAGCGGCGCCGATGTGTTCGTCGTCCAGGTCGAATCGAAAGTATCAGGCTTCGCCACCCAGCTGATGGCGGTGTACTTCGTGATGATGAGGTCACCGTTCTTCACCACGGCGCCGGAACCCTGCTGCAGAGGCACGGTCGTGAGTTTCTTGGGCGCGGGCGTCGACGGAAGAGTGATGCCAGGCGCTCCGTTGGCGGTGGTGACCACTGAGGGGTAGGCATCGCCCGATACCTTCGGAGCGCCGTTCGCCTTCGCCAGGAAGGCACTGCGGATGTCGAGCACCCAGATGAGCGAATCCTTCGCCTTCACGCCGTCGGCCGAGTCGTCCTGGTTGTTGGTTCCATCCTTCGGCGAGAGCACCACGGCGATGCGCGAACCCGCGGTGGCGCAGACGAGGGCCTTGCCGACGCCCGGCGTCGCACTGGTGCCGGCGGTGGTGAGGCCGCTGCCGGTCTTCGTGTAGGTGGTCGCCTGCAGAACGGCGCCGGTGCGGCCGTCGACGATGGTCGCGTCGAACGTGACCGGCTGGCCGTACTGGATGGCGGGTCCGTGCCCGGCGATCAGAGTCGAGACCTGCGTGGTACCCGTGTACAGCGGCGTCGGCACGGTCACCTTCGGCGCCTTGCCGTACGCGCCTGTCGTCTTCACGACCTTCGACGCCGATCCCGGCAGGATCATCGGGCTGCACCCGGCGACGGTGTCGGAGCTCGCGCAGGAAGTGAGAGCGGCCATGACGGCAAAAGCGGCCAATAGTGCCGTGAGCTTGCGCACGAATCCTCGTTTCAGATCGATCGTGGGGTCTGTCAATTCTAGGGTCACGCGCTCGGCGAATCATCCGCGGCAGACCGTGCGTGGTCCGCAGCGGTGCGCGCCGCCCTGGCCGTGCGCCGCAGTGTCTTGTCGGTGGCCGAGCGCTCGCCGAGCGCTCCCGGGGTCCAGGCCTCGACATCCTCGTCGGTGAAGTCGGTCTTCGACGGCCGGCGTTTCAACTGCGGCATCACGGTTCCCGGGGCGAGCCGGCGTGCCGTCAACAGGAACCCGGTGTGAGCGACCATCCGGTGATCGGGTCGTACGGCGAGACCCTCGACGTGCCAGCCGCGCACCATCGTCTCCGATGAGTCCGGATCGGTGAACAGACCGGTCGCGCGGATCGCTTCGGCCACTCGCGACAGCTGGGTGACCGTGGCGACGTAACACAGCACCACGCCACCGGGGGTCAGGGCGTCAGCCACCACATCGACGCACTCCCAGGGTGCGAGCATGTCAAGCACGACCCGGTCCACGGTGCCGGGTTCGACCGCCGTCGGGAGCGACTCGACCAGGTCGCCGACAACGACCCTCCAGTTCTGCGGCTCTGCACCGATGAAGGTGACCACGTTGGCCTGCGCCACCTCGGCGAACTCGGGACGGCGCTCGAACGAGGTGAGCGAGCCGGTCGGCCCGATGCCGCGCAACAGCCACAGGCTGAGTGCTCCGGACCCCACCCCGGCTTCGATCACCGTAGCGCCCGGGAAGATGTCCGCGAGACTGAGGATCTGGGCCGCATCCTTCGGGTAGACGATCGCGGCGCCGCGCGGCATCGACATGACGAAATCGCCGAGCAGCGGACGCAGCGCGAGATATTCGTCGCCGTTCGACGCGGTGACGACCGACGCGTCGGGCAGACCGATGAGCGCGTCGTGGCTGACCATTCCGCGATGGGTGTGGAAAATCGATCCCGCCTCGAGCGTGATCGTGTTCAGGCGGCCCTTCGGCCCGGTGAGCTGCACGCGGTCGCCCGCTCGAAAAGGGCCGGCCTGCCTGCGTTCGGCCATCACGCGATACCAGCGCGCGAGCTGGCGAACAGCGCGACGACGTCAGTGACCGTGCGCCCTTCAAGGCTCGGCCAGATCGTGTACCCGAGACCATGCTCGAGCACGGAGTGCAGCGGCACTCCGATCGACACAGCCCCCGAGGCGACGGCCGACGCGAGGCCGGTGGTCGAGTCCTCGATGGCGACGCAGTCGGGAGCCTCCACGCCGAGAAGGCGTGCCGCGTGCAGGTAGGGGTCGGGATGCGGCTTGCTGTGCGTGACATCGTCGCCGGCGACCACGAAGTCGAAACTGTCCGCGGGAGCGAGCGAGACGATGTGCTTCGCCATGCGCGAAATCGACATGGTGACCAAGGCGGTTCGCAGCCCGGCGGCCTTCACCGAGGCGAGCAGTTCACGAGCGCCCGGGCGCCATGGCACGGTCACCTCGATCTGCTCCATCACCCGGTCGGTGAGATGGTCGATGATCTGCTCGTCAGAGAGCTCGACGCCGCGGCCGCGCAGCACCCGGGCCGAGTTCCACAGGCCGGACCCCACCAGGGTCAGCCCGTCTTCGTGGGTCCAGACACCGCCCCACGAGTGCACGAGCTTCGCCTCGGCATCGAGCCAGTACGGCTCGGTGTCGACGAGGGTTCCGTCCATGTCCCAGAGAACGGCGGCGGGAGCAGGTTCGGTCACGGAAGACGAGTTTAGACGGGCGGGGGTTCTATCCTTGACGAATGGCATCGGACGCAGGGCTTCTCAAAGGCCGCCTCCTGGTCGTCGCCTTCGAAGGCTGGAACGACGCGGGTGAGGCGGCAAGTGGCGCGGTGAGCACGCTCAAAGATCTGCTCGACCTCTACCCGATCGCCGAGATCGAGGCCGAGAAGTACTTCGACTACCAGTTCAACCGCCCGGTCGTGTCGATCGACGACGACGGCAACCGCGCGCTGACCTGGCCGACCGTCACCGTGTTCGGCCCGGCATCCGTGAAAGCCCAGCGCGAACAGCCGACCGAGTTCGGCGACAACGCATCCAACATCTACCTTCTGCTCGGCACGGAGCCGTCCCGAAACTGGCGCAGCTTCACCGACGAGATCATGGCCATCGTGCGTGAAACCGAGATCAGCGGGATCGTGATGCTCGGGGCGATGCTGGCCGACGTTCCCCACACGCGGCCGATCTCGGTCTTCGTGGGCAGTGAAGACGCGCGGATCAGGTCGGAGCTGGGCGTCGAACGGTCGACCTATGAGGGGCCCGTCGGCATCCTGTCCATCCTCGGCGACGCCGCCGAGAAGGCCGGCATCCCGACCGTCTCCATTTGGGCATCAGTACCGCACTACGTGCACAACGCGCCGTCGCCCAAGGCGACTCTCGCGATCATCGACCGGCTGGAGGAGATCATCGACGTGGTCATCCCGCGCGGCGACCTGGTCGAGGAGTCGGCCGCGTGGGAGACCGGAATCGACGCTCTCGCCAGCGAAGACGAGGAGATGGCCAGTTACATCACGCAGCTGGAGCAGGCCCGCGACACGGTCGACTCGCCGGAGGCGAGCGGTGAGGCCATCGCGCAGGAGTTCGAGCGCTACCTTCGCCGCCGTGACGGCAAGGCCGGTGGAAAAGACGGACCAGCCCCCTCGGGGTCGGACGACTGGCGCCCTAAAGACTGAGACCCAGCAGGGCGTCGATCGCGAGGACGGCCTGAATGGTGGCCGGCTCTGACAGGTGCTCGTCAATCGCGGCGATCGCCTCGGGCGTGTCGAGATCGAGCGAGAGGATCTCACGCAGCCTGTCGACGAACGGGTCCGGCTCGTCTGTCGCGCCTTTCGCCCATGCGCCCCAGCGACTGAGTCGCTCGGTGGCCTCGTCGAGCTGGTCGTCTGTCCACTCCCAGTCCTCGCGGTAGTGGTGCGAGAGGAGCGCCAGGCGGATGGCCCCCGGGTCGGCACCGCCGACGACAAGCTTCGACACCAGCACCAGGTTACCCAGGGACTTGCTCATCTTGTCGCCCTCGTAGCCGACCATGCCGGAGTGCACGTACGCCCTGGCGAAAGGCTCCCCGGTGAGCGCGGAGGCGTGCCCGGAACTGAACTCGTGATGCGGGAACAGCAGGTCGGCTCCGCCGCCGCTGACGGTGAGCGGCCGCGGCAGGAACCGCAGCGCGATCACCGAGCACTCGATGTGCCAGCCCGGCCGCCCTCGGCCGAGCACCGTATCCCAGGACGGATCGCCGGGCCGCACCGAGCGCCAGAGCAGTGGATCCAGCGGATCGCGTTTGCCCGGGCGATTCGGGTCTCCCCCACGCTCGGCGCTGAAACGAAGCATGTCGGAGCGCTCCAGACGCGACTCCTGGCCGAGGAACCACGGCTTGGCATCCGCGGATGAGTCGAAGTACAGGTCGCTCTGGATTTCCTCACCCGCAGCGACATCGCTCTCCACAGGGTATGCGGTCCCGCCCGCGAGCAGCTCGTGCACCGCCCCGGCGATCTCATCGACCACCTCCGTCACGGCGATGTAATGGTCCGGTGGAATGATCCGCAGGTGCTCCATGTCGCTGCGGAACAGGTCCGTCTGCTCCGCGGCGAGCTGCCGCCAGTCCACCCCGTCGCGCGCGGCGCGCTCCAGCAGCGGGTCGTCGACATCCGTCGTGTTCTGCGCGTACTTCACCTCCACCCCGGCGTCGAGCCAGAGCCGGATGAGCGTGTCGAAGGCCAGATAGGTCGCCGCGTGCCCAAGGTGGGTGGCGTCGTATGGCGTGATGCCGCACACGTAAAGGGACGCGACCTCGCCCGGCTCGGTTTCGATGATGTCGTCGCTGGCCGAATCGTAGACGCTCGGCAACGGGCCGGTGCCCCTCAGCCGCGGAACGGCGGGGCGGGACCAGGACTTCACCTTCGCGAGTCTAGCTAGAGCCTGAGCCCGCGATTCACGATCCGCGCCGCGACCTCGCGAACGGCGAGGTTGTTCCTTCGCGCGTACTGGCGCAGTAGCGCGAATGCCTGGCCCATGTCGAGGTCGTTCAGCTGGCAGATCACGCCCTTCGCTTGCTCGATGACGACTCTGCTGTCAAGAGCGTGCTGCAGCTGCTCGCGAGCGACGGTGCTCTCGCGCAGGGTGCGCTCATGCAGGATGCCGATGGTCGCGACATCCGCGAGCCCGCGGGCCGCCGCGAGATCGAGCTCGCCGAGCGCGCCGGCTTCTGCCCGGAACAGGTTCAGCGTGCCGATCACCGCGCTGCGGAGCGTCATCGGGATCGCGGTGACCGACCGGAATCCGAGCTCTGCCGAGTCGACCGCGAACTCCGGCCAGGTCGCGGCAGCCGCCTCGATGTTCTCGACATCGATCACCGTGCCTGCGGTGAACGCCTCGACGCACGGTCCTCCGCCCTGCATCACATCGACCAGGCGACCGTGCTCACTCGTCGATGCGACGACCGACAGGTCGCCGTTCGGCTCGGCAAGCAGAATTCCGGCCTCGGAAGCGGCCAGGATATCGGCGCACGCCTCGACGAGTTTCTGAAGCAGCTCCACGACGTCGTAGCTCGCCACGATGGTGTCCTCGAGGGTCACGAAGGTCTCGACCAGTCGCGCCTCGCGAGAATCGGAGGCCATGGGGCCAGTGTATTCCCCGTCGCACACCGGTCCTCCGGACTGAAGACCAGGCGGCGGGCCACCACATCGGCAGACACCTCCCGTACAGACCGGCTGCTCGAGAAGGCGTGCGTCCCAGGTCGTTCGAAAGTCTCAGGGGCTACCCGGAGAATCCTCGGCTTCAGGCTACGGGCTCAGTACGGCTTGAGAACGCCGAACAGCAGCAGCACCGCGAGCGTCACGCCGAGCGCGATGCGGTAGATCACGAACGGCAGGAACGACCGCTTCGAGATGTAGTTCATGAAGAACACGATCACGGCGAGCCCGACCACGAACGAGACACCGGTCGCCACGGCGGTTTCGGCGCCGGTGAAGACCTCGTGGGTCGGATTCTTGATGGTCTTATACAGCTCGAAGAACCCGCTGCCCAGCACCGCCGGAATGGCCAGCAGGAACGAGTAGCGCGCCGCCGCACGACGCTCGTACCCGAGGAACAGACCTGCGGTGATCGTGCCACCAGAACGCGAGACACCGGGGATGAGAGCGAGCGACTGGGCCAGACCGTAGACGATCGAATGCGGCACTGTCAGCTCTTTGAGGCGCCTGTTCTTGGCGCCCACGGCATCCGCGATCGCCAGAAGGATGCCGAACACGATCATGGTGACGGCGATGACCCACAGGGAGCGCAGCGTGGTTTCGATCGCGGTCTGGAACAGCACACCGAGCACCACGACCGGGATGGAGCCGATGATGATGAACCAGCCGAGTTTCGCGTCGGGGTCGTTGCGCGGGATGCGGCCGAACAACGCCAGAATCCAGCGCGAGATGATGCGCCAGAGGTCCGCCGCGAAGTAGACGATGACGGCCGCCTCGGTGCCCAGCTGGATGATGGCGGTGAACGCGGCACCCGGGTCGGCGCCGGTGCCGATCAGCGTGCCGATGATACGGAGGTGAGCGCTCGACGAGATCGGCAGGAACTCGGTGAGACCCTGCACTATCCCAAGGATGACGGCGTTCAGAAAGCCCACGGGCGCTGTCCAATCAGTAGTTCAACAGCAGGTCGGCCAGCACCCGCCTGCCAAACACTAACGCGTCGAGCGGCACTCGCTCGTCAACCCCGTGGAACATCGCCGGGAAGTCGAGGTCACTTGTCAGTCGAAGTGGAGCAAATCCGTAACCTCTTATACCCAGCTTGGAAAGCGCCTTGTTGTCGGTGCCGCCGGAGAGCAGATACGGCAGCACGGGAGCACCCGGGTCATGTCGTTCGATGGTGCCCTGGATGGCCTCAACAAGCGGGCCGGCGAATTCGGTCTCGAGCCCGATGTCGCGGTGCAGCACGACGATCTCGATGTCGTCACCGATCAGCTCCTGTACGGCGGCCAGGGTGGCGTCCTCCTCGCCGGCGAGGCAGCGGATGTCGACCAGCGCCTCCGCCGTGTCGGGGATGACGTTGTGCTTGTAGCCGGCCGTCAGCACCGTCGGGTTGGTCGTGGTGCGCAGGCTGGCCTGGATGAACCCTGCCGCCGCGCCGATGCGGAGTACCAGCTCGTCAGGGCCGACCTTCTCAGGGTCGGTGCCAAGAATCCTCGAGAGCTCAGAGAGCAACTCGGTCGTGGTGCCGGTCAGCCGGATCGGCCAGTCCTCGCGCCCGACCTTCGCCACCGCTTCAGCAAGCTTCGTCACCGCGTTGTCCCTGATCAGCCGTGAACCGTGCGCTGCCTGGCCGCGGGCGACGAACTTCACCCAGATCAGCGCCTTCTCGCCCGTCTGCAGCAGGTACGCGCGCTGCCCGGCCAGGTCGATCGAGTAGCCGCCCACCTCGCTGATCGCCTCCGTCGCACCGGCGAACAGCTCGGGACGCGTGTCGACCACGTGGTGGGCGCCGAAGACGCCACCGTTCTCCTCATCCGAGAAGAAGGCGATCACGAGATCGCGCGCCGGCTGATGGCCTCTGCCCAGGATGTCGCCGAGGGCGGTGACGATCATCGCGTCCATATCCTTCATGTCCACGGCGCCGCGACCCCACAGCAGGCCGTCGCGGATCTCGCCTGCGAACGGGTCGACCGACCAGTTGTCGAGCTGCGCCGGCACGACATCCGTGTGGCCGTGCACGACCAGCGCAGGCTTGTCACGGTCGGAGCCCTCGACACGCGCGATGACGCTCAGGCGACCGGGCGCGGCCTCCACGTACTCGGGGCTGAGGCCCAGGCGTGTGAGGTGCTCGCCCAGGTACTGGGCGGCATCCGTCTCGCCGTTCGACCTTCCTTCACCGTAGTTGGTGGTATCGAACCGGATCAGGTCGCGCGCGATGATCGCGGTGTCGTCGAGTTCTTCGGCCATGGGTCAACGCTATCTGCCTACAGCGAAAGGATCGCGTCAACCAGTTTCGGCGTGAAAGGCTCCGCAACGGCCAGCACCACCCTGCAGTGCGCGCCCTCCTGCTCGGGATGCCCGATGAAGCGGTAGCGCAGCTCGCAGATGGTCTGGCCACGGCCAGGACCCTGCGTGGCATCCACCTCGACGTGCACGACCGGCGAATCCCCCAGTCTCACGTCGCCGATGGCGATCGCCGCGGCGAGCGGGTCGTGCAGGGCGCTCATGCGCCGCCCGAAGAACTGCACGTAGAAGTCGAAGTATGTGTCGAGCATGGCGCCGATGGCGCGCGCCACCGGACGGTCCGACGCCTCGAGGGTGTCGCGGTCCTCCGCCTCGATCGTCGACTCCATCGTCGCGTCCAGCGGAACCATGGTGATGAACCAGTCTGCCGCGAACACGGCGGCGGCCGCCTCGGGGTCGTTGCTGATGTTCGCCTCGGCGACCCGGGTGCGGTTGCCGGGAACGAGCGCGGCTCCGCCCATGATCGTGACGTCGTGCACCAGCGCCGGAAGGGTCGCATCCAGTTCTAGGGCTGTGGCCAGGTTCGTGAGCGGGCCGATCGCGACGATCCGCAGCTCGCCGGGATGTGCGCGAGCAAGCCGCACTATCATCTCGGCGGCCGACTCGGCCTCGGGCGTGCGAAAGGCGGTGGGCAACCGCACACCCCCGATGCCGTTCTCACCGTGCACGTGAGCCGCGCCACCGTGGAACGGTGCTGCGAGAAAATCCTGCGCTCCGACCGCGACCGGGATGTCGTCGCGGCCGGCGAGAGAAAGCAGGTCGAGCGTGTTGGCAGCCCCTCTCGCGGCAGGCACGTTGCCGCTCACCGACCCCACCCCGAGTAGGTCGACATGGTCGGACGCGAGCAGGTAGACGAGCGCCATCGCATCATCGATACCGGTGTCGCAGTCGAGATAGACGGGCAGTCGCATCGTGCTATTCTCGTACGTCGGCGGTTCTGCTCAGTTCACTGGGCCGGCCACCGGATGCGCGCGGATGGCGGAAATGGCAGACGCGCTAGCTTGAGGTGCTAGTGCCCGTATAGGGCGTGGGGGTTCAAGTCCCCCTTCGCGCACATGTTGTCGAAACGAGAGAACCCCGGCCCAGGCCGGGGTTCTCTCGTTTACCGGCACCCGCGTCTGCGACGGGAAGTGACCCGGAGCGCAAGTCCCCCTCGGCAGCTACTTGTTGGCCAGGGCGGGCGCATCCGTCCAGCTGGCGCGGACCAGGATCGGGATGTGATCGGAGTCGCCCTTCGCCAGCGTCTCGACGCCGTCGATTCGAAGCCCGAAACTGGTGGCGAAGTCGAAGTGACCGCGGAACATCTTGTACCGCGTGTAGGTGCGGCGGTCGCTGAGCGACAGGTCGTAACCCGACTCCTGCATTGTCTTGCCGAGCCGTTGCTGGAACAACGGGTAGTTGTAGTCGCCCACCATGAGCGTCGGCAGGCCGTCCCCCATGGTCCGCAACTGCTCGTGCGCGAGGCGGATCTGCTCACGGCGCAGCGAGTTGAGTGCCGTGAGCGGTGCCGCGTGAAAGGACGCGACGATGATCTCCCGCTTGGACTCGTGATCCATCAGCCGCGTGCCGATCAGACGCTCGTGAGCCGGGCGCATGATGCGATCGTGCAATGACTTCTTGAGCGCGAAAGTCTTCGTCTCCTGCGC
>JAZJYU010000137.1:0-4210 GCA_040390225.1 Actinomycetota bacterium | reverse complement strand
GAGTCCGCGAGGTGCAGGTTGCCCAGCTCGGCCGGCAGCAGGCTCGTGTCCGCCTCCTGCAGGCAGAGCACGTCGAGGTCGTTGTTCTCGGCCAGTGCGATCAGTTCACCGCTTGCGTGATTCTCGCGGAGGTTGTAGCTGATGACACGCATCGGGGTAACTCGCATTGCTGCAGGCCAATCGTCGGGGATTCATTTCCAGCCTAGGCGCGCAGGTTAGCGCCACCTGAACGTATTCGAAACATGAGCCTTGCACGACGGGAACCTCGGCCTACCGTGGGCGACATGACGAAGAAAGAGGGTCCGGCCGAGCGTATCCCGACTTTTCTCAGCCCGAGCTTTGACGATGAACCGGAGATCGAACTGCTCGACCCTGTGGATGACGACCAGCTTACGGACGACAATCACCCACGCGACGAGGACTGACCCCGCGCGCTTTCCCGAGTCGACGTACGGCTCGTAGTATTCTCGACCTCGCGTCGTGAACCCTCGACGCAGATCCAAATGAGGCCGTTCGGCCGCACGATCGGGATGTCGACGTGACAGCAGACGCGGGAAGCCAGACGACCGGAGCCGGGTGGTTTCCCGACCCTGCCGGCAGTCCGTGGTTGCGCTGGTGGGACGGCGCCGCATGGACGCACAACTTCATCGATCCGGCGACCGGCACACCGCCCCAGGTCGCGGCGCCCGTGACTCCACAACTGCAGCAGACCCCGTTGCAGCCGGCCCAGGTGCAGCCGGCCACCCAACAGCCTCTCCCGTCTCAGCCGACCGCCGGGGCACCGCTTACCCGTCGCGAGCTTCGTGAGCAGGCGTCCTCCCCGCCTGACGGCACATTCCCGGCTGACAGCTCCCTGCTGTCGGCACCGACCGCCCCGATCGCCGTCGTGCCCGACTTCGGCCAGCCACCGCAGACGCCGGCCCCGGATCCCGGGTTCGCACCGGATCCCGTTCTCGCACCGGGACCCGCAGCAGCGCCACTCGCGCCGTTTGCGCCCACCCTCGGCGCCACGCCGTACGGCAACTCATGGTCGACGGCTCCCCCGCCGAAAATGGAGGACGCGTACTTCCCGCCGCGAGAGCAATCCTTCACGCCCCGTGATCAGTCCTTCGCTTCTGGCGACAAACTCTTCACGCCCCGCGATCAGCCCTTCGCTTCCGGCGATCAGCCCTTCGCATCGGGCGACCAATTTGCCACATCGGGCCACCAGCCGTCCCCGTCGCACGATCAGCTCTACACGCCGATGCAGAATCCCCGTACTACGGTTTCGACGGTCGCTCAGGAGGTGAAGCGGGGTGCCGTCTCGACGGTCTCGATCTGGCTGTACGCGATACTCCCTGTGCTCCACGTCGCCACGGCGTGGTACGTGGTGGAGAAACTCAAACTCGCGGACCTCGGCATGCTGCGCTGGGCGATCATCGCTGGACCGATCGTGATCTACCTGATTCTCGCTGTGGTCGATCGGCGCAGGCTTCTCGCTCGCGGCCACGTCAACCTCGCATCGTCGCTGCTCGCTATCCTGCCTCCTCTCTACATCGGTATCCGTGCGGCGCGCATGGGTGCCAGGGCTGTCGCACCGGCCATCGTCTGGGTGCTGCTGCAGGCGATCGGAGTAGCCGTCTTGATCCAGTTCTTCCCGGGAGTGATCACGCAGTTGACGGCTGCCGATATCTCGACGGCCCCGACCGTGCAACCACTGCCGTCGGCCGCGACGCATGTGCTCACTCCGGCCGAGCGGGCGAACCTGCTGACGCCGGCCGGTATGGCCGCCGAGTTGAAGACCGAGTTCGCCAGCAAGGGCGTCGTGCTGACTTCGGTGACATGCCCCCCGCTGGTCAATACGGCGGACGGCACGCAGGTTACCTGTGTCGGCGTTCTGCCGATCTCCACGCTCGACATTCTCGTTTCCGTCGACAACGTGAATGCTCTCGCCGCTTTCGACATCATCAGCAGCGTGCCGCATCAGGGTTGACGACCCGCTGACAACCCCGCTACACGAACGTGATGGCGTTCTGGAGCCTGGTGCGTACGTCGAACAGCTCGGTGCCGCCGACGGTGCGCGCCCCTGGCAACCCTTCGCGCATCAACGAAGCCAGCCGCGACTGGTTGACGACGACTGTCGACGCCCCGCGAATGCTGCCAAGCACCTGAAGATCGTTTGAGATCTGCTCATCGGGCAGGACGATCACGAGAGCGCTGAACCTCACTCGCGCGGCCCGCGCGATCACCTTCGCCCGCAATCCCAGGTCGTGGAACGGTCGTGCGTCGGGTTCGTCAGGCTCGACCAGTTCTCCGCGCCGCACTCGCGCCGGCGACCCATAGTCCTCCGAGAGCATCGCGAACAGTCCCGTAGGGCCCAGTACAACGTGATCGATCTTCTCTTCCGGTGGGCCCGTGCTCACGTCATGCCACACGGTGAAGCCGATGCCAAGGTCGGCGAGTGTTCGCGCGGTGGACTCCTCGGCAAGTGCGTCGGCAAGAATGTGCCGCAGCTCCCGTGGCGCCGATCGCACCAGTTCCGGGTTGTAGGGATCGTCGAGGCTCTCCCCGCGTCCGACCCACTCCCGCATGAGCACCAGATACCGCTCGCGCCGCCACCCTCCCGGATGCCCGTACGATCGAGCGCGCGGCCGAGAGTCCGCGCGAGGTGCGCTCCGCGGCGCCCAGCTGAAGCCACTTCCCGCGCCGGGGTGCGCCGTCGCTCCGCCATGCCCGCGATCGTAGACGGCCCGGGCGGCGGGTGTTCCCACGGTCTCCCAGGCAGTCTGTACTGCGTTGAAGCTGGCCGCGTCTCCGCCCGTGTCGGGGTGCGTCTCGCGAAGCCGTTTGCGATAGGCGGCTTTGAGCTCGTCATCCGTCGCTGTGGCGGGGATGCGGAGCACCTCGTACGGCGTGGCGGTGATGGGGCTGTCGGGCATGGTGAATCGACCGTAGCGCAGGATTCTTGAGACCGCGGGAATACCCCGCAGTAAACCGCTGTTCGCGAGAACATGAGCTTGAACGAGATCCCTATCACCACAATGTCCGGCGAGCAGACCTCCCTGGCCGAGTTCGATGGCAAAGTGAAGCTCGTGGTCAACGTTGCTTCGCGCTGCGGGCTGGCCCCCCAGTACGAGAAGCTCGAGGCTATGCAGAAGTTGTACGCCGAACGGGGCTTCACGGTGCTCGGTTTTCCGAGCAACCAGTTTCTGCAGGAACTGGGCACCAACGAGGCGATCAGCGAGTACTGCTCAACGACCTGGGGCATCACGTTTCCGATCTTCGACAGGGTTCAGGTCAACGGGCGCAAGCAGCATCCGTTGTACAAGCAGCTCAAGGCCGATGAGGCGGACGGCAACTCGGGTCGCATCACCTGGAACTTCGAGAAGTTCGTGATCACCCCTGATGGCAAGGTTCATCGCTTCAGCCCCAGGACCCAGCCTGACGACCCGGCGATCATCTCACTCATCGAGAGTTCACTCCCGGCCTGAGTTTTCGGTCAGCTGATCGCCGTAGGCTGGGTTCGCTATGCGACTCCTGCTGATACGACACGGCCAGACCATCGACAATGTGAACGGCGTCATCGCCGCCACCGTTCCAGGCCCAGGCCTCACCGAACTCGGGCAGCAGCAAGCCGCGGCCATTCCTGCAGCGCTGGCCTCCGAACCGATCGACGCGATCTACGTCTCGACGATGATGCGCACCCGCCTGACGGCCGAGCCTCTCGCTCGAGCGCGTGGCCTGCAGATCAGGGAGATTGACGGCATCCAGGAGATCAACGCCGGCGAGCTGGAGGGTCACTCCGATAAGGACGCGATCCGAACCTACATGTCGACGATCTACTCCTGGTGGAACGACTTCAGCGCTCGAATTCCTGGTGGCGAGGATGGCAACGACTTCTACAGCCGTTTCACCAGCGCAGTGGAGACGATCGCCTCCGCGCACTCCGGCACGGTGGCGCTGTTCAGCCACGGCGCCGCGATTCGCACCTGGGCATCGTGGAGCTCCACTAATCTCGATGCGACGTTCAGCCGTACTCACCCGCTTGAGAACACAGCGGTCGTCGTGGTGGAGGGCTCCCCCAGCGACGGCTGGGTCACCACCTACTGGGCGGATGAACCAGTGGGCGGCGCGGCGCTCGAGGATGCCGACGCGATTGATCCGACAGGCGAGGCCGGCTGAGCACCTCTTCTGTTCACAGCCCAACAGGTGTTGACTCGCAGCATGACTG
>JAZJYU010000136.1:0-9108 GCA_040390225.1 Actinomycetota bacterium | reverse complement strand
CCGCGATGCCCGCGAGCAACGGGATGAGCAGCAGCCAGGCCCATCGACGGGAAGGGCCGAGGCGTACGCCGGTGAGGCCGCCGGCCGAATTCAGGCCGGGCATGCGCTGCGACGGCAGGCCCACCGTGCGTCGTCCGGCGCGCATCACTTCACCTCCTCGTCGGTCGAGGCGGGCACGTCGAGCATGCGCTCGAACTCGGCGGTGTCGAAGGGAACCTCGGGCGCGGGCGCCTGGGCGTCCTTGTCGTCGTCGGTCGCGGACCCGTCGTCGTCGTGAGCACCGTCCGAGCCGGGGTCGACAGTGCCGAAAGCCGAGGCCGTCGGGTGAGCGAGGTCCAGAAGGCGCTGGATGTCGTCCTGGATCGGACCAGCCGTGTCCGGGCGGTGACGAGCCAGCCAGATGAGGCTGATCGCCAGTTCGGGTCGATACGAGAGGCCACGGGGCCGCCGCCCGCGGTCAGCAGCCCGAACGCCGCGATGATCCACTCGGCCGAGTGGAACGCCGTGGCCCGCAGCTGTTCGGGGAGCCGGAAGTCCACCTCCTTACCGTTCGCGATACCCGCGAGGATCGCAGCGAGGCCGGTATCCGCCGAACGGGGATCCATGACCGGAGCCGTCACGCTGTCGAGCGAATACGCGCTGATGCCGCGCTGGTTGGCCTTGGCGACACCGAGGAGCACGAGGTGTTCCCACGCCTGGTAGCTGAGGTTGGAGGCGGCGGCGATCTGCCCGATCCGGTCGAACAGCGAGTCCCATGCCATGCGCCATGCCTCGAGGGCCTGGGCGACCCGTTCCTGGTTGGCCTGCATGGTCGCCAGCACCAGCTCCCACTTGCCGATGGTGAGACGGGCATGTGACGCCACGAGGTCGTGGTGGAGCGCTGATGCGACGAATGCGACGATGGGAAGGATCGCGATCAGCACGGTCAGCAGTGCCGGGTCGACATCCACCGCGCCGACACCCGAGGTGAGTCCCTCGAACCGGTGGCCGGCGAAGGCGGCGAACAGGGCGACGAGACCGGCCAGCAGCAGCAGGATGATCGCGGGAACGATGAAGATCGAGACCCAGGTGAGTGCGGTCGGCGACTCGCCCTTCTTCATGCCGTCGAGCACGTCCCGCACCTCGGTGCGCGTCCGGCTCAGCCGGCGACCGCCCCACTCGCTCAGCACGAGCACGGCGAGCGGCGTGAGGGTCGCCAGTCCTGCAGACTGCACGACGACCTGCCAGTAGTTCGGGTCGGACGGGGACGCAGCCTGCACATCCATCAGCAGCGAGTAGAAGAAGAACCAGTCCACCACGGCGACGACCACGAGGATGGCAATATACACCGGCAGCGGGAGGTGGTGGCCGCGCACCCTGGCCTCACGGGAGTGGCTGGCCGAAATCACCTCCTCGTACTCCTTCTTGAGGATGGGCAGGTCGATGCGCGCAAGGTACATCTGGGCGATGCGCACCGCCCGCGCGTATGCACCCGCCGCCTGCAGCAGGCCGTCGCGCAGCGCCTTGAGAACACGCGAGGAGCGGGCGACCAGTCGGGAGAAGGCCCACGAGCCGGCATAGCTCGTGGCGAACGGGGTGACCAGGTCGGGCTTGGTCGTGACCTTGGCAGGCTGATCGGACGAGTGCGCGGTGGTGACCTCGCGGGCGGTGCCGCTGATCACCCCGCCGTTGGTGAGACGGCGTCCGGGGAAAAGGTCGTCGACGAAATCGCGAAGACGCTGTACGAGGGTGGGCTTGGTGGGCATCGGATTCTCCTTGGGTTGGTATTGCCTTGCACTTCTCCGCAGGCTGCGCACCGAAAACTGCACACTGGATTGCCAATAGAGTTGAGGGAAACCCGGTGAGAGGCTTGCCCCGATGAGAGCGCACTACTGGCCGGCCTCATCTGGCGGCTGGCTCGGCTTCGTCGCTCCCGCGCGCGTCTTGCTCGTCGGGCATGAGCCGGATGAGGCTGCGCGAGATGAACTGTGGACCGCGCTCGGGACATCGAAGACCGCACAGGACCTGCTCGAGCGACTCACCTCTGGCGGCATCGCGTCCACGCCGCCGTTCGCCCTGCTGGAGTTCGAGTCCGGCGGGGTTCGCGCCTTCGTGCGCGGGGAGGTCACCGTACGGGGTGAGCTGCCCTCCGGCAGCTCGACCGCCTCCGGCGCCGGAGTCTCGACCTGGGCCGAATGCCTGTTCTCCGCACCCAGCAGGCTGGCGGTCACGATCGAGGGGTCCGCCACCCTCGAGTCGCCCGGCCGGTTGTCCATTCAGCAGGGGGTCACGCTGGTCGCGGCCCTGGAGCTGGAGCCGGGCGGCCCGCTAGCACCGCCCGACCTGGCCGGCCACGATTACCTGTCCGACGAAACGCAGCTCCGATCTATCAGCTCCGTCTCGGAGAAGACGGACACCTCGCCGATCGTCGCGGAGCTGAGAGCCCGACGGCGAGCGGACGCGAAGCGCAAGGCGGGTCTGCCAACGCCCGTTCTCGTGCTTCCCGATGGGTCGCTCAGGCCCCTGACCGTCCCCGTGATCGTCGGTCGCGAGCCGACCGTGAAGGCGGTGGACGGCAAGGAGATTCCGGTATTGGTGGCCCTGCCGGGCATGGAACTCTCCCGTAGTCATGCACTGTTCGAGGCGGTCGACGACACGGTAGTCGTCACCGACCTCCGCTCGCAAAACGGCACCATCGTCGTCATGCCGGGCAAGCCGCCCCAGCGCCTTCGCGCGGGCGAGCCGACCGTCGTTGTGCTCGGCACGATCGTGGACTTCGGCGGCGGGCTCGCGCTCACCGTCGAGGAGCGATGATGGCGAGTCGCGGTCCGAGCACGCCGCCGGTCATCGCCGGCTACAGCTATGTGAAGATTCTCGGTTCCGGCGGATTCTCCGACGTCTTCCTCTATGAGCAGAAGCTGCCGAAGCGCAGGGTCGCCGTGAAGGTACTGCTCGCCGAAGAACTCACTGCTGCCGATCGCGGGGCCTTCGTCGCCGAAGCGAACGTCATGGCACGGCTCTCGACACATCCGTACATCGTGACGATCTACCAGGCCGACGTCAGCGATGACGGCCGGCCATACTTCGTGCTCGAATACTGTTCGGGTCCGACGCTGTCGGAGCAGTACAAGAGAGGGACCGTGTCGGTTCCCGACGCGCTGCGCATCGGCATCCGCCTCTCCGGAGCGGTCGCGACGGCACACACCGCCGGCATCCTCCATCGCGACATCAAGCCGGCAAACGTGCTGACCAACGACTACGGCTGGCCGGCGCTGACCGACTTCGGGATCGCGTCAGCCGTCGAGGACGAACTGCCCGAGACGACGACGCCGAGGCAGCGCCAGGAATCGGAGAGCGGGGCGACCGTCGGCATGTCTGTGCCGTGGTCCCCGCCCGAGATGTTCGAGGACGACCCGCAGCCAGACGTGCGTTCCGATCTCTATTCGCTGGCGGCGACCATATACACCCTGCTGTCGGGACGTAGCCCGTTCGAGGTGCCCGGCCGATCCAACACGACGCTGGATCTCATCGGTCGCATCGAACGCGGCGCGATTACCCCGATGGAGCGGAGCGATCTGCCGGCGACGCTGCTGGCGGTGCTGACGAAGGGGATGGCCCCCGATCGCAAGGACCGCTACGCCACCGTCGTCGACTTCGCGCGCGCCCTCCAGCGGATCGAGATCGAGCTCGGCTACCCGAGTACCGCCATCGACGTTCCCCTGCTCGATGTTCGTGCGGACTCATCGCGGTTGCCTGGTGAGGACTCGGACAGCCATCGCACCCGCCCGCCGATCGCCGCCGCGGATCACGACGGCAGGACGATCGTTGTCCCCATTCTCCGCAAGACCGTCGCCGAGGATACACACCCGCGTGCCGCCGAGATAGTCGCACCGATACCGCCACCGCCACCCGCGCCCCCACCGGTACCCGCGCCCCCACCACCGAAACAGCAGACCGCGAAGACTCCTGTCGCCCCGTCGCCGGCCAAGGCGATCCCGCCGAAGCCGGCGTCCAACCCCGGCTGGATCGTCCACGACGTCTCCGTGACACCCGATCGGCTGCTCCCCACGATGTTCCCCGACCATGTCATCGGCTGGCGCCTCGAACTGATGACCGAGGATCGTGTCGTCGCACTGCGCACCGCTGCGCTGCTGGGCAGGACACCGGCGGTGACACCGGATCATTCCGACGCCGACCTGGTGGCGATCGTCGACCCCCATCATTCGGTATCGGGAACCCACGCGCTCATCGAGGTGCGCGGCGACCGGCCATGGGTGAGCGACCTCTCCTCCACGAACGGCACCTTTGTCGTGTACACCGATGGCGAGGCGATCGAGGTGCTTCCCGGCGAGTCCGCGGCCGTGCCCGAAGATGCGACAGTCGAACTGGGTGAGTACATCATCCGGGTCCGGCGCGGCTGACCGCACAACGCAGAACGGCCCCCGCCGATGGGCGGGGGCCGTTCTGCACGCGGCTTCTTAGTTGTACGTACCGGGCGTGTAGTCGTCCGACGAGAAGCTGTCGAAGTCGACGAAGCTCAGGTCGGATTCGCTGAACACCGAGTCATCCGTGAAGATACGGTTCGGGTAGCGCTCGGCCTTGGCCTCCTCGGTCGCCTCGACGGCGACGTTCCGGTACTTCGGCAGGCCCGTCCCGGCGGGGATGAGCTTTCCGATGATGACGTTCTCCTTCAGACCCATCAGCGGGTCGGACTTGCCCTCCATGGCGGCCTGGGTGAGAACACGCGTGGTCTCCTGGAACGACGCGGCCGACAGCCACGACTCGGTCGCGAGTGAGGCCTTGGTGATGCCCATGACCTCCTGGCGGGCGGATGCCGTCTTCTTTCCCTCGGTGAGCGCGGAGCGGTTCAGCTCGTTGTACTTCAGGCGATCGACGAGCTCACCCGGCAGCAGCCCGGTGTCACCGTGGTCGACCACTGTGACCTTGCGGAGCATCTGGCGCACGATGACCTCGATGTGCTTGTCGTGAATCGGCACACCCTGTGACCGGTACACGCCCTGTACACCGTCGACCAGGTGCTGCTGCACGGCACGCACACCGCGAACGCGAAGAACTTCCTTCGGGTCGACGGCGCCGATGTGCAGCTGCTGACCGAGTTCGACGTGCTGGCCATCCTCGACGAGGAGGGTGGCGCGCTTGAGCACGGGGTAGGCGATCGGCTCGTCACCGTTGTCGGGGGTCAGGATGATCCGGCGGCTGCGGTCCGTGTCCTCGATCGTGATCTTTCCGGCGGCCTCGGCGATCGGGGACGCACCCTTCGGGGTGCGAGCCTCGAACAGCTCGGTGACGCGGGGCAGACCCTGGGTGATGTCGTCTGCGGATGCGACGCCACCGGTGTGGAAGGTACGCATGGTCAGCTGCGTGCCGGGCTCGCCGATCGACTGGGCCGCGATGATGCCGACGGCCTCGCCGATGTCGACGAGCTTGCCGGTCGCGAGCGACCGCCCGTAGCAGACCGCGCAGACACCGACGGCCGACTCGCAGGTGAGCACGGAGCGCACCTTCGCGTGGGTGATGCCGTTGTCGATGAGCAGCTGGATGAGCACGTCTCCGACATCGTCACCTGCCTTCGCGATAACGGTGCCCTTCGCGTCGACCGCGTCCTCGGCAAGGCTGCGGGCGTACAGCGAGTTCTCGACGTTGGAGTCGCGGACCAGCACGCCATCCGCACCCACGGTCGCGACCACAAGGTCGAGACCCTTCGTGGTGCCGCAGTCGTCCTCGCGGATGATGACATCCTGCGACACGTCGACCAGACGACGGGTGAGGTACCCCGAGTCAGCCGTGCGGAGCGCGGTGTCGGCGAGACCCTTACGAGCACCGTGGGTGGCGATGAAGTACTCCGCCACGGACAGGCCCTCGCGGTAGCTCGAGATGATCGGGCGCGGGATGATCTCACCCTTCGGGTTCGACACGAGGCCACGCATACCCGCGATCTGGCGAACCTGCATCCAGTTACCGCGGGCACCGGAGGTGACCATGCGGTTGATGTTGTTGTTCGACGGCATGTTGTCTTCCATCGCCTTGGCGACTTCGGCTGTTGCCTTGTTCCAGATCTCGATGAGCTCCTGGCGACGCTCGGCGTCGGTCGTGAGGCCCTTCTCGAACTGTGTCTGAACCTTCGCGGCCTGCTTCTCGTAGCCCTCGATGATCGTGCGCTTGGTCGGCGGCGTGAGGATGTCGGACAGCGCGACAGTCACACCGGAGCGCGTCGCCCAGTGGAAACCGGCGTCCTTGATCCGGTCGAGCGCCGCGGCGACCTCCACCTTCGGGTACCGCTCGGCGAGATCGTTGACGATCGCGGAGAGCTGGCCCTTGTCGGCCACAGCCTCGATGTACGGGTAGTCGGCCGGCAGCGTCTCGTTGAAGAGCGCGCGACCGAGCGTCGTGTTCAGCAGGAAGGTCTTGCCCTGCACGAAGCCCTCGGGCGCGTCCCCGTCGGCGAAGTGCAGGTCATCCAGGCGGATGCGCACCTTCGCGTTGAGATCGAGCGTGTGCTGGTCGAAGGCCAGGATCGCCTCGGACACCGACGAGAACGCGCGGCCCTCGCCGACCACGCCCTCCTTCAGCGTCGTGAGGTGGTGCAGGCCGATGATCATGTCCTGCGTCGGCAGCGTGACCGGGCGACCGTCGGACGGCTTCAGGATGTTGTTCGACGCGAGCATGAGGATGCGCGCCTCGGCCTGGGCCTCCACCGACAGCGGCAGGTGCACGGCCATCTGGTCACCGTCGAAGTCGGCGTTGAACGCCGCACACACGAGCGGGTGAAGCTGGATGGCCTTGCCCTCGACCAGCTGGGGCTCGAAGGCCTGGATGCCGAGACGGTGCAGGGTGGGCGCGCGGTTGAGCAGCACCGGGCGCTCGCGGATGATCTCCTCGAGCACGTCCCACACCTGCGGGCGCGAACGCTCCACCATGCGCTTAGCGCTCTTGATGTTCTGGGCGTGGCTCAGATCGATCAGTCGCTTGATCACGAACGGCTTGAACAGCTCGAGCGCCATCTGCTTCGGCAGGCCGCACTGGTGCAGCTTGAGCTGCGGTCCGACGATGATGACCGAACGGCCCGAGTAGTCGACGCGCTTGCCGAGCAGGTTCTGGCGGAACCGGCCCTGCTTGCCCTTCAGCATGTCGCTGAGGGACTTGAGCGCGCGGTTGCCCGTTCCCGTGACGGGGCGGCCACGACGGCCGTTGTCGAACAGGGCGTCGACGGCCTCCTGCAGCATCCGCTTCTCGTTGTTCACGATGATCTCCGGTGCGCCCAGGTCGAGCAGGCGGCGGAGGCGGTTGTTGCGGTTGATCACACGACGGTAGAGGTCGTTGAGGTCGGAGGTCGCGAACCGGCCACCGTCGAGCTGCACCATCGGGCGAAGCTCCGGCGGAATGACCGGCACCACTTCGAGCACCATCGCGGCCGGCGAGTTGCCGGTCTGAAGGAAGGAGTTGACCACGCGCAGTCGCTTGATCGCGCGGATCTTCTTCTGGCCCTTGCCGTTGGCGATCTGGTCGTGGAGGTCTTCGCTCTCCGCCGCCAGGTCGAATGCCTGCAGGCGCTTCTGGATCGCCTCGGCACCCATGAATGCCTCGAAGTAGATGCCGAAACGGTCCTGCAGGTCATGGAAGACGCTGTCTTCCGGCTTCAGGTCGCCGACCTTGAGGTTGCGGAAGTCCTCCCACACCCGGTCGAGCTGGGCGATCTGCTCGTCGAAGGACTTGCGAACCTGTCCCATCTCCTTCTCGGCGCCATCCCTGGTGCGACGCTTCTGGTCGGCCTTCGCCCCCTCGTCTTCAAGGGCGGCGAGGTCGGTCTCGAGGCGCTGCATTCGCTCGGCGATGCGCGCATCGCGCTGCGACTCCAGCTCCTTGATCTCGAGGCGGATCTCGTTCTCGAGGCCGGGCATGTCGTCACGACGGCCCTCCTCATCCACCGAGATGACCATGTACGCCGCGAAGTAGATGACCTTCTCAAGGTCTTTCGGCGCCATGTCGAGCAGGTAGCCGAGGCGCGACGGAACACCCTTGAAGTACCAGATGTGCGTCACGGGAGCGGCGAGCTCGATGTGGCCCATGCGCTCACGACGCACGGAGGACTTGGTGACCTCCACGCCGCAGCGCTCGCAGACGATGCCTTTGAAGCGCACGCGCTTGTACTTGCCGCACGAGCACTCCCAGTCACGGCTCGGCCCGAAGATCTGCTCTCCGAAGAGGCCGTCCTTCTCGGGCTTCAGCGTGCGGTAGTTGATCGTCTCCGGCTTCTTGACCTCACCGTGCGACCAGCGACGGATGTCGTCAGCGGTAGCGAGGCCGATACGCAGCTCATCGAACGTTGTTACGTCGAGCAATTTTTCTCCTACTTTGTGAAAAGTGTCGTCAGGGGTGTCTGGATGAACCGCGGCTCAGATTTCGTCGATCGACGAGTTCTCGAACCGGGTGGAGATGTTGATGCCGAGCTCCTCGGCGGCGCGGAAGACCTCGTCGTCCGTGTCGCGCAGGCTGACCGCCGTGCCGTCCGCCGAGAGCACCTCGACGTTCAGGCAGAGCGACTGCATCTCTTTGATGAGCACCTTGAAGGATTCCGGGATGCCCGGCTCCTGGATGTTCTCACCCTTGACGATTGCTTCGTAGACCTTCACGCGTCCCAGGATGTCGTCCGACTTGATGGTCAGCAGCTCCTGCAGGGCGTACGCGGCGCCGTAGGCCTCGAGGGCCCACACCTCCATCTCGCCGAACCGCTGGCCACCGAACTGCGCCTTACCACCGAGCGGCTGCTGGGTGATCATCGAGTACGGGCCGGTGGAGCGTGCGTGGATCTTGTCGTCGACCAGGTGGTGCAGCTTCAGGATGTACATGTAGCCGACCGACACCGGCTCCGGGAACGGCTCGCCGGAGCGGCCGTCGAAGAGCTGGGTCTTTCCGGTGGAGTCGATCAGGCGAACACCGTCGCGCGTCACGTTGGTCGAGTCGAGCAGTCCCTCGATCTCGCTCTCGAGCGCACCGTCGAACACCGGGGTCGCGACCTTGGTGCCGGGCTCCGCCTTGAGGGCGTTCTCGGGGATCTTGGCCGCCCACTTCGGGCTGCCCTTGACCTCCCAGCCCTGCTTCGCGACCCAG
>JAZJYU010000135.1:0-5181 GCA_040390225.1 Actinomycetota bacterium | reverse complement strand
CGCGGCGCCACAGGTCGCGCACGACCTCTGACACCTTGATCACGTCACCGGACGCGAGCTTCTCCATGTTTGCCTTGTACCGGCGGGACCAGTTTGACGGCTCCTCGGTGAAGGGGCTGCGCAGCACGTCGAAGACCTTCTCGACGCCCTCGCGACCGATCACATCGCGAACACCGACCAGATCGACGTTGTCTGCGGGAACTTCGATGGTGAGATCACCCTGTGCGATGCGGAGCTTGAGGTAGAGCTTCTCTTCACCTTTGATGGTGCGGTTCTTGACCTCGATGATTGTTGCGGCACCGTGGTGGGGGTAAACGACGGTTTCGCCGACCTCGAAAAGCATGGATGGAGCTCCGTTCAGTGGCCTCCAGTTTACCACAGCGTTTTTTCAGCTAGACTCCCCGCCCGGCGAGAGCAGGCCTCCTCGGTAAGCTAAACTCCAAGCTGTAATTTCCCGCACTGGAGGTCTTGTGAGAGCACGTATTGCCGCGTCCGTCGTACTGGCGGCAGGCCTGCTGCTCGGCACCTCGGGGTGCGCGTTCTTCTCGCCGCAGTCCACCCTCCTTCACTACGACCCCTCCGACGGCGTCGGAACGAGCGTCGGCTCGGTGAAGGTGCGCAACGCCTTCCTGCTCACCCAGGACGGTGAGCGTGCCAGCATGCTGGTCAACTTCATCAACGACGGCACGGCCTCGGTCGACCTCACGGTGCAGTACACGCTGAAGCCCGGCGGCAAGACGACAACGATCGTGCACCTCGAGCCCGGCCAGGTGAAGACGTTCGGCAAAACCGATCGTGACCAGTTCATCCTGCAGGGCATCGACAAGAAGCCGGGCCAGCTCTATGCCGTCTGGTTCCAGTACGGCGGCCACACCGGCGAGCAACTGCTGCTGCCCATCCTCGACGGCAACTGGAGCACCTACGCCGGCCTGCTGCCCACCGCGGCACCGTCGTCAACGGCCACTCCCACGCCGACGCCGGCCCCGTAATCACGATCGCCGGGTTCGTGGAAGTGGCCCTTCGACCGGCTCAGTGAACCGAAGGTCAGGCCTCGAAGCGGTAGCCCAGCCCGCGCACCGTCACGAGCATCGACGGCTCCGACGGGGTGACCTCGATCTTCGATCGGATGCGCTTGATGTGAACGTCGAGGGTCTTCGTGTCACCGAAGTAGTCGGCACCCCAGACCCGGTCGATCAGCTGGCCGCGAGTGAGCACCCGGCCTGAGTTGCGAAGCAGCAGCTCGAGAAGCTCGAACTCCTTCAGCGGCATCGCCGTCTCCCTGCCTCGCACGGCGACGGTGTGACGCTCGATGTCCATCCGTACGTCGCCGGCCTCGAGCACGGCGACGCCGTCATCCTCCGCCTCGATCCGGCGGCGCATGACGGCACGGATGCGGGCGAGCAGCTCCCGGGTGGAGTACGGCTTGGTCACGTAGTCGTCAGCGCCCAGCTCCAGGCCGACCACCACATCCACTTCACTGTCCTTCGCCGTCAGCATGATGATCGGCACCTGCGAACGGGTGCGGATCTCGCGGCACACCTCGGTTCCGGGAATGCCTGGCAGCATGAGGTCGAGCAGGATCAGGTCGGCGCCATTGCGGTCGAATTCTGAGATCGCCGTAGGCCCGTCGGCAGCAATGGTCGTCTCGTAGCCCTCTCTGCCGAGCAGGAAGGACAGCGGCTCGCTCAGCGATGCCTCGTCTTCGACGATGAGAATGCGGGTCATTTAGGCCTCTTTCAATGACGCAACGGCCACGCGGCGAGCCGCTGTGCTTGATGCTTCGGGAAGACGGATGGTGAAGGTCGAGCCCTTGCCCGGCTGGGACCAGACCCGGATGTCGCCGCCATGGTTCTGCACGACATGTTTCACAATGGCTAGTCCGAGCCCGGATCCGCCGGTGTGGCGCGACCGGGCCGGGTCGATGCGATAGAACCGCTCGAACACCCGATCGCGATCCTCGTCGGGAATACCGATGCCCTGGTCGGTCACGGCGATCTCGACGATGCCGTCTGCATTGGTGACGCCGACCCCCACGCGGGAGCTCCTGGGCGAGTACTGGATCGCGTTCGCGATGAGATTGTGGAGGGCTACCACCAGCAACGGTTCGTCGCCGTAGACCTCGGCGCCCCTGTCGCCGCCATGGGCGATCGACACATGGCTGGAGTCGGCGGCGACACGGTTCTGGTCGATCGCCTGGGCGATCACCTGGTCGATCTCCACCACATCCGGTTTCGTGAGCGCATCGGCCGCCTGCAGCCGTGACAGCTCGATGATCTCCTGCGTGATGCGGGAGAGCCGCTCAGATTCCTTGGTCAGCCGTTTCGCGAAGCGTTTGACCTGCTCCGGCTCGTCCGATGCGGCCTGGAGGGCTTCCGCGAGCAGCCCGACCGCGCCGATCGGCGTCTTCAGCTCGTGGCTGATGTTGGCAACGAAATCCCGGCGTACCTCATCGAGCCGATACGACTCGGTGCGGTCTTCCGCGAGCAGCAGGATGTAGCGGGCGCCGAGCCGGGCGACGCGCACGAACAGAAAGATGTTCGCGTCGCCGAACGGGCCGCGTGCCAGTTCGAGCTCCTGCGTGATCGATTCACCGCTGCGCCGCACCCGGTCGACGAGCGCGACCAGCTCCGGGTGCACGAGCGCGCCATTCCAGACCAGGCCGAAGGCGAGCGCACCCGGGCTTGACTTGACCACATTGTTCGACGGGTCGAGCACGATGCCCGCCGACTCGAGCGCCTCGATGACCTGGTCGACCCCGTCTGGAACCGCCGTACTGACGATCTCGACAGAGCGGCGGCCGCGGCGAGCAGACGCGATGAGGATGATGACGACACCCGCACCGACGACAATGCCGAAGGCCAGTGCCACGGGCACCAGCCAGCTGTTGTCCATAGTGATTAGAGTAGTTACATCTCCCGTCCGGGCTACCAGTGGTTTCCGCGCAGTGCCGGTACTTTGGGAGTTGTTCAGCCTTCGGGCACCCGTTGTTCACGTTGCAAGGCCAGTCTGGCCTGTAACTATGCGGGTCGATCCGACCCATGGTGAAAGGGACCCAGGAAATATGCGCGAGGTATTCCAGCAGGAACTGGCAGAGGTGCAGGAGCGCCTCGTGGAGATCTCCGGGTTCGTCGCCACGGCAATCGACAACGCCACCCGCGCTTTCAACGACTCCAACGTCTCGCTCGCCGAAATCGTGATCGATGACGACGCCAAGATCGATGAGGCCGCGATCGCTCTCGACGAGCTGGCCATCAACATCCTGGCCCGCCAGCAGCCGGTCGCCCGTGACCTGCGCATCGTGGTCAGTGCACTGCGCATCAGCGCGTCGCTCGAGCGCATGGGTGACATGGCCGAGCACATCGCCCAGCTTGCGCGCTACCGGTTCCCCGACAAGGTCGTTCCGAAGTCGCTGCGCGGCACTTTCGCAGAACTGGGCCGCCTCGACGTGCAGATCGCGCGCAAGCTCACCGACCTGCTGCGCACAGAGGACGTGAACCTGGCCGAGGAGATCCGCAACGACGACGACCAGATCGACGCTCTGCATCTCAGCGTGTTCGACAAGGTGCTCGGCGAGACCTGGAAGGGCGCGGCAGTCGACACGGTCGACTCGACGCTCGCCTCCCGCTACCACGAGCGCTTCGCCGACCACGCGGTCTCGATCGCCAAGAAGGTGCAGTACCTGGCGACCGGCGACTGGGTCTCGGTCGAGGGGTCTTAGCCCGGCCCAGGTCGACGGTGAGCGGCATGGTCTCTAGCTGAACGCCGCACCTGCCGGCTGGGACTCGAGAAAACACGCGACAGCGTACCGCGCCACGGTCGGACTACTTCTTAGCGCCCTGCGCCGCGACCGCCGCGGCACCGGCGGCGGCAGCCTCGGGGTCGAGGTATTCCCCCGGCTTCACCGGGAAGAAGTCGTCGCCCAGCGTGTAGACCAGCGGAATTCCGGTCGGGATGTTGAGCTCGGCGATGTCGTCGTCCGAGATGTGGTCCAGGTGCTTCACCAGCGCGCGCAGCGAGTTGCCGTGTGCGGTGACCAGCACGGTCTTGCCCAGAGCGAGGTCCTGCTTGATGTCGGATTCCCAGTAGGGCAGCATCCGGTCGATCACCAGCTTCAGCGACTCGGTCCGCGGCAGCTCCGCACCGAGTCCCGCGTACCGCACGTCGTGCGCCTGCGAGAACTCGCTGTCGTCGGGCAGCGGAGGCGGCGGAACGTCGAACGACCGGCGCCAGGTCATGAACTGCTCCTGGCCGTACTCCGCCAGCGTCTCGGCCTTGTCCTTGCCCTGCAGGGCGCCATAGTGGCGTTCGTTCAGCCGCCAGCTGCGCTTCACGTCGATCCAGTCCCGGTCGGCCTCGGCGAGCGCGATGTCAGCGGTGTGAATCGCCCTCTTCAGAAGAGATGTGTACTGGATGTCCGGCTGCTTCTCGTACGCGGCGATCAGTTCGCCGGCCCGCTTCGCCTCCGCTCGCCCCTGGTCGCTCAGGTCGACATCCACCCACCCGGTGAAGAGGTTCTTGGTGTTCCAGTCGGAGTTGCCGTGGCGCAGGAGGATGAGCGTGTACGTCATGGAGATAGCGTATCGACCATGCCCATCGGCCAGGTCACGCGCGGAACCACCGGCACCAACCGGCTGCGCCGGGTGGATCGTTGGATCGCCCAGTTGCCGGCGCTTCGACGTGCTCAGCGACCGATCGTCGTCGACCTCGGCTACGGAGCTTCGGCGACGACGACCCTGGAACTGCACCAGCGGCTCGCCCGCGTGAGACCAAACGTCGAGGTGGTCGGCATCGAGATCGAGCCTTCCCGTGTAGCGATCGCCAGCGCTTCCGCCCGGCCTGGTGTGAGCTTCCGTCTCGGTGGCTTCGAGGTTCCGCTCGACGGCCGGCCGGCGACCGTGATCAGGGCGCTGAACGTGCTGCGGCAGTACGACGAGCATGAGGTGCTCGCCGCGTGGAAGCTCATGGTGTCGCGGCTCGAACCGGGCGGGGTGCTCGTCGAGGGCACGTGCAACGAGGTCGGCCGGGTCGCCAGTTGGGTAGACGTGACACGGGACGGGCCGCAGACCCTCACGATGAGCCTCCGCCTCGCCGAACTGGAGCGCCCGTCGATCGTGGCCGAGCGCCTGCCCAAAGTGCTCATCCACCGGAATGTGCCGGGCGAAGGCATCCACGATCTCCTGG
>JAZJYU010000134.1:0-2778 GCA_040390225.1 Actinomycetota bacterium | reverse complement strand
GCTCGCCCGAGATGGCGAGACCTACGCACCGCACTGGGACCGCTGGGCCGCGCAGGAGGACAGCTTCGACACCGAGGAGAGGCCGCGCGACCTGGCGGATTTCGTTCTGCTCGAAACTTAGGAGCGGGTCCACTTCTGGGTCGCGTACGAGCCGGTCACGGTGGAGTGGGTCGTCAGCGTGGTGCCGTGGCAGGTGATCACCAGGTCGCTGCCGAGCTCGTCGGAGGGCAGCGTGATCGGCACGCTGGCCGACGTGCCGTTGATGTCGATGGCATTGGTCACCGTGTAACCACTCGCGTCCCACCCGGTGGCATGCGCGGTGGAACCGGTCAGCGTCAGCGTGCCGCCGGCCGGGCCGCTGTGCGTCTGCTTGATCGTCATCGTCAGGCCGCCGTCCATGGCGGCGGTGACGGTGAAACTGAAGTTCGCGCTCGTCGTGACGTGGTCATTCGCCGGCCAGGTGAGCGTCTGCGTCCCCTCGCCGGTGGCATTCGTGAAGTGCGAGGAGGCCGCGCCCGATGACTGAAGTCTGGTGAGCAGCTGCGAGGCGAGATCCTGGACGTCGAGGTTCCAGGTGTGGCCGTGAACGCAGTCGGCGAGGGAGGTGCCGCCCGTTCCGGTTCCGCCGCCGCCCCCACCCGTGCAGGCGGCGAGGGCAGTGATGAGAAGAGCAGGAACGGCGAGAAGTGCGATGCTGCGTGACCTGATCATGCGACAAACTTGGCATTTGCTGTGCGTCAGCGCAATAGGCAGTTACCCCCATCCCAGGTCGTGCAGCTCCTCATCTCCTATCCCGTTGTAGTGGGCTATCTCGTGAACCAGCGTGACGTGCACCTGCCGCCTCAGGTCGTCGAGGTCTCTGGAGACCGAGAGCAGCGGCTCGCGGTAGAGCACGATGCGGTCTGGCAGCTCACCGAAGCCGTAGTTGCCGCGGCGCGTGATGTCGACGCCGTCATACTCGCCGAGCAGGCTGAGCGAGCCGTCGGCCGGGCGGTCGAGGGTGACGAAGGCGACGTTCACCAGATTGTCGATCATGTCGTCGGGCAGCTTGTCGAGTTCATCGGTCACCAGCTGCTCGAACGCCGCGGCATCAAGCTCGGACGACCTCATCTGTGCTCCCTCACCTGAGCACCCGCACGAGCGATTCCTGCACGAAACCGAGCCACTGGTAGGCATCGACCAGCGGTTCTCCCCAGGGCAGCGGCGCATCATCGGTCTCGATGCCGAGCCGGGCCGCGATGCTCAGACGGATGTCCGTGAGACTACGAATCCAGGCCTGAGCTTCGGCGGCGCCGACCACGACTTTCGCGGGAACCCGCCCCGCGGCCACCTCCGACACCGCCGCGGCGATCACCCGGGCATTCGCGGCCTTGCGTGCGGCCAGATCGTCTGCGGTGAACCGGCGGAACTCGGCCGCCGCCTCATCGTCATCCCGGTACGCGTCCGGCAGCAGCCGGTTCACCGCGGCGTCGTTCGTGTAGTCCGCGTGAGCGGAGATCAGTTCGGCGACCTGAAGGCAGAGTTGTTGCAGCAACTGCGCCTCATCGGGTGCGAAGGTCGCGACGTAGGTGGTGCCCTTACGGGCGAAGGGCTTCACAGTGACAGCTTCATCGGCCGGCCTTCTGCAGGGTGGCCCAGAGGCCGAAGTCGTGCATCGCCTCGACGTGGCGCTCCATCTCCTCGCGGGTGCCGGTGGCGACGACCGCGCGGCCCTCGGTGTGCACCAGAAGCATTCGCCGTTCAGCCTCCGCCTTCGAGAAGCCGAAGTAGCTGCGAAAGACGTAGGCGACGTACGACATGAGGTTCACCGGGTCGTTCCAGACGATGGTCACCCACGGCTCGCCGAGCAGCAGATCGAGATCTTCATGAATCTCGGTTTCTTCAAGGATGTCCGGCATCACATCTCCTGGGGTGGACGACGGGGCTCGAACCCGCGACATCCGGCTCCACAAGCCAGCGCTCTACCAACTGAGCTACGCCCACCATGCGTGCCGAGTGACCAGCACAACCCGTCGATCTTATTACAGGTGAGACAGGCCGATTACATTTTGGAAAGAAACGATTCGACCACGTCCGCCGAGACCTTCTGAACCTCGTCTGAGGTCGGCCCCGGTTCCGCCACGAAGGCGGCACGGCGGTAGTACTCGAGTTCGCGGATGGACTCGAGGATGTCCGCGAGAGCCCGGTGCCCGCCGTCTTTCGCCGGCGCGTTGAAATAGATGCGCGGAAACCAGCGTCGCGACAGTTCTTTGATCGACGACACGTCGATGCTGCGATAGTGCAGGTGCCGGTCGACCTTCGGCATGTACTTGGCGAGGAACGTGCGGTCGGTGCCGATGGTGTTCCCGGCGAGGGGCGCCTGCTGTTCGGCGGGGACGAACTTCAGGATGTACTCGTGCACCGCGTATTCCGCGTCGGCGAGGCTCACACCGTCGGGAATCGCCTCGAGCAGGCCCGACTTCGTGTGCATGTCGCGCACGAAGTCGTTCATATTGGCAATGGCCGCGTCATCCGGCTTGATGACGACCTCGAAGCCGGGGTCGACCAGGTTCAGGTCGAAGTCGGTGATCACCACCGCGACTTCCACCAGCTCGTCGATCGCGATGTCCAGTCCGGTCATTTCGCAGTCGATCCAGACCATGCGGTCACTTGAGGCAGGCACGGCTCAACTCTACTCACGCCCGGCGTTGCCTAAGCTGAGCGGGTGCACATCGTCGCCGGCATCCTGCTCATCGTCTCCGGGGCTTTCGCCTTCGCCGTCTGGCCCACCTTCTACCG
>JAZJYU010000133.1:0-3284 GCA_040390225.1 Actinomycetota bacterium | reverse complement strand
GCGCTCGACCGTTTTGGCGCGAAGGCGCTGATCGGTCTGGGAGCGCTGTGCATGTTCGCCGGCCAGGTGCTTCTCGCCATATCGCCGACTATCGGCGTCGCGATCATCGGGCGGGTGCTGGTCGGCGCCGGCGACGCGATGACCTTCATCTCGGTAGTCCGTCTCCTGGCGACCTGGTTCAGGGGACGAATCCTGCCGGTACTCTCGCAGTGGACCGGCAACATCGGCCAGCTCGGCCAGGTACTGTCGGCGATCCCGCTCGCGGTTCTTTTGCACGGCCTGGGCTGGACTCCTGCGTTCCTCGCAGCAGCCGGGCTGTCGGCAGTCGCGGTCGTGCTCGTCATCGTGCTCCTTGCGGATCGCCACGCCGAAGCGCCACACGTTCCGCCGGCGTCGGGTGCCGCCAGGCGACTGATCGATGCGTTGTCCCGGCCGGGGACCCAGCTGGGTTTCTGGTCGCACTTCACGACACAGTCCTCTGGAACGGTGTTCGCGTTGCTCTGGGGTGTACCTCTCCTCACGGCTGCGCTGCATTACACGCCGGCCGAGGCATCCGGATTCCTCACCTTGATCGTCGCGACCGGTCTGATCGCTGGGCCCGTTCTGGGCGTGCTCACAGCGCGGTTCCCGCTGCGGCGATCGAATCTCGTTCTCGGCATTCTGATGCTGCTCGCGGTCGTCTGGACAGCGGTGCTGCTCTGGCCCGGCCTGCCGCCCACCTGGCTTGTGATCATGCTCGTCGTCGCGCTGGGGATCGGCGGCCCGGGGTCACTGATCGGATTCGACTTCGCGCGCAGCTTCAACCCGTTGCGCAACCTCGGCTCGGCGAACGGTGTGGTCAACACGGGTGGGTTCATCGCCAGCTTCGTGATGATGTACCTGATCGGACTCGTTCTCGACCTCATCCATACCGCCGATCCGGGCCGGCCGCTCTATGTGTGGGATTCGTTCCGTATCGCTCTCTGCGTGCAGTACCTGGTCGTCGGAACGGGCGTCGGGTTCCTGCTCGCCGCCCGTCGCCGAACGCGAAGGCGGCTGCACCGGGAAGAGGGAATACAGGTGGCCCCGCTGTGGGTTGTACTGGTGAGATCACGCAGGCGGCGGAAGATATAGGTCGGGGGCGTCCTTGGCAAGGGCCATGGCTATTCCGTGCAATAATTGACTCAGGACCCTTTCATATCCATTGGGACCACGAACACATTCGTTGTGGGCGTGCCATGGACTTGACATGGGTCCTTGTGTTGCCCGCATGCCGTGACAGGGCGCGCGCCGAACGGCACAAGAAGTACCCAAGCCAAGAAAGGTGTCATCATGGCTACCCGAACTAAGACAACGGCGATCGCCGACGTCGACGAGGTCAGCGTGGACGAGGTCAGTGTCGACTCCGTCGCACCGGCCAAGAAGCCCGCGGCTCGCCGAGCCGCGACCGCCACAGCGAAGAGCGGCGCAGCCACGGCTCCCGCGGCGAAGGCCCCTGCCAAGCGTGGAGCCAAGGCTGCCGCGGAAGACCCGGAAGATCTCGACGAGGTCGATCTCGATGAGGTCGACGACGAGGCGATCGATGTGGCCGCCGTCGATGTCGTCGACGTCGATGTCGTCGACGTCGTTGCCGACGACGTGGTCGCCGAGACGGACGATTCGGTCGACGACGCCGCGGAAGAGAAAGACGACGACAAGGACGAAGACGAAGAGGAACTGCCCGCGGGCGCCCTCGTGCTCTCCCTGGTCGACGACGAAGACGAAGTTCCGGTCTATTCATCCGCGATCACCGGCGCCACCGCCGATCCGGTAAAGGACTATCTGAAGCAGATCGGGAAGGTCGCGCTACTGAACGCGGCCGAAGAGGTCGAGCTGGCGATGCGCATCGAGGCCGGCCTGTTCGCGGAGGACAAGCTGTCGCAGATGTCACCGGCCGAGCTCAAGTCGCAGTTGGGCCGCGAGCTCGCCTGGGTCGCGAAGGACGGGCAGCGGGCCAAGAGTCACCTGCTCGGTGCCAACCTGCGACTCGTCGTCTCGCTGGCCAAGCGCTACACCGGTCGTGGCATGCAGTTCCTCGACCTGATCCAGGAGGGCAACCTGGGCCTCATCCGTGCCGTCGAGAAGTTCGACTACACGAAGGGCTTCAAGTTCTCGACCTATGCGACGTGGTGGATCCGCCAGGCGATCACGCGTGCCATGGCCGACCAGGCCCGTACCATCCGTATCCCGGTGCACATGGTCGAGGTCATCAACAAGCTCGCCCGTGTGCAGCGGCAGATGCTGCAAGACCTCGGTCGCGAGCCCACGCCGGAAGAGCTGAGTCGTGAGCTCGACATGACCCCTGAGAAGGTCATCGAGGTGCAGAAGTACGGTCGCGAGCCGATCTCGCTGCACACCCCGCTCGGTGAGGACGGCGACAGCGAGTTCGGCGACCTCATCGAGGACACCGAGGCTGTCGTGCCGGCGGATGCGGTGGGCTTCACCATGCTGCAGAAGCAGCTGGAGTCTCTGCTCGACTCGCTCTCCGAGCGTGAGGCCGGTGTCATCCGTATGCGCTTCGGACTCGGCGACGGCATGCCGAAGACCCTCGACCAGATCGGTGACACGTTCGGCGTGACGCGCGAGCGGATCCGCCAGATCGAGTCGAAGACGATGGCGAAGCTCCGCCACCCGTCCCGGTCGCAGTCGCTGCGCGACTACCTCGAGTAAACCGCGTGGCTAAGAGCGATCCGCAGCGGAAGCCCTACGGTCCCCGGTACCTGGTACCCGTCATCGCGGGAAAGGCCGTGCGTACCGCCGCGAAGATCCGCGGCGGTGGCTCGGCCTTCCCGGGCTACGTCACGACGAAGCTCGCACCGGACTTCCTGAGGAGCGTCACCAGCCAGTTCCGGTATGGCGTGGTCTACGTTCTCGGCAGCAACGGCAAGTCGACCACGACCCACATGCTCACCGAGGTGCTGCGCGGGCATGGGCTCACGGTGTTCACGAACCCGTCGGGCGCGAACCTGCCGCAGGGCATCGCGTCGTCGATCCTGGCCGAGTCGAGCCTGACCGGTCGTCTGAGCGCCGATATCGGCGTGCTCGAGGTCGATGACTCGGCGGACTCAACGCATTTCCAGATGCTGGTGATGCTGGGTGGCGTTGAAACCGTCATGGTGCTGGATGCCACCACTGGACCAAATGGGAGTGTGTGTTTTGAAGCCATTACTTCGGGTACTTTTACTCCCGGCTCGACCATCACCGGGATTCCAGTCATCATCGTGGGGGGCATCACTCCCGTTCAAGGACAATCGATTGTATCCGCA
>JAZJYU010000132.1:7984-8510 GCA_040390225.1 Actinomycetota bacterium | reverse complement strand
GCCTGGGTCTCGGTGACGGTCTTCGGCCGCCCGAAATTGTTGCAGCCAAGGCCCACCGTCGAGACCATGAGTCCGGAGTCGCCGAGTGCCCGATATTCGATCGTCGCCATCGCTCCAGCCTAGAGTCCTCTCCTCAGCACCATCGACGACGCTGGTCTCCACCCCAGGTCCGAAAACCGCCAGCGGGGCGTCGGATGCCGCAGCTACAGTCGCACTATGACCGCCACACTCCGCCGGGTCGACAGCCCTATCGGCCGCATCGAGATCACCGGCGACGGCACCGCCGTCACCTCGCTCACCATCGAACGTCAAGGCCACCTGCCCCTCGAAGAGCGGCCCGAGAGCAGTGATGCCGTTCTCGATCGCGCCGCCGCCCAGCTCGGCGAATACTTCGCCGGCATCCGCACCCGCTTCGACGTTCCGATCGCGACCCACGGCACCCCGTTTCAGGAGGCCGTGTGGCGGCAGCTCGCGTCGCTCGGCTTCGGCGAGGTCAGCTCGTATGGTGAGATCGGTCGAGCGACCG
>JAZJYU010000132.1:0-7854 GCA_040390225.1 Actinomycetota bacterium | reverse complement strand
AGCACGAGGGCATCGAAGCCCGCGCGTGAGTGCGGTTCTGGGTGAAGACGGCCTCGCGCGATGCTCGTGGGGAGCGCGAGATCCGGAGTACCGGCGCTACCACGACGAGGAATGGGGCACTCCGCTGCACGGCGATCGCCCGCTGTTCGAGAAACTGTGCCTCGAAGGGTTCCAGGCGGGGCTCTCCTGGATCACCATCCTGAAGCGTCGCCCCGCGTTCCGTGATGTCTTTCACGGGTTCGAGATCGCGCGCGTCGCGGCCATGGGCGAGGAGGACGTCGAGCGGCTCATGTCCGACGCACGCATCATCCGCAATCGCGCGAAGATCGAGGCTGCGGTGTCGAACGCGCGGGTCGCACTCGTGCTGGTCGGGACCGAGCCGGGAGCGCTCGACCGGCTGATCTGGGGGTTCGCACCGGCTGCGCGAACCGTGCCGCCGGCCGACTTCTCCGAGATCCCCGCGGTGACTCCGGAGTCGACGGCCCTGAGTGCGGCTCTCAAGAAGCTGGGCTTCCGCTTCGTCGGTCCGACGACCGTGTACGCGCTCATGCAGTCCTCGGGCATGGTCGACGACCACGTGCGGGGCTGCTGGCGGGCTGCCGCCTAGGCCGCGGGAGCGGTGGGTGGTGCCGTCGGCGGCAGGTAGTCGACGTTCGCGTAGTTCGGCACGACGGAACCGTAGCCCGCCCGCGGAGGTGGGTAGCCCGCAGCCGTGATCAGTGACGGGTCGTAGACCTCGTTGCGACTACCCAGGAGGAACGCCCACACGAACGGCAGCAGCACGGCGAGAGCGACGTAGCCGCCGCCCTTCCGGAACGCCACCCCGGTGCGATGTGAGCCGATGCCCAGGAACACCAGGGTGACGATGTTCCCGTAGGGCACGATCGAGAGCAGGGCGATCCAGCCCGGCTGGCCGCCGAGCTCGAGCCAGACCCAGTAGTTGTAGAACGGCACCCAGGCGATCCAGGGCTTGATGCCCACCTTGCGGTACAGCGACATGAACGCGAACGCCGTCACCACGTAGACCGCGATCACGAACAACACGCTGATGCCGATGATGATGCCGTAGATGAGCACAAACAGGGCAGCGAACCCTGCCCCGTCGGTGTAGCCGTTGCCATAGTCCATGCGACCACCCTACGGGGTCACGCCCTCGGCGCGACGATCTCGTCCACAACGAGCTCGAGTTCGCCCGGCCTCCCCGGCGTGAGCCGGACCCCAACGCCTGCGGCCCAGCGCACCAGGCTGGCGACATCCGGGTGGTCGATCCCCGCGAGCAGAATCACGCGCACGAATTCGCCCTTCCCCTTCTTGTTGAAGTGGTTGA
This sequence comes from Actinomycetota bacterium, assembly GCA_040390225.1. Lineage (GTDB taxonomy): Bacteria > Actinomycetota > Actinomycetes > Actinomycetales > Microbacteriaceae > Lacisediminihabitans. Next base: position 6,527 of record JAZJYU010000132.1, on the reverse strand, counting down.
GCGCCCGGCGCCGGCCATCCGCACCCTCGGCGACGACGCGCACGAAGACCGCGTCGGGCGCCGGGCCGAACTCGGCGTAGATTTCCGATCGCAGGTCGAGAACGAGCCCCGGGTGCTCCGCGATGGCGGCGCTCACGGGCACGCTCCAGGTCCTCTTCAGCGGTAGGCCGGGCAACCGCGAATCGTGCGAGAGCCGGTAGGCGGGGATCGCATCCCCGGCCATGGTCAGACCGAACAGGGCGGACTGGATGGCGAGGTGTTCGAACGCGAACTCACGCGCGCTCTCAGTCAGGCTTCCGGCATCCAGCGCGTCATAGAGCACGCCCGTGTAGCGATCGATCGCGGCCATCGTCGGCGAACTGCCGAGCGCACGATTGCGCAGTAGCTCACCGTGCTGCGACGGCCCGACCTTCAGCGCCGCAGCCATCGTCGTGAGATTGCGCGCCAGCCGGCGGGTCGCGGCCAGCACCGTGCGACGGGTCGGCGTGAGGGAGGGGAAGCTCAGCGCGCCCAGATCGAGGGTCGTGCCATGCGTTCCCCCGTCACGCTTGGTCTCAGACGGTGGCAGGAGCAGCAGCACTCAGCCCTCGAGGAAGGCGAGCGCGATGTCGATGTTGGTGCCGAGCGTATTCACAGAATCGAGCCGGATGCGCGGGATGGTTGCGCTCGGGCCGCCCCACTGCGAGTACTCGTCCAGACTCTGCTCGACGGCGTGCCACGACGGTTCGTCCACGTGGGCGAGTTCTTTATACCGCGACTCGAGCCGCTCCCGGTGAAGTGCAGGATCTGAACAGAGGATCTCGATGAACTTGAGCGTCTCGCCAGTGCGCTGCGCAAGGCTGACCCACTGCTCGCGCGCCGGGTCCACGGCATTCACCGCGTCGACGATCACAGTGTGACCCGAATCGAGCACCGCCTCAGCGATGGTCTCGGCCACCAGATATGCCGCAAGCCCCGTGGGCTGATCGTCATCTATGCCCGCGCTCAGAATCGCGTTCTCGATCGGATCGACCGAAACCACCGACGCGTTCAGGCGACCGCCGAGAATGCCCGCGATAGTGCTCTTACCGGTGCCAGGCAGTCCCGCCATCGCGATCAGCACAGCATCACGACAACCATTGCGCCCCCCGTCATCCGCTCGAGTGTCAGGCCAGTGCCGCATTTCGCGCGACAACTGTGACCGTATCGTGGTCGACCGACAGGAACCCGTCGTCGGCATTCGCGATGACGCGCCCGCTCTCGGTAGTGATGCGCACTTCGCCCGCCGCCAGGATAGCCAGCAGCGGCTGATGGCCGGCCAGGATGCCGATCTCGCCGACCACGGTGCGCGCCACCACCATGGATGCCGTGCCCGACCAGACCTCGTGGTCCGCCGAGACGACACTCACGTGAAGGTCGGCCATGGCTAGCCGTTCTCCTTCTGGATCTTCGCCCACTGCTCTTCGACATCCGAGATCGCACCGACGTTGAAGAACGCCTGCTCGGCAACGTGGTCGAAGTCGCCACGGGTGATCGCGTCGAACGACTCGATCGTGTCTTTCAGTGGAACCGTCGAGCCGTCGACACCGGTGAACTTCTTCGCCATGTAGGTGTTCTGGGAGAGGAACTGCTGAATGCGGCGCGCGCGCGAGACCGTGATCTTGTCTTCCTCGGAGAGCTCGTCGACACCGAGGATGGCGATGATCTCCTGAAGTTCTTTGTTCTTCTGCAGGATCGCCTTGACGTTCGTCGCGACCCGGTAGTGGTCGGCGCCCAGGTAGCGCGGGTCGAGAATGCGACTGGTCGAGGTGAGCGGGTCGACGGCCGGGTAGAGGCCCTTCGACGCGATCTCGCGGCTCAGCTCCGTGGTCGCGTCGAGGTGGGCGAAGGTGGTCGCCGGGGCCGGGTCGGTGTAGTCGTCAGCCGGCACATAGATGGCCTGGAGCGAGGTGATCGAGTGGCCGCGAGTCGAGGTGATGCGCTCCTGGAGCACACCCATCTCATCGGCGAGGTTCGGCTGGTATCCCACGGCGGACGGCATGCGTCCGAGCAGGGTCGACACCTCGGAGCCGGCCTGCGTGAACCGGAAGATGTTGTCGATGAAGAGCAGCACGTCCTGGTTCTGCACGTCGCGGAAGTACTCCGCCATGGTCAGCGCGGACAGCGCGACGCGAAGACGCGTTCCCGGCGGCTCGTCCATCTGGCCGAAGACGAGCGCGGTCTTGTCGAAGACGCCCGCCTCTTCCATCTCGCCGATGAGGTCGTTGCCCTCACGGGTGCGCTCGCCTACACCGGCGAACACCGACACACCACCGTGGTCCTGAGCAACCCGCTGGATCATCTCCTGGATGAGCACCGTCTTGCCGACGCCGGCACCGCCGAACAGGCCGATCTTGCCGCCGAGCACATACGGCGTGAGCAGGTCGATGACCTTGATGCCGGTTTCGAACAGCTCGGTCTTGGACTCGAGCTGGTCGAAGGGCGGGGGCTCGCGGTGGATCGACCAGCGGTCGGCGAATTCGTAGGTCTCGCCGGGCTCGCCGTTGAGTACCTCACCGATGACGTTGAACACCTTGCCCTTGGTGGCGTCGCCAACCGGAACCGTGATCGGGCCGCCGGTGTCGCGCACCTCCTGGCCGCGGACGATGCCATCCGTCGGCTTCAGCGCGATGGCGCGGACCAGGTCGTCGCCGAGGTGCTGGGCGACCTCGAGGGTGATCTCGTTCGACTCCGAGCCGATCGTGATGGTCGTCTTCAGCGCGTTGTAGATGCCGGGGATCGAGTCGTGCGGGAACTCGATGTCGACGACCGGGCCGGTGACACGCGAGACGCGGCCGACGCTGGTGGACGGCGCGGCATCCTTCTTGGCGGACGCCTTGTTCTTCGCTGCACTGTTCTTCGTCGCGCCTGCGGGAGCTGTCGTAGTCATTAGGTTCTCTATTCTCCTGGTACTTCTTATCGCTTACTACCCGAGAGGGCATCGGCTCCGCCGACGATCTCGGAAATCTGCTGGGTGATCTCGGACTGACGGGCGTTGTTGGCCAGCCGGGTGTAGTCGGTGATCAGCTTGTCGGCATTGTCGCTCGCGGACTTCATCGCTCGCTGGGTGGCGGCGTGCTTGCTGGCCGCCGACTGGAGCATCGCGTTGAAGATACGGCTCTCGATGTAGACCGGCAACAGCGCGTCGAGGGCATCTTCGACATCCGGCTCGAACTCGTAGAGCGGCAGCAATTCTTTGTTATCGGGCTCCTCGATGCCCTCGACCACCTCGAGCGGCAGTAGGCGCACGACCTCGGGGGTCTGAGTGAGCATGCTCACGAACCGGTTGTAGACGATATGGATCTCCTGCACCCCGCCCTCGTTCGCGGGCTGTACGAACTTGGCGACGAGTACCTGGCCGATCTCCTGCGCGGTCGCGAACTCGGGGGCATCCGTTCCGCCCACCCAGTCCTGGATCGACGCGCGCCGGCGGAACGCGAAGTACCCGACCGACTTGCGACCGACCAGGTAGTAGACGATCTCCTTGCCCTGCGAGCGCAGCAGGGTGGCCAGCTCTTCGGACTCGCGCAGCACGTTCGAGTTGAACGCACCCGCGAGGCCGCGGTCGGAGGAGAAGATGACGATCGCGGCGCGGTCGACCTTCTCCCGCTCCGTCGTGAGGATGTGATCGACATTCGAGTAGGTGGCGACGGCCGACACGGCCCGCGTGACAGCCCGTGCATACGGCGTGGAGGCCTGCACCCTTCCGAGCGCCTTCTGGATGCGCGAGGCCGAGATGAGCTCCATGGCCCGAGTGATCTTCTTGGTCGTCTGGGCAGACTTGATCCTCTGCCGGTAGACCCGAAGTTGCGCTCCCATGTCTCTAACTTTCTCTCTCGTATTTAGCGGATTGTGCCAGTCGAAATTTCAGTGTCGTGTAACTCGCGGGCGAGGTCTCGACAAGCTCGACCCGCTCGAACAGCTACCTGCGCTGCTTGACGATCTTTTCCTGGTTGATGTCCTCAGGAACGGTCGGGTCGAACTCCTCGTTGCCGGCCGAGATCAGCGGCTTGCCCTCGCCGGTCTGGAACTCGAGCTTGAACTTGTCGACCGCGGCGTCGAGCGCCGCCGTTGTGTCATCATCCAGCACATTGGTATCCCTCAGGGTGGTGAGCACCGTCGTGGTGCGACCGAGGTAGTCGAGCAGCTCGCGTTCGAAGCGCAGCACGTCTTCGACCGCGACCTCGTCGAGCTTGCCGTTGGTGCCGGCCCAGATGGAGACGACCTGAGCCTCCACCGGGTACGGCGAGTACTGCGGCTGGCGCAGCAGCTCGGTGAGGCGTGCACCCCGGGCGAGCTGGCGGCGGCTGGCCGCATCCAGGTCGGAGGCGAACAGCGCGAACGCCTCGAGCGAGCGGTACTGAGCAAGCTCGAGCTTCAGCGTTCCCGAGACCTTCTTGATCGACTTCACCTGGGCGTCGCCGCCGACCCGAGAGACCGAGATGCCGACGTCGACAGCGGGACGCTGGTTGGCGTTGAACAGGTCGGACTGCAGGAAGATCTGGCCGTCGGTGATCGAGATCACGTTGGTCGGGATGTACGCCGAGACGTCGTTCGCCTTGGTCTCGATGATCGGCAGGCCGGTCATGGAACCGGCGCCCAGCTCGTCGGACAGCTTGGCGCAGCGCTCGAGCAGGCGGGAGTGCAGGTAGAACACGTCGCCCGGGTACGCTTCGCGTCCCGGCGGGCGGCGCAGCAGCAGCGACACGGCGCGGTATGCCTCGGCCTGCTTCGACAGGTCGTCGAACACGATGAGCACGTGCTTGCTGTCGTACATCCAGTGCTGGCCGATGGCGGAGCCGGTGTACGGGGCGAGGTACTTGAAGCCGGCGGGGTCTGACGCGGGGCTCGCGACGATGGTCGTGTACTCCATCGCACCGGCGTCTTCGAGCGCGCCCTTCACAGCGGCGATGGTCGAACCCTTCTGGCCGATGGCGACATAGATGCAGCGCACCTGCTTGTTGGTGTCGCCGGACTCCCAGTTGGCTTTCTGGTTGATGATCGTGTCGATCGCGATGGCGGTCTTGCCGGTCTGGCGGTCGCCGATGATGAGCTGGCGCTGACCGCGGCCGACCGGGATCATCGCGTCGATCGCCTTGATGCCGGTCTGCATCGGCTCCTTCACCGACTGGCGCTGCATGACGCCGGGTGCCTGCAGCTCGAGTGCGCGGCGCTCGGTGGTCTTGATCTCGCCGAGGCCATCGATCGGCTCGCCGAGCGGGTTCACCACGCGGCCGAGGTAGGCGTCACCGACGGAGACGGAGAGCACCTCGCCGGTGCGGGTGACCTCCATGCCCTCGACGATGCCGTCGAACTCGCCGAGGATGACGACGCCGATCTCGTCTTCGTCGAGGTTCTGAGCGAGACCCTGCACGCCGTTCGAGAAGCGGATGAGCTCGTTGGCCATCACGCCGGGGAGACCCTCGACATGGGCGATTCCGTCGGCGGCGTCGATGACGTGGCCCACCTCGTTGGCGGCCGGCTTGCCGGGCTCATACTCCTTGACGAAGTCCTTCAGCGCGTCGCGGATGTCGTCTGCGCTGATCGTGATGTCTGCCATAACGGTTCCTTTGTTGTTTTACGTCGTTGTCACGTGTGTCGAGGGAGCGTCGCCGTGGTGGGGCTAGCCCACCAGGCGAAGTCTGAGATCGGTGAGGCGGCTGGCGATGGTGCCATCGATGACATCGTCACCGATCTGCACCCTCATTCCGCCGAGGATGGACGGGTCGACCACCTGGTTGATGCGCACGGCACCGCCGTGCACCGTGTTTCCGAACTGCGTGCTGAGCGCCTTCTCGAGCCGGGTCGCCTGTGCGGCCGCGAGCGGCGCCGCGACCGTGACGGTTGCGATGCTGTACCCGGCCTGCTCCGCCACGATTCCCGAGGCGTACCGCAGCAGCTCGCCGATACGACGGCCACGCGGCCGGGCGAGCAGAGCGCCGACGATGGCGACGGTCTGCTTGCTCGCCTTGCCGGCGAGCAGACTGTCGACCAGCGAGATCTTGCCGTCCGTACTGCCGAGCTTGCTGCCCAGCGCCAGTTCGAGCTCAGGGTTCGACGACACGGCGGTGCCGAGCACGAAGAGCTCATCGCTGATCGACAACGTCTTCGGTGCCGATTCAGCGACCGCGCGGATGCCGAGCTGCTCGATGCCGTCAGCCAGATCGTCCGAACTGGACCAGCGGCTCGTCACCAGGGAGTCGAGCACGGCCTTCGCCGTGGCGGAGTACTTGCCGAACACGGCGGCGACGATGGAGGTACGCGCGGCCGGGTCGGCGGAATCGTCGGCGAGCGCCGGCAGCAGCGCGGTTTCCGGTCGCTTGATCCTGATGCCGCTCGCCGCATAGCTCGCCTCGATGTGCGGATTGGCCAAGGCCCCCGTCACGCGCGCCCTGGTCTGCAGGCTGCCTTCCAGGCCGGTGCCCGGCGCGAAGTTGTCGACCAGCGCGAGCGGCAGGCCGGACAGGTCGAGCGTGAGATCACTCGCCGCCGGATCGACGATGCCGCTG
>JAZJYU010000131.1:14312-24446 GCA_040390225.1 Actinomycetota bacterium | reverse complement strand
AGCTCACCGGGATGTCGTCCCGATCGTAGGGCGCGACGATCGAGGCCGGGCTGAGCTCGCTCATCCCGTAGCCCTGCATCACCCGTGCGTTGATTCGACGACCGGCCGCTTCGGCCGTGTCGCCATCCAGCGGCGCCGCGGCGGAGAACACGACCTCGACGCTCGACAGGTCGAACTCATCGACGATGGGATGTTTGGCGAGCGCGACGGCGACCGGCGGGGCTATGTACAAGTGGGTGCAGTGGTAGTCCTGGATGTTCGTGAGAAAGTCCACCAGGTCGAACCTCGGCATCGTCACGAGGGTGGCGCGCTGGCGCAGGGCCAGGTTCAGAAGCACCGTCATGCCGTACACGTGGTAGAACGGCAGGAAGGCCAGCAGGCGGTCCCCCTCGCGCAGTTTGACGTTGACCCGGCACTGCTGAAGGTTGGCAACGAGATTGCGATGGCTGAGCCGCACCCCCTTCGGGATGCCGGTCGTTCCCGACGAATAGGTCAGAACGGCCACGTGGGTGGCGGGGTCGAACGAGACGTCGAGCGGTGGGCGCCCCTCGGCGAGTAGTTCGGCCAGATCGGCGTAGCCCGCCTCACCGTCGAGCACGATCACGTTGTCGTCGGCGATGCCGCAGGCGCGCGCTGCGGCGATCGCCTGAGGGAGCATCGCCTGCACGGTGTTGAGCCAGCTTGCTCCCGCGTCCCTCAGCTGGGTCTCTATCTCGTCGGCGGTGTAGAGCGAGTTGATCGCGGTCACCGTGGCGCCGGCACGCAGGGCGCCGTGGAATGCGGTGGCGAAATCCGGGCTGTTCGGACTCATGAGCCCGACCACGGTGCCGATCCCTACACCTCGGACGCCGAGCGCGCCCGCGAGCGCGTTCACCTGGTCTCGGAGCGCCCCGTAATTCACGGTTCTCCCGGACCCGGGATCGATGATCGCCAGGAGGCCGAGCTCGTCGCTCGTCAGGCTCCCGAACAGGTAGTCGTAGATCGCCACGTCGGGTATCTCGACGTCCGGATCAGCGCTCGTGAACATCCTCGACCTCCTCGTCGTGCTGCTTGACCCCTTCTGCCAACAAGGCCATACTGCAACATATTGCCACAATGTTGCAGCAAAGGAGCGAGCAATGGACATCGACGTCACAGGTGGAACGATCAGGGGAAGCGAACAGGGCGGCATCGCACGCTTCCTGGGGGTGCCGTACGCGGCTGCGCCGTTCGGCGAGAACCGGATGAAGCGCCCGGCCCCGGTCACGCCCTGGCAGGGCGTTCGTGACGCGACCGCCTACGGTCCCACCGCGCCGAAGGGCGACTACCCGCCGCAGTACCGCCTGCTCTTTCCCGAGCAGTTCATCCCCGGAGACGAGTGCCTGAACCTGAACGTCTGGACGCCGGCCGCCGCGGTCGGCGGCGGGGCGTTGCCCGTGCTGGTCTGGCTGCACCCCGGATCGTTCATGAACGGCTCCGGGTCTGTGCTCGAATACGACGGCTCGAACTTCGCGCGTGACGGCATCGTCTGCGTGACCATCAACTACCGGCTCTCGGCAGACGGATTCCTGTACACCGCCGCCGACGCCGAAACCGGCGTCGCGAACCTGGGACTCCAGGACCAGGTGGCCGCCCTTCGCTGGGTTCAGGAGAACATCGCCGCATTCGGCGGCGACCCCGCCCGGGTTACCCTCGCGGGCGGCTCAGCGGGCGCGATGAGCGTGACCACGCTGCTCGCCATGCCCTCGGCGAAGGGCCTGTTCGCCCAGGCCATCACCCAGTCGGGCGCCGCGGGGCAGGTGCTCACGACGGAGAACAGCGAGAACGTGACGCGCATCCTCGCGCAGACGCTCGGTGTCGACGCGACCCGCGAGGCGATCGCCGCGGTCGACCTCGCGCGCCTGGTGGCGACCGCGGCGGATCTCGTGGTCGAGGTGCAGACCGCCCCCGACTACGCGAAGTGGGGTTCGATCGCGTTGACTCAACTCCCCTTCGCCCCGACCATCGACGGCGCCGTGCTCCCGACCCACCCGCTCGAGGCTTTCACGGCGGGCGCCTCCAAGGATGTGAAGGTGCTGGTCGGAACCAACCGCCAGGAGGCACGGGTCTTCCTCGTTCCGGGGGGCGTGATCGACATGATCGACGAACCGACCCTCGCCGGCGCGTCAGGCGGGTATGGGCTGACCGCCGAAGCACTAGAGGTGTACCGCGGAAAGAATCCCGGCGCCTCAGCCGGCGACCTGCTGGCGGAGGTGATCACCGCCTGGTATTTCGGCATCCCGACCATTCGTCACGCCGAGGCCAGGGAGGCCGGCGGTGGCACGACCTGGGTCTACCGTTTCGACTACCCGGACCCGCCCGCCAACGGAGGGCTGGGGTCGGCGCACCTCGTTGAGGTTCCCTTCGTCTTCGACAACCTCGCTGTGAAGAACACTGCCCCGCGCATCGGTGAGACACCGTCCCAGGCCGTGGCCGACACCGCCCACTCCACGTGGGTGAACTTCATCAGCACCGGCGACCCGGGCTGGGGGCCATACACCGCGGCAACTCGCACCACGGGAATTCTGTCCGAAACCATCGACATCATCGACGATCCTGATGGGGATGAGCGCACCCTCTGGGAAGGCATCCGATAGCCTGACGGTCGTGTCGCCGCAAGACGAAGCCTTCCACGTCGCCCGCCGCACCTTCGTGGCGGGCGACCGTGTGGAGATCGGTGATCTCGCGAACACGCTCGGCGTGAACCGGGTGACCGTTCACCGGTGGCTCGGAAATCGAACGCAGATCCTCACTGACATCATCTGGTCGCTCGCCGAGCCGACCATCGAGGTCTGCTACCGCGAGGCGCCGGGAACGGGTGGCGATCGCATCGCTGGCGCGATGGTCGACTTCATCCGGCGCACGTATGAGCACAAGGGAACGCGGGCATTCCTCGAGCGCGAGCACGAGACCGCGTTGCGAATCCTGACCCGCCGGGATCATGCCTTCCAGCCGCGTCTGATCACCCAGGTGAGAGGTCTGCTCGCGCTCGAACAGCACTCGGGAACCCTCGATGCCGGCATCCCGCTGGACGACCTCGCGTTCCTGATCGTTCGAGTGGTGGAGAGTTTCGTCTACGTGGAACGGATCGTCGGCGAGGAGCTCGACCTGGAGAGGGCGGAACGCGCCCTGCGGTTCCTTCTTCGCTGACGGCGGTGGATCGTGCCGGATGCGCGACTCGTCGAGACTGGTGGGGGTCCCAGAGTGCGATGGAGTTGGTCATGAGGTGACCTGCCGACCCACAGCGGTGGTCGCGCCGCACATCCAGTCACGCGTTCGCGGCGGTGTGCGCCGTTCGCAGCTGATACGTGCCAACGGTGCGAGCCACAAGCACTGCGGCCGCGTCGAAGAGCTCGGTTTCGATGATGAATTCCGCTTTGCCGTCGCGCTCGGCGACCGCAGCGAGGCGACGTGCCTCGGCGGGGTCGAGGCGCGCGCGACCGGTGATGTCCGACCTGGCCGGGCGGATGAACTCGATGGTGAGGCTCTTCACCGTCGGGTAGAAGTGGTGCGAGTCGAAGTTCGAGTAGAACAACGCGCCGCCCAGCATCTCGGCCAGTGCGAACAGTGCTCCGGCATACATCGTGTCGATGTGATTGCCGTTGCCGGCGAACGGAGCCGAACCCTCTGCGACGCTCGGCACCAGGGCATCCACCCGAATTCCCAGTGAGTGCATCGGGGGTATCCGCTGTTCGATCAGCTCATTGACGATCGCCGCGTAGTCGATTCCGTTCTGGTCGCCTGACGGCTCGTGATCGGATTCCGTGGAGTCCATTGGCTGATCCTCGCTGTCCAGAGCGTCGCACTAGCCGTTCGTCGCCGCTGACAATCCCTGCGTCGACATTCCCTCGTGTCGCTGCCAGTCCCCTAACGACTGTTCACTTATAACTATACTGCACTCGCGCGTTCTTCCGGGTTCCGACGATGCAAGGGCGCTTTCTAGTCCTCGACCCATTCGTAGGCGATTTGCGCCACGTTCACGGTCTTGCCCTGGTCGGTGCCGACGGCGGCCATTTTCGTCAGAAGAAAGCTCATCTGCACCTCGGCATCGCTCCGGGTGGTCATCGGGCCTGATGCTCCATAGAAAGAGTGGCTGATGGTGAATTCGTCACCCGAGACGAGCTTGATGTGGATGCTGGCCATGTTCACTCCCTGGATGCCTAGCGAAAGTGAAAACATATCAGCTACTCTGATCGACACGCCATCCCCGGCGCGCGCTACCCGACAATCAGAGAGACGAGATCGCCATGGTCGACAAAGGTCCCGGTTGAAGGGATTGCGCCGAGTTCAATGATCCGATCTGCGTAGGCCATGTAGTTGGAACCGTGATCGGAGTGGTGGGTCAGCCCGGACAGGTCGCCACCGGCATCAAACGCCGCCATGTCTAATGCTTGCAACGGCAAGATGTCGGCTTTCAGCGTTGAGGCGACATTCCGCCCGACGATGCGCCTGGACTACACATCGGTGACGAGTGCGATGTAAGCGAAGCCTTGCCAGGTGCGCACGTAGATGATGTCGACGACCCAGAGTCGGCGGGGTGCGTCGGCGAGAAAGTGACGTTTGACGAGATCGGTGGGGCGGATACCAGCCGGATCCGACTTGGTGGTGAACGCCCGTTTGCCGCGGTTAACACCGCGCAGCCCGGGCGACCGCATGATCCGCCCGGTCTGGTCGGGGCCGGTCTCCCATCCCTGTCGTTTCAGCAATCGATGCATTTTCCGGACCCCGTAGACGCCATAGTTCTCCGAATGGAGTTGCGCGATCTCGCCGCCGATCAGTTGATCCGACAGTGTCCTGGCGGTCGCCGGTCGGCTTCTCGCCGCCCGGTATCCGCTTGCGGTGACGAATCCCCACTCAGCTGCTCGCATGGTGCGGCAGACGAGCTCGACCTGGCCGGTCACGTCCGCCTCGCCTTAGTGGGACATGGCCCTACTAACCGCATCTACGGCTGCGAGTGTCGCCAGGCCAGGAGCGAGTCGGGCCGCCAAGGAGTCATCAGGAACAACGCCAGCGCCGACCTTCACCCCAAGGAACTCCAGCTTTGCGGTCCGCGCCGCCATGAGCGAGGCTCGTACGCTCTCGACTGTGAGAAGGGAGTTCGGTTCGCGCTCCGCGATTGGCAGGTGTGAATCCTGCCACGGCTCGCTCCAATCCGTTGCCCGTGCTGAAGCACCCGAGAACATGAGACCACGCAGGAGAGACCTCGATGCGAGCGCGCGGACATGCTCTTCGGGACCTGCCGATGAGCCGGCCTCGATCGCCGATCGTCCCCAATTGACGCTATGCCCGATTGCGCGTCCGGATCGCGCACTGGCCGAGCCCGCCGCCTCTATTTCCGCAGCGAGGGCAAGATATCCTTTCTGAGGAGGATGCGCATCGACGAGCGCGTCTGCATGTTCGATGACGAGCTCGACGGGACCCCAACTCCAGGATGCGATTTCGGCGAGGGAATCCGCAAAGATATCCTTCGAGGACCTCTCGATCATCGCCATCGGAGCCGAATGGAGTTCGACGGCTGCGACGACCGGTTCACCGATTCGCTCGTGCAGACGATGGATTTCGATCAAGAGGCTCCGAACATCGTCTACCGCGCGGGCCCTCGAGTCGATATCGGTCGACGCAAGTCCGTACCTCGGGTCGCGTTTGACGTTCTCAATGGTTCCGGGGACATCAGTCACCACGCACGCCCATTTTGGGTCCAGCAGGCCGGCGAGCCGTGAAACGCCCTTCGGGTGAAAGGTGCCATTGAAGCTCAATTCGAGACCCCCGATGAGCGGCTCCCCACGAAGGAGTGCGTACCACTGATCTTCCGCGCGAGAATCAGTGGACAGCGTAGCGGGCGCCGCGTTATAGGCCGCGTAGAGATAACCGTTCACCGCGCCCACTGGGTCACGTGCGCGCAGATCCACCGCACGATGTCCTCTTCGGCGTGATCCGCTGATACGACCGCCCCGTTCTCGTCGGACCCAAGTTCCTCGAGGGCCTCGAACTGGCTGTCCAATAACTGAGCGGGCATGAAGTGATCCGTCCTCTCATGGAGTCGGTCAGTGATTAGTGCTCGCGAACCGACCAAGTGAACAAAAAATGTGTCGGAGGCCGCTCGGGTGATCCGCTGGCGATAGGAGACCTTGAGCGCGGAGCACGCCACAACCAGGCCACTCTCAGATCGTGCGAGGAGGGCCCCCACCGCGTCGAGCCACGGCCACCGGTCCTCATCTCTGAGCGGGGAACCCGTCGCCATTCTTGTGATGTTCTCGGTCGGATGTAGATCGTCGGCGTCCACGAAAGCCACCCCGAGACACGTTGCGAGAAGGCGACCAATCGTGGATTTTCCCGACCCGCTCACTCCCATGATCACGATCCGCAACCGAGCAGGAACCAGGGTGGTGCGCTCCACTAGCCCACGGAAGTGGCCGTCACCAACCGATAGGCCGGCACGGTGAGAAAGTCGGCGTACTCGTCGGCGAGCGCCACGGTGTCGAATAGTTCGCGGGCCCGCTCAACGTTCACTTTGTCGAAGGCATCGCCGCGGGCCGACTCAAGTGCGTCGAACTCCTCGGCAAGAAGCTTCCGAACGAACTCACGGGTGACCGACTCTCCCGAAGGAAGTTGGGTGCCCGCGTGGATCCATTGCCAGATCTGTGACCGGGAGATTTCAGCCGTCGCTGCGTCTTCCATAAGGTTGTTGATCGCCACCGCCCCGTTACCCGCCAGCCACGCCGCGAGATACTGCAGAGTGACAGAGACGTTGTCCCTGACTCCCGCCTCCGTCACCTCGCCGACGGTGGCATTCACCGCTAGCAGGTCTGCAGCTGTCACCTTACTGTCGCTAAGGGGCTTGTCAAGCTGGTTCTGCCGTGTGCCAAGCACCGCGCTGAAAACTTCATCGCATACGGGCACAAGATCGGGATGGGCCACCCAGGAACCGTCAAAGCCGTCGTTCGCCTCGCGTTCTTTGTCCGCCCGGACCTTGCTAAGCGCGATGGCATTAACCTCCGGGTCGCGCCTGCTCGGAATGAACGCCGCCATCCCGCCGATCGCGAAAGCCCCACGCGAGTGACAAGTGCGTACCAGAAGTGTCGTGTAGGCACGCATGAAGGGTGCTGTCATCGTGACAGCGGCCCGGTCGGGAAGGACATACTCGTCTCCAGCAGCCCTGAAATACTTGATCAGACTGAAGAGGTAGTCCCACCTGCCCGCGTTCAGACCGGACGCGTGATCGCGCAACTCGTAGAGAATTTCCTCCATTTGGAAAGCAGCTGGGATTGTCTCGATCAGCGCTGTCGCCCTCACCGAACCCTGTGGTAGTCCAAGATAATCCTGCGAGAACACGAAGATATCGTTCCAGAGCCGTGCCTCAAGGAAGCTCTCCATCTTCGGGAGGTAAAAGTACGGACCGCTACCCCGAGCGAGAAGTTCCGCCGCGTTGTGGAAGAAGTAGAGGCCGAAATCGACGAGCGAACCGATCGCCGTGTGCCCACCGACCAGCAGATGCTCCTCATCGAGATGCCACCCGCGAGGCCGCATGACGACGACGGCGAGGGGCGCGTCATCCCTCAGTCGATATGACTTGCCTTCCGGCGATTCATAGCGCAAAGTGCGACGCGTCACCTGGCGCAGCACCTGCTGCCCTTCGATCACGTTCTTCCAGTGCGGTGTGTTGGCATCTTCGAGATCGGCCAACCAAATTTTCGCGCCAGAATTGAGAGCGTTGATCGCCATCTTGGGTTCTGTGGGTCCGGTGATCTCAACGCGGCGGTCGGCGAGGTCGGCCGGAGCTGGTGCGACAGTCCAAGAGCCACCTCGCACGGAAGCCGTTTCAGGCTTGAAATCCAACCGCCCGGTCGCCGCGATCTCTGCTGCGGCTCCGGCACGCGCGAGCAGTAATTCGTTACGGCGGCCAGCGAATCGCTCGTGCAGGGCCGACAGGAATACCACGGCTTCTGGCGTGAGGATGTCTTCCTGGTGGGTCACTTCTGGGGCGATGATCTTCGTCTCCAACACAGCAGGACTCCCTTTTCTCGGCACCGATACCAGCGCCAATTGCGTCCGGCTTAGCCGGCTTCTTCCTGCGTTCAGGATGGCATCGTGGCATCGTGGCATCACTATCCCGTCCCACATCTCGGAACGTGACAGCGGCGTCCGGATCAGCCCTTCACCGCCCCCGCGGTCATACCCGAGACCACATACTTTTGGGCAAAGAGGTAGAACACCACTGCCGGAAGCGTATACATGATGCCGACCGCCATCACCGTGTCCAGTGGCGTACTGAGCTCGCCGATGAAGCTCGCAAGACCAACAGATGCCGGCTGTTTCGCTGCGTCGTAGATGAAAGTCACGGCGAACACATACTCGTTCCATCCGCTGAAGAACGCGATGACGGCCGACGCAGCGATCGACGGCGCGACCAACGGCACATTGATCCGCGTGAGGATTGTGATGGCATTTCCGCCGTCAACGCGAGCGGCCTCCTCTAGTTCACGCGGAATGCCATCGATCGCGCCCTTGATGATGAGCGCGACTATCGGGAGCACGAACGCGGCGTCGACCAGGATGAGTCCTGCGAGCGAGTTCAGTAGATTGAGATTCTTGAACAACGCGAACAATGGCACGACGAGCAGCGCCTCCGGAAGCATCTGCGTCAGCAGCAGGCTGAGCCCGACAAGCGCCTTGCCACGGAACCGGAAGCGCGACAGTGCATAGCCGAGCGGTATCCCGAGCCCGATCGACACCACCGTGGTTCCCACCGCGATGATCAAACTATTCAGCAACCAGAGTTCGATCTTCCCTCCGGCAAAACTACTGGCGTAGATGCCGATGCGTGAGAAATCGGGAAGCAGCTGCGGTGCGCTGCCGTAGAGGTTCCCATTGCTGGTCAGCGAGGTGACGAACATCCAATAGAGCGGGAACACCGCGATGCCCAGCACAACGAGCACCCCGATGATGCGAGCGGTGGTGCCGATCCTGAGGCGTTTCACAACGAGTCTCCCTTCTGCTTCTGCGCCGACCTGCTGACAAACAGGCTCGCGCTCACAAGGAGTAGCGCGACGATCACCCCGACGATTCCGATCGCTGCAGCCTTGCCAAGGTCGTTGAGTTCGAATGCACTCGAATAGAGGTCGATAACCAGGGTTTTCGTGCTGTTGAGCGGACCACCGCGGGTCATCAGCCAGATCAATTCGAACCGACGGATCGACCAGATCGCGTTGAGTGTGGCGAGAAGCGCAACCGTGGGCCGGATGACGGGCCAAGTAGCGACACGAAAGACCCAGAGCGCGTTCGCCCCATCCATCGACGCGGCCTCGGTGACCTCTTTTGGAACGGACTGGAGTGCGGAGAGGAGCACGACCGCGCTGAACGGGAAGAGCTGCCACACCGTGGTCGCGAGGATGGCAGGCAACGCGTAGGCCTGGCTATCCAAGATGAGGCCCCCGGGGAGGTGGATCCCGATCGCGTCGAGTATGTGGTTGACAATCCCGTACTGAGCGTTCAGCATCCACGTGACGATGAGCGCAGTCGCGACTCCCGGCGCCGCCCACGGGACGGTGATCAGGGCGCGCGCGACGCCCCGTCCGCGGAAATTACCATTCAGCAGGAGCGCCGCCACGAGGCCGACGCCCACGGCACCGACCACGCAGACCACCAGATAGATAAGGGTCACTAAGAGCGTATGCCGGAAATCGGAGCTCGTGAAGATCGAGATGTAATTTGCCAGCCCGACCCAGACACCGTTGTCCGGATTGAGAAGCGAAGTCTGGGTAAAACTGAGCCGGATCTCCTGCACAAGGGGAACCATCTGGAAGATGATCACATAGATGATCGCGGGTGCTAAGAAGAAGTACGGCGTCCATCTGCTTCCCAGGGGGCTACGCCGGCGGCGGGAACGGCCTGGTCGACCCAGGTCGCCAGTGGAGACCTTCGTCATCAAAGTCTTCCTTCTTTTATTTTTTGAGAGTTTTCGAGCGATTTCCGGATGACGCGTGAGGTATTCTTTTAACTTTTTCGGAATTATCTCATCCTGCGAAATTATTTTTACCCCGCCTTTCTGGCCGGGGCGAGCATTTTTATTCAAAATTTCTCGAATAATCGCGTCCGATTTAGTTTCTTCAGCCTCAG
>JAZJYU010000131.1:12938-14302 GCA_040390225.1 Actinomycetota bacterium | reverse complement strand
CCCCCGGCGCGAGCACCGCGATAAGCCAGATAAGGACCGCGTCGGCTAACCGACCGCGGCCACCGCCTCTTTCTGAGCTTCGTTCATCGCGGCCTTCATGGTCTCCTGCCCTTGAAGGGCATTAATAACCTGCTGGATCACGATCTTGCGGATGATCGGGGTCTGGTCTTCGAATCCGCGGACGATCTGCGGAACCGCGGTCTTCGCCGCGGTGTCGAACACTGGAGCCAGCGGAACCAGCTTCGCCTCTGCCGCGGTGCGCTGCGTCGACGTTCCGACGCCACCCCCGGCGCCCGCGACGTTGAGCAGCTTTCGCTGGCTCGCGGGCGTCAACAGCCAAGTGAGGAAGGTGTCGGAGGCCTGCTGGTACTTGCTGTCGGCGTTCACGCCGAGGATCGCCAGGGTTTCGCCCGTGCTCGTCACCGGGAACGGAATGGTCACCGCGCCGAGGTTCAGCTTGGGGTTGATGGTCTTCAGGTTGTCGGCTGTGCCGCCGTTGTCGATCTCCATGGCGACCTTACCTGCCGCGAACATCGTGCGGTAGGTCGAGGCGGTCGCACCCTGGGGAATGACCTTGTCGTTGTAGAGTTCCTGATACGAGGTCAGGCCCTTGATCACGTTCGCTGAGTTCAGCGTGAGCTTCTTTCCGTCTGACCACTGGCCTCCGAAGCCGTAGACATAGTTGAAGATGTCCTGCCACATTCCCGACTCCTCAGGGAGGGTCGTCCGGAACGCCAGTCCATACACGCCATCTTTGGTCTGGGCCTTAGCGTCGGCAACAAACTCGCTGTAGGTCGTCGGCGGGGTTGGCAAGAGGTCCTTGTTATAGAGCAGGGTGTAGGGGCCGGTAGTGGAGGCGACCCCGTAGCGCTTCCCCCCCACAGTGGTGAATTTGTCCGGCCCAGGGAGCAGGCCAAGCTTCTTCGCATCGATCACTTTGTTCAGCGGCGAAAGCAGCCCGGCCTTTGCTGCCTGGTAGAAATCGGGGGTGTCGAAACGAATGACATCAGGACCGGTGCCCGCGCCGAGCTGCGTGGCGATGGTCTGTGCGAAGGTGGGGAAGGGAACCGACGCCGGCGTCACGTGGATCAGCGGATGAGACTTGTTGAAGTCCGAGATCATGGCCTGCAGCAGCGGGCCTGAGCGAGGGTTGCCGAATAGCGTATCCGCGTACGTGATATTGACAAGTGTGGTCGCCGTGCTCTTGGGCTTCGCCGACGCCGCGGGCGTACTGGCCGAGCACCCGCTGAGGGCGAGCCCGAGTGCGACCCACACCCGGGGATGGCTGCGCGTCGAAGCCCCACGCGCGACAGGCAGGAGGCTCACGGAACTCGCGCCGGCTTCGGCCCGGAGAATTTTCGGAT
>JAZJYU010000131.1:9934-12928 GCA_040390225.1 Actinomycetota bacterium | reverse complement strand
GTGTGGTCAAGTACACCGAAGAGGTGCCGGTTACCGAGTGCGACCGCTACGGCCACCCCCGTGATCGCGACTCTTCTCTTCTGCTGTGACTGCATGTGTTTACTCCTTTGTAAGGTGAAAGAGATTCGAGGCCGCCACCACCGCTGGCGAGCCCGTACTTTACTGAAGGTGAATCTATCCGCGACCGTTTAAGAAGCGATCCCCGAGTCCCGATATGCGGAACACCGATCCTTTACTCAACTCTCGAGCAGCCGGTCGAGGCCGTCGACGAGCGCGAGAGTTCGCCGGGAATCGGCGAGATTCGGCTGCGGCTCGATGCCCGCACGGATGCTGCTGACGAAATAGTGGAGCTCGTTCTCGTAACCATGGTTGGTGAATCGCGGGTAGTAGCCATGACTCTGGTTCCACACCAGAGCGTCTGAGCTGTCCTCGAGCGCGAAGGGCTCGAAGGTCTCCTTCCGCACGGGCGGCCGGTTGTAGACGAGGTTCTTGACGTTGTCGACCACGATGTTCCTGCGGTCGCCCACGAGCTCCAGTCGCTCCATCGGATACAGCTCGTCGAGCATGGAGGCGGCTTGGATGGTCCCGATGGCGCCGCTCTCCGACTCGAAGGAGATTGTGTACGCATGCAGCCGATCGCCGAACTCGACATGCTGGGCATGGGTGAGCCTGATCTCCCCGAGCAGCCATCGCGCCAGATCGAAGTGATGGATGATGTGGTTGATCTTGAAGGCGTCCTCGTCGTAAGGCGTTGCATGGAATTGCGACTGGTAGGCCCGTACGCCGCCGAACTCGTCTCGTCCGATGATCTCCTTGGCCATCAGGTACGAGGTCATGAACCGACGGTTCCATCCGACCATGACCCACTTCCCGGTCTTCCCCTGGAGCGCGATGAGCTCGTCGGCCTGGGCGGTGTTCAATACCGGCGTCTTCTCCACGAAGACGTGCACCCCCGCTTCGAGGGCGGCCCGGATGATGGGAAAGTTGGCGGCGTGCCCCACCTGGATTAGCACGGCGTCCAGCTCCTCGTTAGCGAAGGCGTCGGCATAGTCGGTGTAGGTCTTCGGCACTGCGTAGAGCTTGGTGAACTGTGCGATCTTCTGCGGATCGATGTCGACCGCGACCACGACATCGTGGTCCGGTGCCCAGCGCAACGAGTTGTAGTAGGTCTGGAATGTGTGCTTGCCGAGACCGATGATGCCGATCCTGGTAGGCGCGCTGGAAGAAGTGCGCATGATGCCGTCCTTTGTTTCGATGCTCAAGAGGTGGTGGTGAGATGGGTGGCCGTCGAGAGGAAGTGGGGATCGATCTCCACACCCCACCCCGGTTCTTCGCCGAGCTGCACGAACCCGTCGACGACTTCGGGCATCGGGCCGAAGACCCCGTGGAACCACGGCTTATCTTCGATGCTCCACTCCTGGAACTGGGAGACGGACGGCTGTGACGCCGCCAGATGTAGGGTGAAAACCTGCAGCAGCGAGTCGTTGGCGCAGTGCGGCGTCGCCGGGATTCCGGCGGCGGAGGCCATAGAGGTGACCTTCCTGGCACGGGACATTCCGCCCACATAGCCGATATCCGGTTGCACGATGTCGACGGCGTGCATCTCGATCATCCGATGGAACTGCTCGAGTGAGCTGTCCTGCTCGCCGCCGGCGACCGGCATGTCCAGTGCCGCTGCCACACGGGCCGTGTTCTCGATCTCGGGATACGGACAGGGTTCCTCGAAGTGGCCGAAAGCGTAATGTTCCAGCATGCGACCGAACCGGATCGCCTCCGGGACCGAATAACCGCCGTTGGCGTCGGCGTGGATGACCACGTCATCGCCCAGAGCCTCCCTGGTGGCCTTGACGATCGCCTCCGTGCGGCCGGGATAGACGTCGACATCGTGCGCCATCACATCGGCGATGCGGATCTTGAATGCCCGGAAACCGTGGCTCTCAGCGAGGGCGACCAGGCGCTCCGCCTCGGCGGCCGGCGCTATCGTGCGACTCATGCTCGACCCGTAGACCGGGATGCGGGTCCGCACGGCACCGCCGAGCAACCGATACACCGGCTGACCGGTGACCCGGCCGAGGAGATCCCACACCGCCGTGTCCACACCGCACAGCGCGCGCCAGAACTGGGTGCCGTAGAACTTGTACTGCTGATGCACGAACCCGACCAAATTCGCCTCGAGGTCCCAAGGGTCGGTGCCGAGGAAGAACGGCGCGACGTCGGAGTGCAGCAACGGAGCCGTCTGGTTGGCCAGATATGGCGACGTCTGACCCCAGCCCTCCGCACCGTCGTCGGTGCGGACGCGCACAACGGCGAGGTTGTCATCGCGATGGAACGTCTCGATGCTCGTGATCTTCATCGGTCCCTCTCTCCGAGTGAGCCCCGTGCCGACTCAGACATATCTCTCCTGGACCGCGGCGATGTCGACCCGGTTGTCGACATCCTCGACGATGGCCAGATTGCTGCGCACAATGTCCGCCGTGCGCATGCCGACCAGTGCCACATCCACCAGGGGATTGGAGAGCACGAACTGGATCAACGCCGACGTGTAGTCGAAGGTGTTCTCGGGGTTTACCGTCTCGATCCAGCGCTGGAAGGTTCCGGATGTCGGCGCTCGCATGGTGAGGATGCCCATCCCCCTCTTCTCCGCCTCGAACATAGATCCGAAGGGCCTGCTCGTCTCATAGGGGTGCTGGAAGATGAAGTTGTAGCACATCTGTACGGCGTCGAAGAAACCAGTCTCGATGAGACGGTAAACGGAGTCGTTGTTGTCCTCCGTCGAGAAGCCGATGTTCCCGACCAGCCCCTCGGCTTTGAGCTGGAAAAGCTGTTCCACCATCCCGCCCGCCGCAAGAAAGCGGTCGGCGTCGACATGCGTGATCGAGTCCCCGTGGATCTGGAGCAGGTCCACGCGGTCGCGCTGCAGCCGCTCCAGCGAACCCTCGAGCGAGGCCCGGACGTCGCCGGCGAAATCGCGCGGGTGGACCTTGGTACTGAGGA
>JAZJYU010000131.1:0-9924 GCA_040390225.1 Actinomycetota bacterium | reverse complement strand
GAGTCCCGCGCCGAGGATCCGCTCGCTCTCGCCCTTACCATATGCCGCGGCAGTGTCAAAATAGTTGACCCCGCCCTCGAGCGCGGCGTCGAGCGCCTCGAAGGACTTCGCGCGGTCGCGAGGATCGAGAGGATCGAATTTCTCCAGGTAGTCGGTAAGGCCGAGAGCGGCCCCGCCGAAGCCGAGCCGGCTCACCACGTGGCCTGTGCTCCCGAAGGTCGTGTACTCCATGCTCAGAGCTCGATTCCGATGTATTTCTCTTCGAGGAACTCCAGGATGCCCTCCGAGCTGCCCTCGCGTCCCAGGCCACTCTGCTTCATTCCGCCGAACGGCGCGGCGGGGTCGCTCAATACCGCGCGATTGACGGCCACCATTCCAGCATCGATCCGCCGGGCGACGGCCAGCGCCTGGCCGGTCTCGCCGTAGACGTAGGCGATGAGACCGTAGATCGTGTCATTCGCCATCCGCACCGCCTCGTCGACGTCGTCGTATTCCACGATCGCCGTCACCGGCCCGAAGATCTCGGTGCTCGTGATCGTGCCGCCATGGCGCACCCCCGTCAGCACGGTCGGCGGATAGAAGGCGCCGTGCTTGGAGGCGGTGCCGCCCAGCGCGAGCTGCGCGCCCTCGCCGACAGCCGTCTGGACGAGTTCGGCGACCTTGTCCCGCTCCCCGATCGAGACGAGCGCTCCGAGCTGGTTCTCCCGATCGATTCCGGGACCGACGCGGAATTTCGCGAGCTCCTTCGTGATCCCCTCGGCGAAGGCGGCGTTCACGGAGGAGTGCACGTAGAAGCGGTTGGCGGCGGTGCAAGCCGAACCGCCATTGCGCATCTTCGCGATCAACGCACCCTGGACCGCCGCATCGACATCGGCGCCGGGGAGCACCAGGAACGGGGCGTTCCCGCCCAGCTCCATCGAGGCGCTCACCACCGAGTCGGCCGCTTCGTGAAGCAGAATCCTGCCGACCTCGGTCGAACCGGTGAAGGAGACCTTGCGCACGGCGGGGTGATGCAGCATCTTCGCTATCGCCGTACCGGTCGGAACCGGGGTGACCAGGTTGACGACCCCGGCAGGGACCCCGGCCCGCGCGAGCGCGTCGACGACGAATGCCGCGGTGAGGGGGGTCTCTCGCGCCGGCTTGAGAACGACCGTGCAGCCCGCCGCGAGGGCCGGTGCGATCTTGCGCGTCGCCATTGCGGCCGGGAAGTTCCACGGGGTGATGAGCAGGGAGACGCCGATCGGCTCGTGGGTCACCACGATGTGCTTGTCACCCGACGGCGACAGCCGGAAGTCGCCGGCGATCCGCACCGCCTCCTCGGCAAACCAGCGGAAGAATTCCTTGGCGTAGTCGACCTCGCCGAGAGCATCGGAGAAGGCCTTGCCGTTCTCCCTTACGATGATCTCCGCCATCGCCTCCCGTTCTTCGGTGAGGATCTCATAGGTGCGACGCAGCAATTCGGAACGATCCCGCGGCGGTGTCGCCGCCCAGCCGGGACGGGCTGCTTCCGCGGCCTCAATCGCTGCGGTGCAATCGGAGTCGTCGGCGATAGCGAAGGAGGCGATCTCGTCGCCGGTCGCGGGGTCGATCACCGGGAAGCGCCGACCGCTCGCTCCGGCGAGCCATTGGCCATCGATGTAGAGGTCTGAGAGGTAGGTCACGTGAGGTCTCCTGGGAAAGCGGATCGTGGTGCGGTCATTCGGCGATCGACGTTCGATCGCCATGGAAGGCGGCGGACAGGATGCGCGCGAAGCTGTGCTCATCGGCAGGCAGCGTAGAGTTCCCCGCGAGCCGCCGGACGGTCAGCGCGAGTTCCGCGATCCGCGGGAGCTGGTCCTCGCTGACGCCGATGTCGGCCAGACTACTCGGAACGCCGATGTCGGCGACCAGCACGGCGATCGCGTCGACCGCTGCCTGGGCGCTTGCGGCCTCGCTCGACTGCTCCACCCCGAGCGCCCGGGCGATCTCTGCTAACTCCGGCCGGCTACTGTCGACCGCCGCCTGCAGGACGAACGGAAGCATGAGCCCCGTGCCGAGCCCGTGCGGGGTCTTGGTTATGGCCCCGATGGGATACTGCATCGCGTGCGAGAGATGCGTCCCGGCAGAACCGAACGCCATCCCTGCCAGCAGGCTGCCATAGGACATCGCCTCGCGAGCCGCCACATTATCGGGCTCGCGCACGGAGGTGCGGAGATTCTCTCCGATAAGCCGGATGGCCTCGATCGCCAGCAGGGAGCTGAGTGCATTGCGCCCGACGAAGACCGGCAGTTCTTCGGCCCAGTCCGCCGGCCGTACCACTGCCGTGTACGACTCGACCGCGTGGACGAAGGCATCGATCCCGGAGTGGGCGGTGACGGCGGCCGGTGCTCCGAAGGACAGCTCCGGGTCGACGACGGCCACCCGGGGGACCAGATGGGGACTCGATACTCCGACCTTGAGCTCACGCTCGGGATCGGAGACGACCGCGACCGGCGTGACTTCGGAACCGGTGCCCGCCGTGGTCGGCACCGCGATGAGCGGGAGCACCGGCCCCGGAACGGCGTTCTCACCGTAATAGAGACTCAGGGGCCCCGGATGTACGACGAGCAGCGCCACTAGCTTCGCGAGATCGAGCGCGCTTCCACCGCCGTAGCCGATGACGACCTCCGGACGGAAGTCGCTCGCCAGCGCCGCCGCCCTGGTGACGCTCTCGACCGGGAGCTCGGGAACGACTTCGGTCAGAACCTTGACCGACACGCCACGCGATTCGAGTGAGGCGAGAAGTTCTGCGAACTCGGGCGTGGCGGCGAGGAAGGGGTCGCAGCAGATCAGTACCCGCGTACCGTAACCCAACGCCGCCGGGGCGATCGCGGCCCGGGAGCCGAGTCCGAAGAGAACGGAATCCGGCAGTCTGAGCACGCCGAAGGCGGGGACGAAGTCACTCACTTACCGCACCACCCTTTCCGAGTACGAGCGCCTGTTGCCAGGAACCCACGTGTAAAGGGACGCCGTCTCGAAGACGCCGTGCCCGGGTGGCCCGAGCACGATCGCCCGGCACGGTCACATCTCCCGCATTTGGGCCGCTCGCGCGCACCTCGTCGAAATATTCGCGCATTCCGGGCAGCGACCCGGTGAGGCCGAGACGCTCGAGTGAGACCGCGATGAACACGTCGCCCTTCGTCGCGACCCGATCTGAGTCCAGGGTTCCATGCACAGCGATGCCGAACGACGATCTGGTCAGCAGGCCCACCACCGCTTCGAGCGCGATGCCAAGACCGTAGCCTTTCGGCCCGCCGAACGGAGAGATCGCGCCCCCCTGCGCGGCGGCGGCCGCGTCGGTGGTCTGGTTGCCTTCCACATCGACCGCCCAGCCCAGGGGGATCGCCTCCCCGCGTGCAGCGTGCTCCAGGATCTTGCCCATCGAGACGGACGCCGTCGACATGTCGAGCACGAGCGGCTCGTCGCCGTTCGGCACGCCGATGCCGATCGGGTTCGTTCCGACCAGCGCCCGCGCGCTGCCCCAAGGATGCACGAGAGCTTCGCTCGTCGTGAAGCCGAAGGCGACCTGTCCTGCGGCCGTGATGCGCTCGATGTATGGCGCGAGCATGCCTACGTGGTTGGAGTTCGAGATCGTGACGACCGCGATGCCCGTCGATGCCGCCCTCTCGATGATCTTGTCTATGGACGCGAATGCCACCGACGGTCCGAAGCCCCGGCGGCCGTCCACCTCCAGTACGGAGTCGGTGCGCCATTCCCAGACCGGCTGGGCATCGGTCGCGATGAGCCCTTTCTTGAGCCGGTTGACCAGCACCGGCAGCCTACGAACCCCGTGGGAGTGATGTCCGCGCAGGTCACCCTCCGCCAGGATCTCGGCCTGCGTGGTTGCGTCGGTCGGACTCGCCCCGTTGGCGACGAGGGCATCCACGATCGTGCGGACGAGCGCACCCGCATCGACGATGACCACATCCTCGGCGGCTATGCTGGCGGCTGTTGTCACGGTCGCTCCCCTTCGATATAACTAGGGTCGATCATGGTCGCGAACCGAGGAGGGAATCAATGTCGCGTCCCATCCGACAGGACGGCGAGTCGCTCTCCTCGCTGTCACGAGCGCTCGTGCTGCTCGACCTGTTCTCCGCCGTGGACAGCGACCTCAGCATCAGCGAGATGGCACGGCGATCAGCCATTCCCAAATCAACCACCCATCGCCTGGTCAACGACCTCATCGCGTGGGGTGCGTTGGAACGCGGTCTCCACGGGGTGCGCCTTGGAGTGAGGCTGTTCGAACTGGGGATGCTGGTGAGCACCCCGAGCACCCTGCGCGAGCTCGCGATCCCCTACGCGCACAATCTCAACGAGGTGACGCATCTCACCAGCAATCTCGCCGTGCGCGACGGTGCAGAGATCATCTATATCGAAAAGATTTCCAGCCGCACGCTCAAGGTGCCGCACTCCCGACTTGGCGGGCGGGCCACCCTGCATGCGACCGGTCTGGGCAAGGCCATTCTGGCGTTTAGCGATCCGGACTTCATCGAATCAGTGCTCCGCGGCGAGTTGGTCGCCAAGACATCGAAAACCATCACC
Source organism: Actinomycetota bacterium (assembly GCA_040390225.1). Taxonomy (GTDB): domain Bacteria; phylum Actinomycetota; class Actinomycetes; order Actinomycetales; family Microbacteriaceae; genus Lacisediminihabitans. The sequence continues at coordinate 5,364 of JAZJYU010000131.1, read as the reverse complement.
GATCCGGAGGTCCTCCGCAAGGAACTGGCCCAGATCCACGAGTCGAAGGTCGCCTACGACGTGGAGGAGTCCCAGCTCGGCATGTTCTGCGTCGCCGCACCGGTGTTCGCACGCCGGAACGTCGTCGTCGGTGCGATCTCGGTCACCGGAGCGACCGCGCTCGCCCAGGCGCAGCATTTCGCGCCGGCCGTCCGGACCACGGCCATGGCCCTGTCAAGAGCGCTCGAGATGCGCCGCACTCCCGTCTGATCGTTCGGCATAGCGGGACGCCGGATTGCCGGCCCCGGCTGTCGGCGCGATTCTCTAATTCGACGCACCAGATCGCGCCGGCAACTCGAGAGGACCTTGCGCGAATGACCTCGGACGCTTACCTGCATGTGGGGATGCCACGTTTTCAGCGGCTGAGCGACGCAGTCTCGATCATGGACCAGCACGGCATCGACAGGGCTCTCGTCTGCGCGTTCCAGACCTGTCCCGACCTGCAGACGGTGCATCAGGCCATCGTGGAGCACCCCGGCCGGTTCATCGCGGCGGGGCTGCCGATCGGCGGCGATCGCACTGAGATCACTGCCGGGATCCGGGCCCAGTTCGAGGCCGGATTCACAGGGCTGAGGGTATCGGGTGATCATGTCCGCGACTGGCCCTGGGTGCTCGACCTCATCGGCGAGTACGGCGGATTCGCGCTCGTCTGCGACGATGTGCGATTCGCGGACGACGCGGCGATCCTTCTCGACCACCTCGACCGGCACGAGGACGGGCTCGTAATCGGAGGCCACTTCGCCGGCCCCCGCGAGCCTGGCGCCGTCGCCGGCGAACCGGCACTCGGCGAGCTGTTCGCCCATCCGCGATTCGCCGTCAACTTCTCCCGCCAGGCCCTGTTCCCCCACGACCTGATCGAGGAATGGGCCGCCACCCTCATCGAACAGGTGGGATGGGAGCGCATCATGTGGGCATCCGAGGCACCGGTCCTGCACTGGAGAGACGAGAGCATCGGAACCGCCATGCAGTGGATCGACCGCTTCTCCCCGACCGACGCACAACGCCAGGGATTCTTCGAGGAAAACGCGCGACGGCTGCTCTGGAGCAGACCTCAGCGCGAGGTCCGCGACCTGGACCTCCCCTTCGATCCTTTTGACTATCGCGTGAGCAAGCCTGCCCCCATGTGGAATTTCGGACTCGCCCTCGACGACGGTCTTCCCGGCAGAATGCTCGAAGGCTGGGTAGCCTGGGGCGGTCCGGAGCGGGGCGTCCTCCGGCATTATCTGGAGGCCGTCCTCGACGAGCATCTCCCCCCGGGCGGTGGGGCATGACCGACATCCTCCCGGTGCGCCCGCTGATCGAACGCACGTGGGCCGAGGATGCTCGTCAGCGTGGACCCGCCTTCGAGGCGCACCTCGGCGGGAAGATCGAAACGATGTCGATGCGCGCCGTGAGCGGCGCGGCCGACCTCGCGCTCGCCTACACACCGGGCGTCGCCGCGGTGTGCACCGCGATTAACCTGGAACCAGGCCTGGTCGACGTCTACACCGGTCGCGGCAACACGGTCGCGATCGTCACGGACGGCACAGCGGTGCTCGGGCTCGGCAACATCGGGCCGGCCGCCGCGCTGCCTGTGATGGAAGGCAAGTCGCAGCTTTTCCGCCGGTTCGGCGGGATCAACGCCGTGCCGATCTGCCTGGCGACGACGGATGTCGACGCCATCGTCGAGACGGTCATCCGGATCGCGCCCGGCTTCGGAGGGATCCACCTGGAGGACATCTCCGCGCCGCGCTGTTTCGAGATAGAGGCGCGGCTCATCGAGGCCCTCGACGTGCCCGTCTACCACGACGACCAGCACGGCACAGCCGTCGTCACGCTCGCGGCACTGCGCAACGCGAGCATCGTGGTCGACAAGGAACTGTCGACGCTTCGGGTGGCGATCTCGGGCGCCGGGGCATCCGGCATCGCGGTCGCCCGGCTGCTGCTCGATGCCGGGGTCACCGATATCACCCTCGGCGACACGGAAGGACTGATCGGGCCGGCGCGCTCAGGCCTGACGCAGGTCAAAGAGACGATCAGAGCTACGACGAACCCCAGCGGACTGAACGGCGATTTTGCGACGGCGCTGGTCGGCGCGGACGTGTTCATCGGCGTCTCCGGCGCGCGCATCACCGAGAGCGAGATCGCGAACATGGCGAACGACGCGATCGTGTTCGCTCTCGCGAACCCCGAACCGGAGATCCACCCGTCGGTGGCCTCCCGCCATGCCGCGGTCGTGGCGACCGGGCGCAGCGACTTCCCCAACCAGATCAACAACCTGCTCTGCTTCCCAGGACTGTTCCGCGGCGTCCTCGACGCCCGGGCCGGGAGCGTGTCCTCGGCGATGAAGCTTGCCGCCGCCGACGCGCTCACCGCACTCGTCCCGCGGCCCGCCGCGAATCGGATCGTGCCGAACGCATTCGATCCGGGGGTCGCCGATGCCGTGGCCTCGGCGGTCGCCGCCGCGGTCTGAATAGTGGCTCTGACCCCGGCTCAGTTGCGGCGGGCGATGAAGGTGTGCGGGTCGCCGCCGCGGCGACCGGGATGCTCGATCTTCTCGATCGTCGCCACCGCGTCGTCGTCCAATTCGAAGTCGAAGACATCGAGATTCGCGATCATGCGCTCCCTGTGCGTCGACTTCGGGATCACGATCCGTCCGGCGTCGAGATGCCAGCGCAGCACCAGCTGCGCCCAGGACTTGCCCGTGCGCTCGATGAGGCTGCCCATGTCGCCTTCGTCCGCTTCGATAGCTCCGCCGGCAAGAGGACTCCAGGCTTCGACGGCGATGCCGAGCGATCGCGATAATGACTGGAGCTCCTCCTGGCGAAACGAGGGATGCACTTCGATCTGGTTGACGGCAGGGAAGAGTCCACCGAGGTCGACGATCTCCTGAAGATACGGCTCGACGAAGTTGGACACTCCGATCGAGATCGCTTTGCCCGATTCGCGGATGTGCTCCATTGCCTGCCAAGTGTGAAGGTAGAGACCCTGGGGTGGTGCTGGCCAGTGCACCAGATAGAGGTCGACGTAGTCCAACCCGAGCCTCTCCAAGCTGGCGTCGATGGCTGAGAACGGCCTGGTGTCTCCGTGGTCTGTATTCCACAGCTTCGTGGTAATGAACAGCTCTTCACGCGGCACGCCCGACGCCCGGAGACCACGGCCAACGCCCTCCTCGTTGTCGTAGATCGCCGCTGTGTCGATGTGCCGATATCCGACGGCGATCGCATCAGCGACGACGCGTTCTGCCTCGACTGTCTCCACCCTGAATACGCCGAAACCGAGCTGTGGGATCGTGTTGCCGTCGTTGAGCGTCATCATGGGAATCATTCACGACAACTTAGGTATCTCGTCGTTGATGAGCAACAAACCGTCCCGCATGACGAGTCTGCTCACAGCGTTTCGGGTCGCACGCGCTCAATCGCTGCTGGCAGCTTCGTACGGCTACCCAGCAGGCAGCATTTCGACGAAGCGGTTGGCGATGTTGGTGGTTCCGTCGTGGGCTTTCATTACCATCCGCAGGCTCCACGTCGGAACATCCTCGCCGACGATCGGGATGATGGTGAGCCCCGATGCTTGCGGTTTGGACACGATCGAGCGAGGCACTAATGCGATCCCTAATTGGCGGTGCACCAGGTCAAGCAACGTGTGCACGCCACTCACCGTGAAGGCGACCTTCCTGATCAGGCCAGCCTTGGCGAACGCGTCGTCGTTGATTGCCCGCATAGCCCATGATGCCTCGAAGTCGATGAAAATTTCGCGTTCGAGATCAAGGAGGCTGAGCCGCGACGAGCGCGCAACCGGAAGATCTGGCGAGGCGAGCAGAGCAAGAGACTCCGGTGCGATCTCCCACTGAACGAGTCTGCGACTCATCGCCGGTTGGGTGTGAGGTGACATGGTACTACCCGTGACGAAGACGACGCCGAGGTTGCCGACCCCCATCGATCCGATGCAGCGCATATGTGCCCCCAGGGCGAACAGGACACGCACCTTCGGATAGCGGCGATGGTAACGCGCGAGCAGTTCAGGTATGTCGATGGCTCCGAGGCATTGCCCACCGCCGCCGCGTAACTCGCCCAGCACCTCTGCCCCTGGTTGCAACCACGGCGTCTTTGCCTGCCGTGGTTTGACTGAGCAGCGGACGAGCGCGCGGCAGGAGCGCCCGGCCCGCGTCGGTGAGTTCCACCTTCCGTGTGGACCTCGTGAACAGTGTCGTCTGAAGTTCGTCTTCGAGCGTGCGGATACTGGTAGATAGTCCGGACTGCGAAACCCGGCTGATCCCGGCCGCCCGCGTGAACTGCCGCTCGTCAGCAAGAGCGACGAAGTACGCCATCTGCCGCAAATCCATCTATCAGTTCCAGTTCTGAATGCCAGCACTAATTGCTGTTGGACTGCTACAAATTCGAACCATAAAGTCAAGGGAGAGCACCACGCTTACTAAGGAAGAGTCATGAGCACTATCCCGAACATCGCCCTCAATGATGGTCGCAGTATCCCGCAACTCGGTTTCGGCGTTTTCCAGGTAAATCCGGGAGAGACCAAGAGAGTGGTCCTTGACGCGCTCGAGGCCGGCTACCGCCACATCGATACCGCCGCCGGCTATAACAATGAAACCGAGGTCGGGGCGGCGATCGCCGACTCCGGCATTCCGCGCGAAGAGCTGTTCATCACTACCAAGCAACGTCCAGCCGACCAATCCGAAGAACGATCCCGCACGGCCATCGACGCGAGCCTCGCCAAGCTAGGACTCGACCATGTCGACCTCTACCTCATCCATTGGCCTACTCCTGCCCGTGGTCTGTATGTGGAGAGCTGGCAGGCACTAGAAGAATTTGCCGCGGAAGGATTGTCCCGATCGATCGGGGTATCCAATTTCCTCCCCGAACACCTCGACCGCCTGGAATCGGAAGCTACTGTGGTACCGGCGATCAATCAGATAGAGATTCATCCTCTCTTGCAGCAGCGCGACGTCGAAACGTACAGCAGGGCCCACGGCGTCCAAGTCGAGGCATGGAGCCCTATCGCCCGCGGTGCCCTCGTCGAGTCCTCTGAGGTGGACGCTATCGCCGAGAAGTATGACAAGACCGTGGCGCAGGTCACCCTCCGCTGGCACATCGACCACGGCCGTATCGTGCTGCCCCGCACCGTGCGCAAAGAACGAATGATCGAAAATGCTGCCCTATTCGACTTTCAACTCACCGAGCAGGAACTGTCGGTATTGGACGCACTCGAAGCCGGGCACCGTGTTGGGCCGGATCCGGCAAGCATGAACAATGCCTAACCCGACACCCCGACCGCCACAAGAAAGAAGAACCATGGACTACAGGCAATTGGGAACCTCAGGCCTCC
>JAZJYU010000130.1:31489-35397 GCA_040390225.1 Actinomycetota bacterium | reverse complement strand
CACGTCGCTGAAAGATGCGAATGAGGGAGCCGACCTGCTCGGGAGCGCCGTCCAGGGCGTGCAGGCCGTTCGCCCGGCATCGACGCCGTATATCACCGTCATCGCTCACTCCTATGGGTCGACGGCGGCGCTGATCGAGTTGCAGAAAGGCGACGTCACGGTGAACGCCCTCGCCCTGATTGGGTCCCCTGGTGCCGCGGTCCAGACGGCGAGCTCGCTCTCGGTCAGTCACGACAATGTGTTCGTCGGCGAGGCCGCCTGGGACCCGATCGTGAACACCGCCTTCTACGGCAGCGACCCCGGCTCGAGCTCATTCGGCGCCAAGACGATGGATGTCGCGGCGACCACCGATCCGATCACCGGCAAGAAGCTGGCCGCTGCCGTCGGTCACCTCGGGTACTTCGACACCGGGACCACCGCGATGCGCAACCTCGCCCTGATCGGCCTGGGCCAGGGATCGCTGGTGACGACCGGATCGGTATCCGACGCGGGCAAGACTCTGGCCGGTCGCTAGCAACCTGGGTGCCATGATCGATTCATGGCGAAAAGGCACCCACCGACTGACGCTCCCGATGAACAGGGCCCGAAGTCGTCGTCGCGGCGCTCGTTCCTGAAGGCTGCCGGCATCGGCGCCGCCTCGGGTCTCGCGGTCGGCGGCGCGGCGGGCGGCATCATCGGCGGCGTGGTCGGAGCGAACCAGAACTTCGATCAGGAACTGGACGGTTTCGCTCCTCTCGCGCAGCGCCACGCGCCGGGCTTCGACCATGTCGTGGTGCTGATGTTCGAGAACCGCTCGTTCGACAACCTCCTCGGCTGGCTGTACAAGGGCGGCGAGGTGCCGCCGGGGCAGCACTTCCACGGCCTCGACCAGGGCGGACCGTACTTCAACGTTGCGCCGGACGGCACCCAGGTGGAGGCGCACGTCTACATCGGATCCACCGACGAGGTCATGAGCCATCCGAATCCGGATCCCGGCGAGTTCTTCCCGCACGTGAACACGCAGCTCTACAACACGGTCGACCCGCCGGCGAACTCCGAGATCCGCAGGAATGGCATCCGAGCGCCGTTCAACGCCCCGGCGGCGGGTACCGAGCCTGATATGTCGGGCTTCGTCACCGACTACATCATCAACTATCGCGACATCACCGATGGCACGGCCCCGACCGAGGAGCAGTATCGCGTCGCAATGGGCGGCTTCGATCCGAGCATGATGCCGGTGATGTCGACACTGGCGAAGAACTTCGCGGTCTACGATCACTGGTTTGCCGCGGTACCGTCGCAGACCTTCTGCAACCGCTCGTTCTTCCACGCGAGTACCTCGCACGGTTTCGTCACCAACCAGGAGGGCGGCGGCTACGACAAGTGGCTCAGCGCGGGCGCGGTGCCGACCATCTTCAACCGGCTGGAGGAGGCCGGGATCTCGTGGCGGGTCTACTACGACGAGCAGCAGTTCGTCTCATTCACCGGGATGCTGCACGCGCCATCGATCCAGCAGTACTGGAAATCGAACTTCCGCACCATGGCCCAGTTTCAGGAGGACGCCATGTACGGAAACCTCCCCGCATACTCGTTCATCGAGCCGCGGATGATCTTCAACCACAACGACATGCACCCGCCGTTCGGCACCCCTCGCACGGGGATCGTCGATGGAGACACCACCTACAACAGCGCTCTCTCGGATGTCCGCGCCGGAGAGTCGCTTCTGGCCTCCGTCTACGACTCGATCAAGAACTCCCGGTCGAAGGAGGGCTCGAACGCGATGAACACCGCGCTGCTGGTCACGTTCGACGAGCACGGCGGCACCTACGACCACATCGCCCCGCCCCACGCGACCTCGCCGACGGTGCCATCACAGCCCGGCGAGATGGGCTTCGACTTCACCCGCCTGGGCTGTCGCGTGCCGGCCATCATGATCTCCGCGTACACGAGGGCTGGCACGGTGATCAACGACGAAATGCACCACGGGTCGGTGATCAACACGCTCAGCCGACTGCACAAGCTGAAGCCGCTCACACTTCGGGACGACACGGCGAACCCCCTGTTCAACGCGGTCAACCTCGATCGCGGCCGCCAGCCGGCGTTCTGGCCCGATGTTCATCCACAGTTCGTTCCGCAGAACCCGGAGGAGGCGCCGGTGCCCGTTTCGAAGTTCCGCGCTCGCCCGCTCAGTTCGCCGGCAGTCGGCCTGCTCGGCCTGCTGCTCGCCAAGTACTCGCCAGGAACAGCGATCCCTCAGAACTACGGTGAGGCGTTCGACACGCTCACGCTGCACGGTGATGGCCTGTTCGGAACGATCGACGACAGGAAGCCCGAGGAAGACCTCGATCACGGCGAAGGCAATTAGGGCTCGCCGAATAGACTTGACCGGTCCCCTCCTCACTTCTCGCAACGCTCGGAGCATCATGCCTGACATCACGACCGAGACGGTCGCGCATCTCGCGAACCTCGCCCGCATCGGGCTGACTCCCGACGAGATCGAGACACTTACCGGGCAGCTTGGCGTGATCCTCGAATCGATCGCGAAGGTGAGCGAGGTCGCCACTCCGGACATCCCGGCCACCAGTCATCCGATCCCGCTGTCGAACGTGTACCGGCCCGACGTGGTCGGCGAGACCCTTAGCGTCGAGGAGGCGCTGAGCGGTGCTCCCGAGCACGACGGTTCGCGTTTCAAGGTCTCAGCGATCCTGGGGGAGGAGCAGTGACCTCGACGGATCTGATTCACCTCACGGCCTCCGAGCTCAGTGAGCGTCTGATTTCCGGCGAGGTTTCGAGTGTCGAGGTCACTCAGGCCCACCTCGATCGCATCGCGGCTGTCGATGGCCAGATCCACGCCTTCCTGCACCTCTCGAAGGATGCTCTCGACACGGCCGCCGGCGTCGATGTGCTGCGCAAGACCGGAAGCCCGCTCGGCCCCCTCGCCGGCGTTCCGATCGCGATCAAAGATGTGCTGTGCACGCTTGACATGCCATCGACGGCCGGATCGAAGATCCTCGAGGGCTGGGTGCCGCCCTACGATGCCACGGTAGTCGCGCGGCTTCGCGACGCGAACCTGATCCCGCTGGGCAAGACCAACATGGACGAGTTCGCCATGGGCTCGTCGACCGAGTTCTCGGCGTATGGTCCGACTCACAACCCCTGGGCGCTTGACCGCATCCCTGGTGGGTCCGGCGGCGGGTCCGCGGCGGCGGTCGCGGCCTTCGAGGCACCCCTCGCCCTCGGCTCCGATACGGGTGGAAGCATTCGCCAGCCCGGTGCGGTCACCGGAACGGTCGGCGTGAAGCCCACCTATGGTGGAGTTTCCCGTTACGGCGCGATCGCCCTCGCGAGCTCACTCGACCAGGTCGGCCCGGTCAGCCGTACGGTGCTCGATGCAGCTTTGCTTCACGACGTGATCGGCGGTCACGACCCGCGCGACTCCACTTCGCTGAAAGACGAGTGGCCGAGCTTCGCGGCTGCAGCCCGTAAGGGCGCCTCGACGCCATCGCTGAAGGGCGTGCGTGTCGGTGTCGTCAAAGAACTCGATGCCCCCGGGTTCCAGCCCGGGGTGACCCAGCGGTTTCACGAAACCCTGGACCTCCTGCAGAAGAACGGTGCTGAGATCGTCGAGGTGTCTGCTCCTAACTTCGAGTACGCGGTCGCTGCGTACTACCTCATCCTTCCGGCCGAGGCGTCCAGCAACCTCGCCAAATTCGATTCCGTGCGGTTCGGCCTGCGGGTGAACCCTGTGGGGGGTGGGACGGTCGAGGATGTGATGGCCGCTCGCGGTCGCCCGCTCGTAGTCGCCGCAAGGGTTGGAGTTCGTCGAGTGATCGGCGTTGAGGTGGCATGGAGCCTGAACGAAGTAGCGCAGGCCAACCTCGAGAGAGCGCGGATCCAAGCGGAAATCGTGCAGACCGATGCGGCGGCCT
>JAZJYU010000130.1:30863-31479 GCA_040390225.1 Actinomycetota bacterium | reverse complement strand
AGGCCGGTTTCGGTCCGGAGGTGAAGCGCCGCATCATCCTCGGTACCTACGCCCTCAGCGCGGGGTACTACGACGCCTACTACGGGTCCGCGCAGAAGGTGCGAACCCTCATCCAGCGCGACTTTGCGAGCGCATTCGAGAAGGCCGACATCCTGATCAGTCCGGCCGCTCCCACGACGGCATTCAGGTTCGGTGAGAAGATCGACGACCCGCTGGCCATGTACCTCAACGACGTGACGACGATTCCGGCGAACCTTGCGGGCATCCCCGGCATGAGCATCCCGATGGGACTCGCGCCGGAGGACGGTCTGCCGGCGGGGCTGCAGCTGATGGCGCCCGCGCGCGCGGACGCCCGGCTCTACGAGCACGGCGCCGCGATCGAGGCACTGCTCGAGCAGTCATGGGGTCACACGCTCATCTCGCAGGCGCCCGCGCTCGCCTGACCCACCGACGTTGTGCAGTTTCGTCGACGATGTTCCCGCCGACCCATAGGCCGCTGTTCCCATTCGTGACCGGGTTTGTCGAGCCGATCGCAACCCAGGCGTAGGTGCTGACGAAGAGGTCGGGCTGAAGCGTTTCGTGCCCCGCCAGGACGACGCCGCGGTTCCCCCCAGCC
>JAZJYU010000130.1:14738-30853 GCA_040390225.1 Actinomycetota bacterium | reverse complement strand
ACATCGTTGACGAAACTGCACAACGTCGCGAGAACTCACGCCCGCGCGCGATACGCGATCATGTTCATCCGGTTGCCGCAGCGGATGCTGCAGAAGCGTTTCGACCCGTTGCGCGAGAGGTCGGCGAGCAGGCCGTCACAGTCGTCGGCTTCGCACACGCGCAGCCGCGCGCCTTCGTCCATGCGGATGACGTCGGCCATCGCGAGCGCGACCTCCACCCGGATGCGCTCGGCCAGCGGGGCATCCGGTGCGGTCGCATGCCAGTGCCAGTCGGATCCGTCGTGCCGGGTCAGCTGCGGCAGCGCATTCGCCTCGCGCAGCATCGCATTGGTCTCGGCCACCGCCTGGTCGCGTGGGAGCGTCCAGAGCCGGCGTAGCCGGGTTCTCGTCTCGTGCACTTCGGCGAGCTCTGTGAGCGTGTGGTCGATTCGGCCGGAATAGGTCCAATAGGTGAGAAAGTCGCTCAGTTCGGGCACCGTCGCGAGTTCTTCGTTGCCGCTCCGGGAAGCCTCGGCGACCGAATTGCAGAGCGCTACGGTGAACTCCAGCGTCTCTTCCGTGTCAGGGGCAAAATGCAATTTGACTCCTTACTTTCCCCAAGACTAGCGTCGGAACCATGCAGCGCAAGTCCACCGTTTCCGGCCTTCTGATCGCCCTTCTCGCGGCGGCGACCTTCGGCATGTCCGGTGCGTTTATCAAGCCGCTGCTCGAGTCGGGCTGGAGCCCCGCCGCCGCCGTGACCGTGCGCGCACTCATCGGCGGAATCGTGCTCACCCCCTTCGCCCTGTTCAGCCTTCGCGGTCGGTGGGATGCCTTCTGGCGCGGTCGCTGGCGCGTGCTCGCGATGGCACTCGTCGGGGTCGCGGGCACCCAGCTCGTCTACTTCGCCGCGCTGCAGCGCATCCCGGTCGGCACCGCGATTCTCATCGAATACATGGCACCGCTGCTGCTGGTCGGCTTCGCCTGGGCGACCAGTCGAAGGATGCCGAAGGTCGTCGTGCTGATCGGTTCGGTTGTCGCACTGGGCGGCCTCGTTCTCGTCGTCGCGCCCGGAGCGAAGGGCGCCCTGGACATCCTCGGCCTCGTGCTGGCCGTCGCCGCGATGGTCGGCTGCGCCGTGTATTACGTGGTCGCCGCGCGCCCGAGCGACGGGCTTCCGCCGGTGGCGCTGGCGGCATCCGGTCTGGTGATCGGCGGGATCGTGCTCGGTCTGGTCGGCCTCACCCACGTCGTACCGTTCACCGCCCGGTTCGGGTCGACCCACCTGTTCGGCACGACGGTGCCGTGGTTCGTGCCGCTGCTGATCGTCGGGGTGATCGCGACGGCCATCGCCTACGCGGCGAGCATCACGGCGAGCGAGATGCTCGGGTCGCGCCTGGCGTCGTTCATGGGTCTGCTCGAGGTGGTCGCGGCGACTCTGTACGCGTGGATCCTGCTCGGCGAAGACCTGACCATCCCGCAGCTCATCGGTGGCCTGCTGATATTGGTGGGCATCGCGTTCGTCCGCGCGGAGAAGACGCTCGACCCCGAACTGGAGCCGGCGGAGCGGGTCGAGCTCGTCGAGACCTCACCGTAGAATTACCCCATGGCGCAACCAGCAGACCTCATGGACTTCGACAAGGCCATCGAGCTGTTCGAGCCGGTGCTCGGCTTCGAGGTGCATGTCGAGCTGAACACGAAGTCGAAGATGTTCAGCGATGCGCCGAACTTCTTCGGCGGTGAGCCGAACACGAACGTGACGCCGGTCGACCTGGGTCTTCCCGGTAGTCTGCCGGTGGTGAACGAGCAGGCGGTGAAGCACTCGATCAGCCTGGGGCTGGCGCTGGGCTGCAGCATCCGCCCCTCCTCCCGCTTTGCGCGCAAGCAGTACTTCTACCCCGACCTGGCGAAGAACTACCAGATCAGCCAGTACGAGGATCCGATCGCGTTCGACGGCCTGGTGCAGGTGGAGCTCGAAGACGGCCGCCTGTTCGACGTGCAGATCGAGCGTGCGCACATGGAGGAGGATGCCGGCAAGCTCACCCACGTGGGCGGCGCGACCGGTCGCATCCAGGGCGCCGAGTACTCGCTGGTGGACTACAACCGTGCCGGTGTTCCCCTGGTCGAGATCGTGACGAAGATGATCACCGGTGCCGAGGCGGATGCCCCGGCGCTCGCGAAGGCCTACGTGTCGACGATTCGCGACATCGTTCGTTCGCTCGGAATCAGTGATGCGCGCATGGAGCGCGGCAACATCCGCTGTGATGCGAACATCTCGCTCAGCCCGCGTGGCTCCGGGAAGCTCGGTACTCGTACCGAGACGAAGAACGTGAACAGCCTCCGTTCGGTCGAGCGTGCGATCCGGTATGAAATCCAGCGCCAGGCCGCGATTCTCGCCGCCGGTGGCACCATCACGCAGGAGACCCGGCACTGGCACGAGGACACCGGTGCCACGTCGGCCGGTCGCCCGAAGAGCGATGCGGATGACTACCGGTATTTTCCGGAGCCCGACCTGGTGCCGATCGAGCCGTCCGCTGAGCTCATCGAATCGCTGCGTGCTGCCCTGCCCGAGGCCCCGGCGGTCCGTCGTCGTCGCCTCAAGGAGGCGTGGGGGTTCACCGATCTCGAGTTCCAGGATGTCTACAACTCCGGTCTGCTCGCCGAGATCGAGGACACGACTGCTGCCGGCGCTTCCGCTGCCCAGGCTCGCAAGTGGTGGACGGGCGAGATCGCCCGCATCGCCAACGCGCAGGATGTGGAGGCGTCGTCGCTCATCAGCCCCCAGCATGTCTCGGAGCTGATCGCTCTGATCGAGAACGGTGAGCTGACGGATCGTCTCGCTCGCCAGGTGCTCGAGGGTGTCATCGCGGGGGAGGGTTCACCCACCGATGTCGTCTCATCCAGAGGTCTTGCCGTCGTGTCGGATGACGGTGCTCTCATTGCTGCGATCGACGAGGCTCTGGCAGCTCAGCCCGATGTGCTCGAGAAGATCCGCGATGGCAAGGTGCAGGCTGCCGGTGCCGTGATCGGTGCGGTTATGAAGGCGATGAAGGGCACCGCGGATGCCGCCCGCGTGCGCGAGCTGGTGCTGGAGCGGGCGCAGGGTTAGACAAATGTGGTCGAGTGAAGCAGAGGTCGATTCTGCCTATTTCAAGTCTCGAACTGTTTTGACAAATTCCGCCGGCTTGACGATATCCAGCACGTGTCCGGTGAGTTGAAATAGCTCTGCGAGCAAGATTGGGTGTGGTTTGCCGAACGACATCCAATCCTCCTTCTGATCGCCTGTCACAAGCAAAATTCGGGCGCTCGGCGTCGTTGCCAACTGGAGTTTGACCAGCCCCAACAGCATGTCCGCCCATACGTAAAAATCTCCTAGCTGGTTGGAAGCCTTTTGTCATCCGCGAATCCTGGCGGAATCTTGGTCTCGAAGCGAATGCGGCCGACTTCTGCGAACGACTCGCGGGGTACAAAATGCACGGTTGAAAGAGTTAAGAGCTTCTCCCACAGCGAAAGCGACTCGGACAACACATTGGGATTCTGGACATCTTGAAAATCAGCCGTAATCGCGGCTATTTCGTCTCTCGTCTTACTTAGCCTGGCAGACGGGTCTTCAGCGCCCTTGAATCTGTCGAGTTTCTTGATGATCCCGTCGAGCGATCCAACTAATTGTTCAATGTCAGTAACGAAAGCGGCGTGGTTGTTCCAAAATTCTTGGGAGACCTGACCGGGAATGATGACAGGTATTGATTCTGACTCTAGGTAAACAAGAACATCACTCGCCGCTGCGGCGTCTCTGCGCAAATGCTTCAGCGCGTTCGTGTCAAAAACCACAGCGGCGGTCTGAGACGGTACGTCACCCTTGAGATGGGTGGTCAATGGTGTCATCCAGTCGAGATCGCTTGTCTCGCGAGCGAGTACTGCTCGTATCCGCGCGATTTCCGCGGCCGGACTCAAGTTAGGCATACCAAATCTGCGAAGCAGTTGACGCAATATGGCTATTGAACGCCTCAACTGTCTGCGGCGTCCATGGGAAGTCACTCTCGCTTACTATCTCTTCGCGAACTCGCGTAGTGAGCAACCGCTCCTGCACGGCTTGTGGGTTATTCGTGCCGCGGGGTCGGCGTTCGATTTCGGAAATGAAGAAATTGCCGATGGTGTTTCCAATGGCGGTGAACTCCTTGTCCGAGAAATCCATCCACCGTTCGCTGTTCTTAGGTCGAACTTGATGAAGGTAGCCGTGTATTTGAGGAAGCGCGGACGTCTGGAGCACGGAACTCCGGATGACGAGCAGCACACCCTTGCTCTGGGATTCTGCTAGCCCTTCCTCGAAATCCCGCTGACGTGGCATGAGGTCCAAGAGGTTTTCAAGCGGGCCCCGCCAGTCCTGTTCTAGGAAAATATCTCGAGCAGCATCGGCGAATCTGCGTTCGACACTGCCGGTGCCGAAGCTTTCGGCAACGATGCGCGTAACAACAATTTGAACGAGCCGGCGAAGGGCCTCTTGATGTTCGTCGAGTGTAGCGATAGCCAGAAACGCCGGACGCACAGTGCTCAGTCCAAGTGATTGAAGGATCACAAAGCTCGTACCAATATCATCCGCAAGATCGCTGTCCACTGAGGGATCGATGAGGCGTATATAAAGTCCAAGCGACTCCTCGAGCTCAAGAAGTAGTCGATCGACACCGGCTGATCCCTCATATCGCCTTGTGATGATTTGATAGAGGTCTCGCGGAAGAACATATCCATGGCGGAGCGTGATGACATGACGAATGAACTGGGTGAATTGAGCCGATGCATCCAGGAGCCGGAAAGGCTCTTCAAGCGCAGCCCACCTTGCTCTCGCGCTAAGGCTGACGTCGCTCGATGCCGTACCAAGGGCGTAACCCTTAATCAGGTCAGCGGGCGTTAGATCTTTCCCGCGTGTGTTGACAACTTCGTACACCTTGTATGCCGCGTTTCGATCAGGATGATCAAAACGAGCGAACGTGAGACCGTTGGACAACAGGCGAGCCCATTTGGCGAGCCTCACAGAATCATCGTTTGCTTTCAGATCCTCTTCTATTCGTTCTGCCAGAAATTTATGCGAAGCGACCATGAGGGCGTTCGGAACTTCGGGTTTTATAACGTCCTTGGTCCCAACCAGCCACTCATAAGTGCTGCGATCGGCGTCAGCGCTGAAAGTAATTTTGTGGTGCCATTCTTCGGTCTCGTAGTCCAGACCAAGTAAGAACATGTCTCTCAAGCTGTCAGCAACGAGCTTTTTGCCACGTGCTAGAGCCGCGGCGCGAAGAGCAGATGCGAGGAGTGTGAGAGTGACGAGCCGCTGCTGGCCGTCAACGACGGTCTTCTCTTCTTGATCTTCCCGTTCGGTGGTGACGATTAGCAATCCAAGGAAATACGGCGGAGTTTCTATGGTCTCGCTGAGGTCACGCCAAAAATCAGTCACCTCGTCCTTCACGGTCCAGCTGTACGGCCGCTGAAAATCCGGAATGTAGAAATAACTGTTGGAAAATAGCTGTCCGGCATTTACTGTCGATGCCTCAACTTGCGCACTCATGGCTATTGCTTCCTTCTAGTTCGCTCCACCTTGAACCTAGCTGGCATCGCACTCAACCTGTAAACCTGTGTGATTCTCAGCATCGGCAAGAATGCTTGGCCAAGCGCCCGGCGCGGGCGAGAGATAATCTCGAGATCAGTCAACCCAAAGGAAACCTCCATTGAAGATCACCCCCGCGTTCACCCGCTGACCTTCGACGACGCTTTCTGAAAAGCGATCCCGGGTCAGCCCACCACTGACCGACGGGATTCGCTATGCCTTCTTCAATTGTTCTGAACGCCCTGAGCTTCACCTGGCCCGACGGGTCGCCGGCGATCAGCGACCTCACCTCGAGCTTCGGCAACAGCAAGACCGGGCTGGTCGGGCTCAACGGGTCCGGCAAGTCGACGCTGCTCCGGCTGATCGCCGGCGAGCTGCGGCCGAGCGGCGGCAGCATCCACGTCGACGGGGATGTCGGGTATCTGCCGCAGACAATCCCCGGCGGGAAGAAGGTAGCTGAGCTGCTCGGGGTGTCGGACACGATCCGCGCAATAAGGGCCATCGAGAGCGGTGACGTATCTCAGGGGCATTTCGACAAGCTCAATGAGCGGGTCGGTGGGGGCTGGGATATCGAGACCGAAGCGAACGAAGCCCTGCGCGAGATCGGTGTCGACGTCGGACTCGACCAGACAGCGCTCAGTGGCGGCGAAGCCGTGCTCGTCGCCATCGCCGGACTGCGACTGAGGAACACTGAGATCACCCTGCTTGACGAGCCGACGAACAACCTCGACATCGACGCCCGCGAACGGCTTTACGAGATGGTGCACGGCTGGCGCGGCACGCTCGTGGTGGTCAGCCACGACATCCGTCTGCTCGAACTGATGGATGACACCGCCGAACTGCGCGATCACAACCTCAGGATGTTCGGCGGCCCCTACAGCGCATACGTCGAGCAGGTCGAGCAGGAGCAGACCGCCGCACAGCGTGACGAACGAGCCGCGGAACAGGCGCTCCGCACCGAGAAACGGCAGCGCATCGAAGCCGAAACGAAGCTCGCCCGTCGAGCGCGATCGGGGCGAACCGACTACGACAACAAGAAGTTCACGACGGCGGTACGCAACCAGCGGCGGTCGGATGCCGAAGTCACCGCAGGCAAACTCCGCAGCCAGCTGGAGGGCCACGAGCAACAGGCGAAAGCCGCGCTCGACGAGGCGCAGCGCAGGGTGCGGCACGACGCATCCATTCACATCGACCTGCCCGACCCGCACGTGGGGTCGAAGAAGCGGCTCGCCGAGTTCCGCGGGGTCGTGATGCGGGGGCCGGAGCGCGTGGCCATCATCGGGCCGAACGGGGTCGGCAAGACGACGTTGCTCAATGAGATTCAGGGGGAGCAGGTGGGGTATCTGCGGCAGCGCTTCGACGAGCTCAGCGACCGGGGGACGGTGCTTGAGAACGTGGGTGACCGCCCGGAGGTGCGCAACCGGCTCGCGCGATTCCTGTTCCGCGGGGAAGCCGTCGACCGTGCGGTCGGCACGCTGTCGGGCGGTGAACGGTTTCGCGTCGCGCTCGCAAAACTGCTGCTCGCCGACCCGCCGCCGCAACTTCTGGTACTCGACGAACCCACCAACAACCTCGACATCCAGAGCGTCACCCAACTCGTCGACGCGCTCCGCAGCTATCGCGGCGGGATTGTCGTGGTCAGCCACGACCTCGAGTTTCTCGGGCGGCTCGGCATCGACGCGTGGTATCGGATGCTGTCGGGTGGCGCACTGGAACGGATCGATGAAGCCGTTGCCGGTCTCGAACCGAAAGGGTAGAATATATCTAAGTCGATATAAACAGGGAGGTGTGCAATGACCGCAGCAACGATCCTGGCGTCGTCACGTCAGGCGTCCGGTGTGACGCAGGCGGAGCTTGCGCGTCGTTCCGGCACAAGCCAGCCCGACATCTCGGTCATCGAACGCGGCGACCGGGTGCCCACCTTCGACACCATGGAACGACTCGTCGGTCGACTGCGCCATACCCTTATCTCCATCCCGGTCGTGCGCGACGATGCGCCGCGGGCAGCTGCCAACATTTCGTCGGCTTTGGCCGGCAACGCAGACGACGTCGCGTTCCGTTCGTTTCTCGACTACTCCGACGGACTCGCTGCCGAGACCGGTGTCAACCGGGTGGCCCTGACGATCGCTCGTCCTCAGAAAACGGGGTCGATCGTCTGGGATGCCGCGCTTGCGGCCGTAGCCGAGTATTGGCTCAATCGTGGCAGGCTGCCGAAGCCGGCATGGCTCACAGAGGCCGGCCGTTATCTCGGAGAGCCGACAGCGCCCCATCTGAGCAAATACGACCTCGAACCCGACATCGACGAAGTGCCGCGAGAATTTCTGAAGCGCAATCTCCTTATCGAGCAGAGCACGCTGGCGAGTGTCTGATGGCTGTGGTGCGGCTGGACTACGACGACATTCTCGACGGGCTACGCCAACTTGCCGACAGGATCGAGAAGCGAGGCATCACGGGGGCGACGATCAGGATCGTCGGCGGAGCGGCGCTGAGAATCGCCTACTTCGACAGGGCAACCACTGTTGACATCGATGCTGAGATACGACCGGCCGAAGCGATTCAGCCCATCATCGACGAAATCGCCATCGAGCGCGGATGGCCCAGCGAGTGGCTCAATGACGCCGCAGCTCGGGCCGGATTCTTTCCACGCTGGGGCCGTGATGTCGCATGGACCCCACTGCTGCAGAACACCGGCGTGACAATCGAGGTGGCATCGGTTGAAGCGTTGCTCGTGATGAAACTCAACGCACACGCAAAGCGGGCCGGTCGAGACGCACCGGATGTCGTCAACCTACTGACGCTGACCGACATCAGGACAGTCGAACAGGCCGAGGAGCTTCTCGGCGAGTACTTCCCCGGGGACGGCCTCTCCGACCGCACGGTTGCGTTCCTCGAAGGAGTCTTCGCGGAGGGACTCCCCGATAAGCCTGCACCGCCCGGCAGCCGGGCATAGCGGATGTGAGGCACAAGCTAGGAGGGGCACTGAGGCATATCGACGCCCCCGTTTGACCGCGTGGGCATGTCCCCATTTTGGAGGATAGACAGATCGTTTCCAAAATGTCATCTAAAGCCTCTTTGCGGGGGTTCTTGGCCTTGATATGTTCAGGGTCCCCAAAGTTGGAAAACCCAGTCCGATACCCTTCCGGACTTACCCCCGGAAGCCGTGGCGGTCTTCCGGCGCAGTGCTCTACCCGAGAGAAAGACCCGATATCTCATGATGGAGAACCACCGATTTACCCGCACTATTGTGTCCACACTGGCAGTTACGGCGCTTCTCACCGGAGTGGGGCTAGCCACATCAGCGACAGCGCAAGCAGCCAGCCCGAGAGTGGTTACTGGTGTGATCACCTGTCTGAACAATCCCTCTCCCGTCGGCGTGTGGGTGGATGCGCAGTCCAGCAAATCGGGCTGGGCACAGACACGGATCCCCTACGTGGCCGGAGGACTCTCCCAGGTCGTGTTCACCTATACCCTCAACAACGGGGGTAACTATCGCGTGAACGTTGGCTGCGGCGGAACACCCCAGCACTGGGGTCTCTCGCTGAGTTCGGGCTACGTGTCCGGCAACGCGAACTTCCGCTGCGACGACATCCCACCACTGCTCAATGCCCTGTTCAAACGCATCAACCCGTTGAAGTTCGGTCTGACTCAGGGCATTCCCTACGGGACCTGCAAGCAGATCTAGTAGCCACCGTGCGTTCTCGCGTGCGATCCCATAGTGATGATCGGATCGCACGCGAGAGCCGGCGCTCCAAGCGAGGGCCCTCCCCGCCCTACCGGCTAGGCTCTCTGTGGCCCGTTTTCGGGGCCATGCAAGGAGGACCAAGGATGCCGGAGCTGACCCTCGCTGACGGGACGACCCGCGACGTCAAAGCCATCGTGTTCGACCTCGACGACACGCTCGCCGCGTCCAAGTCCGAGATGCACCCGGCCATGACATCCGCTCTCGTCACCCTGCTGGGCCATGTCGAGGTGTGCATCATCTCCGGTGGGCGGTTCGAGCAGTTCGAGGCTCAGGCGCTGAAGCATCTCAGCGCACCCAGCGACGTGCTGCAGCACCTGCACCTGATGCCCACCTGCGGCACCCGCTCATACGACTGGCAGGGCGACCACTGGCAGCTGCTCTACGCGGAAGATCTCAGCGACGACCAGAAGTCCCGAGCGATGAGCGTGCTCGAGCAGGGTTCGAGGTCGCTCGGACTGTGGCGCACCGACACGTGGGGTGAGATTCTCGAAGACCGCGGTAGCCAGATCACCTACTCGGCTCTCGGGCAGGCGGCGCCGGTCGCCGAGAAGATGGCGTGGGATCCGGACGGATCCAAGAAGCGTGCACTCCAGGAATACGCCGCCAGCCGTCTGCCCGACCTCGAAGTCCGCAGCGGCGGCTCGACATCCGTCGACATCACGCGGCAGGGCATCGACAAGGCCTACGGCATCCGCAAGCTGCTCGCAGAGCTCGACCTGACCAAGGAGGAGCTGCTGTTCATCGGCGACCGCCTCGACCCGAGCGGCAACGACTACCCGGTGCTGGCGATGGGTGTCGCGTGCCTGCCGGTGAAGGACTGGCACGAGACGCTCGCGCTCGTCACCACCTTCAACGAGCAGTTCTAGTCCGCGCGACCCTCACTCCCACATCCCGTCGTGAACCTCGATCGCGCCGGGAACGTCGAACGGACCTTCGACAACAACCACCCCGAACCCGTGCGAGAACACCTCGCGGCTCGGCAGGTCGAGCGCCGGGCTGCCGACCGCGACCATGTCGACCAGGGCGTGCCCGGAGAGGGCGAACGCCACGCGACCGATCCCCGCCCAGTAGATCGCACCCGCACACATCGCGCACGGCTCGGTGCTCGTGTAGAGAGTGCCACCGGCGAGCTGGGCGGCGTCGAACGCGTCGTAGGCCAGGCGCACCAGGTTCGTTTCGGCGTGGCCCGTAGGGTCGTGTGCGGTGTTCACGGAGTTCATCGCCTCGACCACCCGGCCGTCGATTGTCACGAACAGCGCGCCGAACGGATGGTCGCCGCGTTCGCGGGCATCCGCCGCCAATTGCACCGCGCGGGTCAGGTAGTCGAGGTCTCTCGAGGTGGCGTTCATGGATCGAATCTAGCCGTGGCGCGCGAGACCCGACCTGGAACGAGCGACCGTTCGCCTGCCATCGTCGGGACTCGACGAAACAAGGACGTGGGTGCGGCTCTGACGAATGTCCTTGTTTCGTCGAGTGTCGGATGAAGCTCGCGTCCCGGCACGAGCGAGGGGGCGAGCACGCGGCGCGGGCGCGGTGCCGCAGGCCGAGGGCGAAGTCAGTCGCTGACCGGAGAAACGATCGGCTCGCCGCTGTCTCTCGACGCACGGATGACGGCGACAGCGAGCCCCGCCAGCATGATCGCGCCGCCGACCAGCTCGCTGATCGCCGGCTGCTCGCGAAACACGATCGCGGCCGTGATGATGCCGATGATCGGCACCAGCAGGGTGAACGGCACAACGGCGGAGGTGGGGTAGCGGGTGAGTAGGGAGTTCCAGATCGTGTAGCCGACCAGCGACGCGAACACGGCCGTGTAGAGGGTACTCAGGATGGCTGCGAGCGAGAGGTGCGTCAGCGCCGAGAACACGACAGGAGCCCCGTCGACCAGCAATGCCAGCCCGAACGCCGGAACCGGCACCACGAGCGCCGACCACACCACCAACGACAGCCCGGACGATGCGCGCGCTCGCCGGGCGAGCACGTTGCCGATCGCCCACGAGAGCGCCGACGACAGCGCGACGAGCACGGGCAGCCACGGCGACGCATAGCTGTGCCCGATCACGACGACGGCCAGCCCCGCCATCCCGATCAGGATTCCGATGATCTGGCGCCGCGACGGATGCTCGCGCAACAGCAGGGACGACACGACGACGGTGAACACGATCTGCGTCTGGGCGAGGAGCGAAGACAGCCCCGGCGGTAGTCCCAGTGCGAGCGCCAGGTACAGAAGCACGAACTGCCCGAAGCTGAGGAACGCGCCGACGAGCAGCACCTGCCGCCAGCCGATTCCGGGCCGTTTCACGAAGAAGATCGCGGGGATCGCGACCAGGGTGAACCGCATCGCCACGAAGACGAGCGGTGGAACGTCCTTCAGCCCGATATCGATCGCGACGAAATTGACACCCCAGATCAGCACGACCAGCAGGGCGAGGAGCGTATGTCGAGGGCTCATCAGCCCTGGTTCAGTGTGATTCCGTGTTCGGCCATGGCCGGAACAGGGTCGACCGTGACGTTGTCGATGCGGTACTCGAAGTACAGGTGACAGCCGGTGCTGTCGCCGGTCGACCCCATCGCGCCGATGTTGTCGCCGGCCAGCACCTTCTGCCCGAGCTGAACGAAGATGCCGTCGTCGAACATATGCGAATAGGCCGTCGAAATGCCGTCCTGCCCGTAGTCGATCACGATCTCGTCGCCGGCCAGGCCGTCGTAGGTGATCGACGCAACCGTTCCGCCGGATGCCGCATAGAACGGGGTTCCGCACGCGCCCGCGAAGTCGTCGCCGTGATGGAATCCGCTATCGCAGCCGACACCCTTGGTGCAGACGACTGGCCGCGAACCCCATGGTGAGGTTATTTTCAGTGTCGTCGGCAGCGCCCATCCGTTGAGGCTGCCGATTGCGGGACCACCGTCACGATAGAGGTGCCCGATGTCGAACTTGTCGCGGGTGATCGTGGCGTTGGTGACCCCGCCGACGGACAGCTTCTGCCCGACGAGGGTGCTCGTCGCGACGTCAGTGTGGATGCTCGCGGCAGCCGGCACCGCGAGCGCGGCCGCGATCGAGAAGGCCAGTATCGCGCTGAACGCGGACACGACGAACTTGCGGAAACCGTGCGATTTCTTCGCGAGGGGCTTCGGCGGAACTGTCTGGAGTCTGCGCGTCTTCCCCGGTTTCTGCGCTACTCGCCTGCCCGCCATTCACAACACTGTAGCAAGCGAAGCATTCAGGCGTTTGGCGTCGCCCCGATGTTCACCAGCCAGCTCACGCCGAACCTGTCATGCAGCATCCCGAACGAGTCGCCCCAGACGGCTTTCTCGAGCGGCATGGTGATGGTGGCGCCCTCGGAGAGCTTGGTCCAATAGCCGGTGAGTTCGGCCTCATCCTCCCCGCTCAGCGAGATCGAGACATCCGTTCCCTTGACGTACGGCATTCGGTTCGTAGTGTCGGATGCCATGAGCACGAGACCGTTCGGGCTGGTCAGCACCGAGTGCATGATGAGGTCGTCTTCGTCAGCTCCCTGGCTCGCGTGGAAGTCGGCGAAGGTGCTCAGGGTGAGTTCGCCGCCGAAGACCGACTTGTAGAACTCCATCGCCTCGCGGGCGTTGTTCTTCAGTGAGAGGTAGGGGTTGAGGTGGGTTGTCATGCGCCCATGGTCGCACTGTGTGCCAGTGGGCGAAACCCCCCATCGCTGCCGCGCGACTACCCCAGCGCGATGCCGTGAGCCGCCATCGCGGGCACCGGGTCGACCTGTACGCCGTCCACCCGGTATTCGAAGTAGAGGTGGCATCCGGTGCTGTCACCTGATGACCCGACCAGGCCGATGTTCTGGCCCGCGAGGATCTTGTCGCCGACCCCGACGAGCACTCCGGTGTCGAACATGTGCGCGTACGCGGTGGAGATTCCGTTCGCGTGCTGCACGACGATCATCTCACCATCGGTTCCCGCGTACCCGGCCGACGTGACGACACCGGCTGCCGCAGCGTAGAACGGGGTACCGCAGACGGCGGCGAAGTCGTCGCCCTTGTGGAAGGAACTGCTGCAACCACCGGCGGTGCAGATGGACGCCCGCGGCCCATAACCGGATGTGATCGGCACGCCGATCGGCTCAGCCCAGCCATCGAGGTTCGCGATGCTCGGTCCGGGCTTGCCGAGCACTTTGCCGATGGTCGAGCCGTCTCGCGTGACGGTGACGAGCGCAGCGTTGCCAGACACTGTAAGACCCTGGCCGTGCAGTGCGTGCCCAGCGCCCCCGGCGAAGCTGGCGGATGCGGCGGTCACCGGGATGCCGATGCTCGCGGCCAGCATGATGGCGACGAACGCCGCGCCGATGGATGCGAGCGGGTTTCGCTTCCTGCGCGTGGCCCGCGGCCTCTTCGCGGGGGCTGTGGCGGCCTGACGCGAGGGTGCGTGTCTGCCGGCCATCCGACCACCGTAGTCCTTGGGTTAATTCGAGGGGTAATTCTGCGCTGCTGCCTCCCGTGACGTCGCGACGGAGGTGCGACCCCGATGAGGCTAGGGCAATGAGTGAGAGATCCCCCGTTCTGGGCGTCGTCGTCATGGCTGCCGCGGTGCTGCTGGTGTTCGCCGCTGCGAGCTTGCTGCTGTGGGCCGGCGTGGCCCAGCCCTATGGCAGACACTCGATTATCTTCGTGGTGTCACCGACGCTTGCCCTGGTCTACGGGGCCATCGTTCTCGTCGCGGTTCGCGTGGCCCTCCGTCGCAGACGTTAGCTCTCAGACGAATGCCTTCTGCAAGAACTCCAGCGCGCGACCGCGGAACGCCCGGGAGGTCGGGGCGTTGAAATGGTTTCGACCGGGGATCTCGAAGAACTCCGCCTGAGGTGCGGCGTCGGCCAGCCTGCGGGAGGCATCGATGATGCGATCCTCACTGCCGGTGGCGAACAGCAGCGGCTGCAGCGGGGGATTCGCCGGATCGGGCTGCGCCCCGCCGCGCATGCCGGCGACCAGGTCGACGAGCGCGGTGAGATCGTTCCCCTCGATTCCGCTCGCCATGGTGAGGTAGGCATCCGTGAGTCTGTCGCCGACGGGGCCACCGCCGGCGATGAACTCCCGTGCTTCGTCTACGAGGAACCTGGTGAGCGGGTCGCCATCCGGGATGCCGCCAAGCACGGCACGGCTCACCCTGGTCGGCAGCTCGAGCGCCGCGTGCCAGGCGACCCTGGCACCGAGGGAGTAGCCGACCAGGGCCACCTCGTCGAGAAGGTAGGTGTCGAGCACGGCGAGCAGATCGCCGACCAGAAGCTCCATGGAATAGCTGGACGGGTGGTGCGGCTTATCGCTCGCACCGTGCCCGCGCTGGTCGAGCGCGACCACGCGGTAGCCGGCCCGCTCCAGTTCGCGCACCCAGCCGGTCTGCACCCAGTTGGCGACGGCGCTCGATGCGAAACCGTGCAGCGCCACGATCGTCGGTGCATCCGGGTCGCCGAACTCGTAGGTGGCGATCTTCGTGCCGTCGGGGGCGACCACCGATCGCGGGGCGGGGGCTTCGGGCAGAAGGTTCACCACCCAATTATCGTGCGACTGTCGATTTCGACGGCTACCGTTCGTATGAGTAGTGACAGAACGGCCCACTACACAAGAGGAGTCATCGTGACCAGCTACCTTCTCAGCATGATCCAGCCGACCGGCCCGATTCCGGGACCGGAGGTGCTCGGTCCCGTCATGCAGAAACTCGATGCGATCCGCGAGGAGTTGCAGTCGAAAGGCCAGTGGGTCTTCGGCAACGGTCTCACCCAGCCGTCGAGCGCCACCCTGCTCACACCGAAAGGCGATGAGGTGCTGGTCACCGACGGTCCGTTCGCCGAGTCGAAGGAGTACCTCGGGGGCATCACCATCATCGAGGCCGTCGATCTCGATGAGGCCCTCGGTGTCGCCGAGCAGTTCGCGTCGATCACCGGCCTGAAGATGGAAGTGCGAGCCTTCCGGTGACGGCCCACCTGTCATGACCGATGTCGCGGCCGTATTCCGTGAGGAGTACGGCCGCGCCGTGTCAGTGCTGGTGCGCTCGTTCGGCGACATCCAGCTCGCCGAGGACTGCGTGCAGGACGCGTTCCTGGAGGCGGTTCGTCGCTGGCCGGTCGATGGCGCGCCGCCGAATCCGGCCGGCTGGATCATCACGACCGCTCGCAACCGGGCGATCGACCGGATGCGGCGGGCCGCCGTCGCGCAACCGCGCGAACGAGAGGCGCTCGCCCTGGCATCCTCACCCGACCCGCAGGAGGGTGCAGTGAACGACGACCGGCTCAGCCTCGTCTTCACCTGTTGTCACCCCGCGCTCTCCCTTGAAGCGAGGGTGGCGCTCACCCTGAGGCTGCTCGGTGGTCTCAGCACCGTCGAGATCGCGTCAGCGTTCCTGGTTGCCGAGCCGGCGATGGCGCAACGGCTGGTGCGCGCGAAGGCGAAGATCCGGGATGCGAATATCCCGTTCCGTGTGCCGCGGGGCTCCGATCTGCCCGAACGGCTGTCAGCTGTGCTCGCGGTGCTCTACCTCATCTACACGCAGGGGCATCTGTCGAGGGTCGATCTTGCGGCCGAGGCGATCCGGATGGCGCGGGTACTTGTGCAGCTGATGCCCGATGAGCCGGAGGTTCGCGGGCTGCTCGCCCTCATGCTGCTGACCGAGTCGCGGCGGCCGGCCCGCCGAGTGTTCGTGTCACTCGCGCATCAGGACCGTTCGCTCTGGGACGCGGCGCTCATCGCCGAAGGGCAGTCGATCGTGCGGGATTTGGTGCCGCGCAACCGGCCCGGCGTCTACCAGCTGCAGGCCGCGATCGCCGCAGTTCA
>JAZJYU010000130.1:3982-14728 GCA_040390225.1 Actinomycetota bacterium | reverse complement strand
CGTTCGTGCCGAGGACACCGACTGGCGCCAGGTGCTCGCGCTGTACGACCAGATGTACGTGCTGACCCGTTCGCCGGTGGTCGCGCTCAATCGCGCGGTGGCACTCGCCGAGGTGGATGGGCCGGATGCTGCGCTCGCCGCCATCGAGGGACTGGCCCTTCGGGGGTACCAGCCGTTTCATGCCGTGCGCGCGGACCTGCTTGCCCGAGCCGGGCATCCCGCAGTCGCGGAGTACGAGCGAGCGATCGAGCTGTGCACGGACCCGGGCGAGAGAGATTTTCTGCAAAAGAGAAAGGACCACTTGCACTTTCGAAGTTAACGATATATCTTTAGAACATCGCAGAAGTTCTGCGAGCTAACTTACGAAAGAAGCTCCATCATGAAACGCAATCACATGCACAACCACATCTCTCCTGAACAGCTCGAGGCGCTTCGTCGCCACCACGACGGTCGCGGTCGGGGCTTCGGTCCCGGCATGGGCGGCTTCGGCGGTTTCGGTCCCGGGTTCGGTGGCGGTTTCGACCGCGCCGGGTTCGGACCGCAGCGGCGCGCAGGTAGGGGCGACATCCGTGCCGCCATCCTGTCGCTGCTCGCCGAGGGTCCATCGAACGGTTATGGCCTGATCAAGGCCATCGCCGAGAAGACCTCCGGCGCCTGGCGTCCGAGCCCCGGTTCGGTGTACCCGACTCTGCAGCAGCTCGTCGACGAAGAGCTCATCGCCAGTAACGGTGACGGTCGCAAGACCGAGTTCGAGCTCACCGACGCGGGCAAGGCCTATGTCGAGGAGCACGCGGACGAGTTCGCGAAGGCCTGGGACCAGACTCCCGGCCGTTCGGCCGAGGCCGGCGCATTCTTCGAGAGCGCGGGCAAGCTGATGGGTGTCGTGGCGCAGTTCCGTCACGGTGCCACCGACGAGCAGCGCAAGGCTGCAGCAGAGAAGCTCGACGAAGCCCGTCGCGCGCTGTACCTCATCCTCGCTGACTGACTCAGTGCAAAACACGATGGCCGGCTGGTTCACTCCAGCCGGCCATCGGTGTCTCAGTCACACGTCGAGACGGGCGTGAGGTTGGTGATTTCGGCGTAGGGGATCGCCGTCGTGCCCTGGTAGCCCGGCCGTTTGAGCACCAGTACCTGCAGGTCGCTCGTGACGACCGCACCACAGGTCGGGCCGTTCGTCCACTGCACGGTCAACGAGACCTCGGCCGCCTTCTTGGCGACCGGTGTTGGCGCGGGGGCCGTGATCCAGAGTGCCAACCCGATCAGCATGGGAACGAGTCCGCCAACCCCGAGGATCGCACCGACCCTGATCAGCACGCCCTGTCTCATCCGAATGGCATCCCGATACGCCCGAACGGTGACGTAGGGTTTGCGCGTGAACAGCCGTTTCTTGGCCGCCACCGTCGCGGCGTCGAGCTTTCTGACTGATCCTCCCGCCGACACCACAAGGAGAACCACCAGCGCGAGGATGTCGAGAATCAGTCCGGCACCGGCCCACCAGAGAATCTCCGCCAGTCGGGCCGGTTCGATCTTGTCGGCACTGGCCGGTCCACTGATCCAGGCGCCGGCGATGACCAGCGCGAAGAGAGCCGACACGCCGGTGCTCCACCTGTCGGCCGCCGACTTGATCGTTGCGTCAGCGCCCTGCGCCATTTCGACGAGTTGGTTATTGTTGTCCTGCGCGATTATCGCGGTGTCGGTCTGGCTGACGATGCCTGCGTCGAGACTCATCCGCCCGTCACCTCGAACTCGGCACCGCAGCCCTTGGCGACCGTAGGGGGCCTGTTCTTGTGGGGCACCGTGCACCCGCAAGTGACCACAGCACCGAGCGGGCGGTCGACCCGCTGAACGCCGGCCACGATGTAGCTCAGGTTGTAGACGCCGCCGAACTGGTCTTTGCACCTCGGGCAGGTGCCTTTGACGACGACGTGATCGTCATCACCCGGGATGGTGGTGAGCTGAAGTTTGCCGGCGGCTGCGAAACGCGCGGCTTCCGCGTCGATCGCGGGGCCGCCTCCCGCCTGGTAGTCGATCGGCGCGAGTCTTGCTGACATCGTGTATCTCCCTTCGCGGTGGTGCTCCAGGTACTACATGGGAGAAGTGAAGCAGGCTCACAGTTTGGGTGTCAACGCCCCAGTTCGACGCCGTCTACGGCGGCCAGATCACCCAGAACAGGAGGATGCCGACGGGCTGAGGCACGAGGCCCACGACCAATGTGATGGCGCGTCGTGGCGCCGAGCTGCTGAGGGCCGGGTGCCCGAGCAGCGGCGACGGCGGCAGCAGCATGCGGAACAGGCTTTGTTGCGGCAGGAACACCGCCACGAGGTAGGCGACCCAGCTGAGCGTGCACCCGCGAATGTCGCTGCCGAGCCGGCGCGCGAACGGCCGTGTGAACCAGACGGCGAAGCCTACGAGTACGGCGAGGACGAGCAGGATGCCGGCGATTCCGATCACGCTGACCGCCGTCCAGGCGAGCGCTTTCTCAGACCGTGGCCTCACTTCGTGTCGTGCCCCGATTCGTAGCCGCTGCAGTGCGAGAGCCGCGGCCAGCACGATCCCCCCCCCGGGATGCGCGAAGCAGGCGAGTACGGCAAACGGCAGCATGACGGCATAGCGCCGAGCCATCATGGCGGCGAGCGCCGCGAACATGAGAAAGAGGAAGACGCTCTCGGCGTATGCAACTTGGAGAACGTAGCGGGCGCGTACGGACACGCGTTCCTGCACCGGGATGATAGTTATCAGGCGGCCGAGGCCAGCTGAACCTTCCCGCCCCTGATCGGGGTCTGGGCGCACCTGGCCCATGGCGGCGGCAGGAAATAGGCGATGTCGTCGACGAACCGGATCTCCCACCCGTCGTCGTGGATGCGATGGTGGTGAAACGAGCACAGCGGGATTCCGTTCGCCAGGTCTGTGTTCGGATTGACCGACCACCACTCGATGTGGTGCGCCTCCGTGTGCGACGGAGGGCTGGAACAGCCACCCCAGGCGCATCCGCCGTACCGTTCGATGAGGGCGATGCGCTGGGCCGTGCTGAACAACCGGCGGCCTCTGCCGTAGTCGAGCACCTCGCTCGGCCCGCCCAACACCATCGGGACGATCTTCGCGTCGACAGCCAGTCTGCGGGCGGTCGCGGCCGAGATGGTCTCGTCGATCCCGTCGATCTCCACCACGCCGACACCCCGTTGCAGGGTCTCGAGGCTCATGCGCACCACCATGGTGATGGCGGGCAGGTCGCCGCCGGCATGCGCGCAGGTCGCGACGTGGCGGAAAAGTTCGGCGGCGGCATCCGATCGATGCTGCTCAAGGGTGCGTTCCTCGTCGAGCTTTCCCTCGGTGGTTTGCTCCTCTCGGGCCTTGTGCAGGTCGCGGCTCACCAGCGCGTCGATGGCCGTCTTCACCAGGCCCGCCGTCTCGGGCGGCATGTCCCACTGCAGCGAGACCATTCCGTTTCGGCTGGCGTAGAGCCGCAACGATCGCAGGCGATTGCATCGTTCATCACGCGGTTCGGCGCCGTCCTGATCGAGGCGGTCGCGCATCTGCCGCGAGAGCACGCCGACCTCCGCAACCGTGAACCCGGGAGCGCGCTCGACAAGGAACCGCTCCGCCTCTTCGAACTCGTCGAATGAACAGCGAGGGGATGCCGCGGCCAGCTCGCGAATGATCGCAGCGGCGGATTCGACGCCGAGCGTTGCACCGTGCACGGCGTCGCGGGTGGCGGCGTACCTCGACGGGTAGAGCGACCCGTCCATGCCGATCCGCGGTCTGATGCCGATGCCCACCTGGCAGAGGCGGTGCGCCTCGCCGACCCTGATGCCCCAGATCGCCGCCAGGTGGTTCGCGGGTTTCTTGTGACCGGCCCGCCGCGCGATTCCCTCGTCTCCGCGCAAGGGTGCGGACCGTACCGCGAGCTCACCCGCGATCGCGACGCGAAACGAATCCATTGCTCGCTGCATCGTCGTAAGGGCAGCAGCGCAGCGCAGAACTCCCTCGTCGGTCAACGTGGTCGCGGCTGCCGACGCGTCTGCGCAGCCGTCGATCGTGCTCGCCGCCCACTCCTCTGCGAACGCGGTGACGGCCGCATCGAGGTCGAGAGGTAGCGGTTTCATGCACTGAGTATTGCATGCCCCACTGACATCAGCCCTGTTGCTAACAGCATTCTGAACAGCATTTTTTCTGTGGAAACAGAGGCCGCGACTGGGCTGTGGAGGAGTGGTCAGCCGGCGATACGCTTCTGGATCGCCTGCGCGACTTTCGCTGTCGGGGTATCCGGAACCCCGCTCACCGAGAAGATGACGTTGGCGTCGCGGATGACCAGCCGGTGGGTCTTGAGAAGCTTCTCGCCGCTGGTGGTCGAAACGGTGTCGAGCGCGTATCCGCCGTCCCTCGCGCCGGCGATGGTCTGCGTGATGTGCGTCTTCGACGCGACCGTGTACTTGGGGCAGGCGGCCAGCGCGGTCTCGCTCGCGGAGAGGAAGTCGCGGGCCTGCTGAACGGTCGTGAAGGTGCGCACCAGCTGGGTGACATGCTGGGTGCCGATCACGACATCCTGGCCGGATTCGATCTCGCCGGTGGTGTCTTTCACGTCGCGGTCGAGCAGGATGAGGGGCCACACCGAGTTGGCGCACGACCCGGGCGCGAGCGCCGGGATCATGAGCGAATGCTCGACCGCGTAGTAGCCCACGCCGCTGATGCCGCCGAGAGGGCCGGCGAGAGTCGCGTGGAGGGAGCGGAGGATGTCGCCGTCCTGTGCGGCGAGGATGGTCGGCTGGGTGTCGAGCAGTGGTTTCTCGCCGGCCGAGCATCCGGCCAGGGTCGCGGCGACAATGATGGCGGCGGCAACGACGGTGAGTCTTCTCATGGCGCTCAGCCTAGGGGCGCGGCAGACTGTTCCTCATGAAGGCTCGTGATGAGCGATCCGCGGATTGACGCGTATATAGACGCGCTGCCCGAGTGGCAGGCGGATGTCTGCCGGGAGGTGCGCGCGATCGTGCACTCGGCGGACCCGGATGTCGTGGAGACGATCAAGCGATCCGTGCAGCCGTACTTCACCCTCGACGGCAACATCTGCGCGCTGCTCGCGACGAAGGATCACGTGAACGTGTTCCTCTATGACGGCGGCATCGTGCCGGACCCGGCGGGTATCATCACCGCGGGTCACGGCAACAAGACGGCGCGGCAGATCTCGTTCTATGAGGGCGACCCGATCAACGTGTCGGCCCTGACCGAGATGTTCCGGGCGATCATCGCGAACAATCGCGCCGGCGGCTGGCGCGCCATCTCCGGCGCGTAAGCAGGTCGAGCTCGTCGAGACCTCACCGACGAGCTACCCCAGCTTCTTCAAAGAGCTCGACAAAACAAGGACATCGCCGACGCTAGCCTGTTGCGATGAACACGGTTGTGCGAAGGGCCGAGCTCCTGGACGCTCCCGCGATCGCTCGCGTGCACCTGGCAGCGCACCTGGAGGCGTACTCCCACGTGATCGACCCCGCGCTGCTCGAGGACTTCACGCTCGAGATGCGCGAGGGCGTTTGGGCGAAGTCGCTCGAGCACGGGGGTAGTGACGTCTGGGTCGCCGAGCGCGACGGCGAGATCGTAGGCTTCTCCTCGTCAGGACCGCCCCGCGACGATCCGCCGGCGCGACCGCTCGAACTGTGGAGCCTCTACCTGCTGCAATCCGAGCACGGCTCGGGTGCGGGACAGCTGCTTCTCGATGTGGCGGTCGCTGACAGGCCGACGTCGCTCTGGGTGCTGGGCCAGAACCCGAGGGCCCGCCGCTTCTACGAGCGGAACGGCTTCGCGCTCGACGGCGCGCAGAAGCTCGACGCGCGATGGAACGTGGTCGACCTGCGAATGGTGCGGTAGCGACTGCGCCTACCCCTTCCCCCGCAACCGCATCGGCCGTGACGACTGCGACTCGTCGAGCTCCACGAGCGCATCCAGGGACTTCACGAAGTCGCTGAACGAGCGGAACCCCAGTGCGCGCTCCTGGAAGGTGGGGTCCATGCGCAGCATCTGGTTCTTGACCGTTCCGCTTGACTGCCATTCGTCATCCGTCTTCGACTGGCCGAGCTGGAGGGCGCGCACCAGCAGGTCCGATGCGGTGTTCTTGGTCGGTTGCTTTCGGGCCGGGGCGGCCGGCTCGGTGACGGTCAGCCCCGGCAGCGCGTCGTAGTCCTTGAACTCGTTGCAGGCCGCGGCCAGAGCCTTCGAGGTGGCGCCGGCGACGCCGATGCCGACCACGTAGCGGCCGAGCTGTTTGCAGCGCTGGGCGAGCGCGATGTAGTCGGAATCCCCGGCGACGATCACCACGTGGGTGAGGTCGGACAGGCGGAACAGGTCTTCGACGACATCCACGGCCAGGCGGATGTCCGCGCCGTTCTTCATGGACTGCACGGTCGGGAACAGCTGCACCAGGTCGACGGCCCGCTCGATCAGCTGGCTGCGGTAGCTCGCGTTCACCGGAACGGACCAGTCCGCGTACGCGCGCGACACCGCGATCGTGCCGAAGGACGACGCGAAGTCGAGCACCGCCCCCAGGTCGACCGTGGCGTCATCCAGCTTCTTCGCCACCTCGCTATTCGGTGAGGAGGGATCGAACTTGCGCACCTCGTCCTTGTGGAACTGACCGCGCTTCGACTTCTGGTCGTATCGCGAGATGACGATGTTGTCGAAGTCGATGTAGACGGCGACGCGAGTGTCTGCGCGTTCGAGATAAGTGGGTTCGGCCATGCCTCAGTCTGACCCAATCGCCGCCGAAATGGCCCTGCCGAGTTCGACGGGTTTGGTGAACTGCGGCCAGTGGCCGGTTGGCAGCTCGATCCAGGTCACGTCGGAGACGCGGGCGAGCTCGGTCAGGCCCCAGCCCTTCGCCTGCTCCTCGGTGAACTCGCACGCGATGATCGTCACCGGCACCTCGTA
This sequence comes from Actinomycetota bacterium, assembly GCA_040390225.1. Classification (GTDB taxonomy): domain Bacteria; phylum Actinomycetota; class Actinomycetes; order Actinomycetales; family Microbacteriaceae; genus Lacisediminihabitans. The sequence continues at coordinate 7,813 of JAZJYU010000130.1, read as the reverse complement.
CCGCCGCTCGTCGTGCAGCCGCATCGGATCGGAGGCGACCCGCCTCGGCTCGGGCAGGGCACGAGCGCGAAAGTCGGCACGAAGCACAGGAGTCAGGTCTACCAGGTCGGCGTCATCGAAGACATTCCAGTCGGGCAACGGGATCACGTCGCCGACGACCGGCAGTTCGTCGTTGATGCAGCCGCCATCACCGGCGGGCCAGCTGTCGACGTAGACGACCCTTGCGATGCGGCCGGACCGGGCATCCGCGACCGCGTGCGCGATCGCTCCGCCACCGGAATGGCCGACCAGCACGACCTTGCCGGGGAACGCGTCGACGCGAGCGGCGATGTCATCGACCTGCTCCTGCAGGGTGTCGCCCGAGCGTGTGACCGGATGCAGACGGTGACCGGGGATGGGCACGTCATCCCATGACGACGCGTCCAGCCAGAAACCCGGGATCAGAATGACATCCATGGCGGGCACGGTACGCCAGGCCGGCGACAGCGGGCGTAGGTTCGAAGCATGAGCACTGATAAGCACTGGGTGGCCACCGACTTCGGCGGCATGGACAAATTCGCTTTCGTCGACGCGGAGGTTCCGGTTCCCGGAGCGGGGGAGGTGACCATCGAGGTGCGCGCCGCCGGGATGAACCCCGCCGACTACAAGCACACGGTCCAGCCATCCGACCGGCCTCTGCCCATCCCCATCGGGTACGAGCTCGCGGGCGTGATCAGTGCTGTCGGCAACGGCACCGACTTCCAGGTCGGCGACGAAGTGCTGGCATACCGGGTGTCGGGCGGCTACGCCACACGCATCACCGTCGCGGCCTCGAACGTCTTCCGCAAGCCGAGCGGTCTGAGCTTTCCCGAGGCCGCCAACCTGCTGCTCGCCGGCGCGACCGCGATGGAGTCGCTGCATGTCACGAAGGTCAAGGCCGGCGACACGGTGCTGGTGCACGGTGCGTCGGGTGCCGTGGGCGTGAGCATACTGCAGCAGGCGCGCATGATCGGGGCCCGCGTGATCGGCACGGCCAGCGAGGCGAACTTCGACGAGGTGCGCCGCTTCGGCGGCGAGCCGGTCGTCTACGGCCCCGGACTCGAGGATCGCGTGCGCGACCTGGCCGGTGAGGTGGATGCCGCGATCGACACGGTGGGAACGCCGGAAGCCGCCGAGGTGTCCATCGCCCTCGTGCCCGACCGTCAGCGGATCGTCACCATCGCCAATCAGGCTGCGGCGAAGGAACTCGGCATACTCGCCATCGGCGGAGCAATGCCGGCGAGTGCCGTGTTCCGCGACGAGGCGAGGTCCAGGCTGGTCGCGCTTGCCGCATCCGGCGACCTGGTCGTTCCCGTTGCCCGTACCTTCCCGCTGGCGGACGCACGTGAGGCACTCGAAGTGCTGAAGGGCGGGCACCCCGGCGGGAAGCTAGCCTTGCTCCCATGACCGCGACAACGCTCTCCGCAGACGGCACCCGAATCGCATTCGACGTCGTCGGCAGCGGTCCGGCCGTGGTGCTCGTGGGCGGCGCGTTCAGCACCCGGCAGTCGCACGCCGGGCTCGCGCAGGCACTCAGCAAGCGGTTCACCGTCTATGTGCACGACCGTCGGGGCCGCGGAGACAGCGGCGACACCCTTCCGTACTCCGTCGATCGTGAGCTCGAGGATCTCGCGGCGGTGATCGACGCCGCCGGTGGAACGGCGCTGGTCTACGGGCATTCGTCGGGCGCGATCCTGTCGCTGCTCGCCGCCGCACAGCAGTTGCCGATCACGAGGGTCGTCGCCTACGAGCCGCCGTTCACCTTCGACCCGGCCGCGCCGCCGCACGCGAGCGTACTACCGAAGGTGCGAGCCGCCCTCGCCGTCGACGACCGCGAGACCGCCGCCGAACTGTTCATGTCCGAGACGGGCATGACACCGGCCGCGATCGACCAGGCCAAGCAGCAGCCGTTCTGGCCGGCCATGCTCGACATCGCGCCGACCGCCGAATACGACCTCACCATCGTTGGCGACGGGAGGGTGCCGTCAGCGCTGCTCGCCGCCGTCGACATCCCGGCACTCGTCATCGACGGGTTGCTCAGCCCGCCATGGGCGGCCAGGGCGGCGGATGCCGCTGCCGCGGCGATTCCGGGCGCCCGCCGTCTCGGCATGGAGGGCCAGCATCACGGCGTAGACCAGGCCGTCTTGGCGCCCGTACTCGCGGAGTTCTTCCTCGGCTGAATTCCATCTATCGATCCAGTCGATAGCGGGCATTGCATTCGCGCCCTCGCTCGGAGACGACCGGCGCACCTAGTGTCGGCATGACCACCCCGGCGCGTCTCGCGCCGGTCTCTCAAGGAGGAGAAGAATGCGTCCGCGCCTGTCTGTAGCCCACGCGTCGAAGACCTTCGGGCGCGTCACGGTGCTGCACGACGCGGCACTCGAGATCCTGCCGGGAGAGATTCACGGGCTCGTCGGCCAGAACGGATCGGGCAAGTCGACGCTGATCAAACTGCTTTCGGGCTTCTATGCGCCCGACGCGGGGGCGAGCATCGCGGTGGACGGCACGGACCTTGACCTGCCTGTGCGGCCGCACGACCTGCATGGCGTCGGGCTGTCATTCGTGCACCAGAATCTCGGGCTCGACGACCGCGCGAACGTGATCGAGAACGTGCGGATCGGCCGGTTCCAGGTCGGCCGCGTGAGCCGGCGGATCCGGTGGAGCGCCGAGGCGGCCGACGTGAGCAGCACTCTCGCGACTCTCGGTGCCGGCGACGTGAACCCTTACGCCCTGGTCGGCTCACTGAACCACGGCCAGCGCGCCAGCGTCGCCATCGCCCGTGCGATCCAGGGCATCGCTCCTGGCGGCGGATGCATCGTCTTCGACGAGTCCACCCAGTCGCTGCCACGCGACGTGCTGCACGACTTCTACGACCAGGTGCGACGGCTCGCGGCATCCGGAACCTCCGTACTGCTGGTCAGTCACCGGCTGGATGAGGTGCTCGCGCTGTGCGACCGCGTCACGGTACTCGAAGACGGCCGCGTCACCGTCTCCGCCCACCCGACTGCCGGACTCAGCGAAGCAGAGCTGGGCCGTCTCATCCTGGGCAGCTCGAAGCTGGCCAGAGAGGAGGCGTCCGGCGCGCTTCGGCCCACGGTTTCGAATGCCGGCCCCGTGGTGCTGGAGGCGAACGATCTCACGGCGAAGTACCTCGACGGCGCTTCCCTCAGCCTTCACGCGGGCGAGATCGTCGGCGTCATCGGCACGGCAGAGTCGGGCTACGACGAATTGCCGTATGTCGTCTCCGGTGCCACCCGGGCACTCGGCGGAACGGTCGAGATCGGCGGCACGACCGTCTCTGCGGCGAAGCTGACTCCGGGGCGTGCGATCGCCCTGGGTATCAGCCTGGTGCCGGGCGACCGCGCCGGGCAGGGCATCGCGACCGGCCTTCTCGCCCTCGACAACCTGGCGCTGCCGCGGCTGCTATCGGGGCGCGGCGGACTGTTCCTGCGGCGCGAGTGGCAGCTCGAGGAGTTCCGCACCACGGTCGAAACCCTCGGGCTCACCCCGCCTGACCCCTACCTTCACGCAGGGTCGTTCAGCGGGGGCAACCAGCAGAAGCTGCTGCTGGCCAAGTGGCTGCTCAACCGGCCGAAGGCACTCGTGCTGCATGAGCCCACCCAGGCGGTGGATGTCGGCGCCCGCGCGGACATCCTGCGCGCCCTGCGCGAGCAGGCCGACGGCGGTACCGCGATTCTCATCTCGTCGCTCGAGACGAGTGACCTCGCCGCGGTGTGCGACCGCGTGCTCGTGCTGCGGGACGGGAAGGTCGCGGTCGAACTATCCGGCGCCGGTCTCGACACGCAATCGCTC
>JAZJYU010000130.1:0-3972 GCA_040390225.1 Actinomycetota bacterium | reverse complement strand
AGCCCGATCTGGCCAACCTGATCATCGCCGAGGAGTTCACCGCCGACATCACCCTCACCAGCAAAGTTATCGACGCCACCTATCCGGACACTACGAGAAAGCACGAACATGTCGCAGCTTGACGTCACATCGACCGCTCCGGCACCCACCCGGTTCCGGCCGCCGTCGCACTTCACCCCGCAGTCCCTGTTCGGCCGGTACGCGATCGTTCTGCTCTGGATCGCGCTCGCGATCTTCTACACCGCCATGACGCCGGTGAGCTTTCTGCAGTACGGCACCTTCCGTGCGATCTTCGGGTCGCAGCAGCCGCTGGTCTTCCTCGGCCTGGCTCTCGTGTGCGTGCTCGTCGTGGGCGAGTTCGACCTCTCGGGGGCGTCGACGATGGGACTGTCGTCGACGATCATCCCGGTGATGGTCGTACTGAACCACCAGCCCGTCTGGTTCGCGGTGATCGTCGCCGTACTGAGCTCGGTCGTGGTCGGCTTCGCCAACGGGCTGCTGATCGTCAAGCTGAAGATCAACCCCATCGTGATCACGCTCGGGATGGGCACCCTGCTGCTCGGGATCGCACTGCTGATCTCGAATCTCAACACGGTGAGCGGCCTGCCGTCATCGTTCGCCGCCATTTCGAACACCGTCGTGCTCGGCCTGCCGATCTCGTTCTTCTACGGGCTGGTCGCCGTGCTCATCGTGTTCTACGTGCTCACCTTCACCCCGCTCGGGCGGCATATGCGGTTCGTCGGCTCCAACCCCGAGGTCGCGCGGCTGGCGGGCGTGCGGGTGTCGGCCATCCGGGTCGGGTCATACGTCGTCGCGGCGCTTCTCGCCGGCATCGGCGGAGTCATCCTGGTGGCCGGCCTGGGCGGCTTCGACCCGTCCAGCTCGGGCGGCTATCTACTGCCGGCGTTCTCGGCGGCGTTCCTCGGCACGGCCATCGTGCAGCCCGGCGAGTTCAACCCGATCGGCATGATCATCGCGGTCTACTTTCTCGCCACCGGCATCCTCGGCCTTCAGATTCTCGGCTACTCCGGCTGGATCAGCCAGGTGTTCTATGGGGCGGCCCTCATCCTCGCGGTCACCATCTCCACGCTGGTGCGACGGCGAAGCACACGCGACTGACCCATTCCCCACGATTTCGCCCCAGGGCGTTCCCGGATGACGGCGCATCGGCGCGCCGCCACCACCCGATTACAGGAAAGGCACACAGCAATGGTCCTTCACAACACACAGGCGAGGTTCGGCGCGGTGATCGCGGCGACCGCCGCCGCGGCGCTGCTGCTCGCCGGCTGCGCGAGCGCCACCCCCTCGGCATCATCGAGCTCGGGATCCGGCGACAGCGCGCTGGTCGCGTCCGCTCAGAAGAACGTCGACGCTCACACCTCCAACACGACCGGCTTCGTGCCGACCGACCCGATCACGAACATCGCCTCGCTCAAGGGCAAGACCGTGATCTACATCCCGGCAGTCGCGGCCATCCCGATCTTCGCGACCAGCTTCAAGGCGTACGCAGACGCGTTCAGCAAGGTCGGTGTGACGGCGAAGCTGTGCGACGGCGCATCCAACCCGTCGTCAGTAGCCGCCTGCTTCCAGCAGGCGATCGATACCAAGGCCGGGGGAGTCATCCTCGACTCGCTCCCGCCCGTGATCGCGCAGCAGGCCTACGACGCCGTGCTGGCTGCGAAGATCCCGGTCGCACTCGTCACGACAGCGCGCCCGGACGGCAGCCCCGACAGCGTTCAGCTGGGCGGTCCCGACATCGTGGCCGCGACCGCACTCGCGGCGGACGCCATCATCGCATCGACCAAGGGCAAAGCGCACGTGCTGGCGATCCGTACGATCGACAGCCCCACAACCCAGGAGTGGATGGACAAGGGCGGCGTCGCCGAGCTCAAGAAGTGCTCGGGCTGCACGGTCACGACCATCGACACGAAGTCGGCCGACCTGGCCAACCTCCCGTCGAAGGTGAGTGCGGCACTGCTGGCAGACCCGTCGATCAACTACCTGTTCCCGCAGTTCTCCGCCGATGTTGACGGTGTCATCAAGGGTGCGACCGACGCGGGCCGCAGCGACCTCAAGGGCACCAACACGGTGACGACCACGGGTGACCTGCAGAAGATCGCAGCCGGTCAGACGCTGGAGTACAGCATCGGCTGGGACACGGTTCGCGAGTCGTGGATGAACTCCGACATGCTGATGCGCCTCATGGCCGGCCAGGCGGTCGACGGCAGCAAGTACACCGAGCCGGTGCGCGTCTTCAACTCGAAGAACGTGAAGGGTCTCGACCTCACCCAGAACGGCTGGGACAGCAGCAACTGGTACGGCGGCACGGGCTACCAGACCGCGCTCGAGAAGCTCTGGAGCAAGTAGCAGCAGCGAAGTGAATGGCCGGTCTCCCGTGCGGGGACCGGCCATTCACCGTGTCAGATCGTGCCGGCGAGCTCGCGCAGCTGGCCTCTGAGCCACTCGAGCCCTGCGTCGTTCGTCTGCCGGGGAGCCCAGACCATCGCTTCGGTGATCGTGCCGAGGTCGAAGGGCGACGGGTGCACGCTGAAGCTCGGGCCGTCCATGATCAGCCGGGTGAGGCGCTCCTGCATCACGGTGATCATCTGCGTTCCTGGAAGCAGGAACGGTGCCATCACGAACGACTGGGCCACCATCTCGACGTTCCGTCGCACGCCGAGGTCGTCGAGACGCGACTCCACCATCGTCGGCATCCCGCCCTGGGTCGTGACGAGGTAGGGGAGCGAATGGAACAGTTCCGCGTCGAGCGTTCTGCCGGCGGCCGCATTCGCCGCGTCCATCACGAAGACATAGCGGTCGGTGAAAAGCGGTTCGACGATGAGGTTCACCCGTGTCGGCAGCAGCTCGCGGGGAGTGATGAGAAGGTCGGCCTGCCGGCGTGCCACCTGTTCCAGAAAGTCGGGTTCGATCGGCTTCACGTTCAGCTGCACGTTCGGGGCTATCGTGTGCAGTTTCTCGAGCAGCGGCCGGAGGATGACCAGCGCGACATAGTCGCTGGCGATGATCGAGAAGGTGCGCGCATCGACCGCCGGGTCGAACGTATCGCCGCCGCTCAGCATCGATTCGAGGATGGCGAGGGCCTCCTGAAGGGGAGCAACCAGTGAGTCGGCGAATGTCGTGGTCGTGAACACCCTGCCCTCCCGCACCAGCAGCGGGTCGTCGAACAGGGCGCGCAGTCGTGCGAGTGTCGAGCTCATCGCCGACTGGCCGATCAGCAGGCGCTCCGCCGCGCGGCTCACGTTGCGCTCCTCGAGCAGCACGTCCAGGGCGACGAGCATATTCAGATCGACGCTTCTCAGCTGCATGACGACACTCCTTCCCGCTCCAATGTACTCATCGCCTGACCATTGACAGCATCGATGCTTCCCATGGAGCGAAGCCCCTGTGCCCGCGCGCCACGCGAACCTACTGTCGAAACAGGATCGGGTGCGTGTGCCCCGTACTACGGATCGAAGGAGATCGGTGTCGTGTCGAGAATGCACAGCCTCGGGTACCTGGGTTTCGAGTCGCCCCGAGCCGCGGACTGGGTGCCGTTCGGCACGATCTTCGGCGTGGAGACCGGCACGGATGCCGACGGCACGGTCTCAGTGCGCTGGGATGACCGGCCGTACCGGCTGAGAGTCATCCCCGGCGCCGAGGACCGGATCGCCTACCTCGGCTGGGAGGCGTCCAGTCCCGCCGTGTGGCGATCGATCGTCGACGAGTTCCGGGCCGACGGCGTCGAGGTCGAGATCGGCTCCGGAGAGTTGGCTGCGGAGCGGATGGTGCGCCAGATCGCGATCTTCGCGGACCCTTTCGGCATCCGCCATGAGCTCTTCACCGGACCGGTGAGCCTCGATCGCTCATTCATCGGCGGGCGGTCGACGACCTCGTTCAAGACCGGGCCCCAGGGTCTCGGGCACGCGGTGCTCGCGGTGCCATCGCTCGACCTGGCGCTCAGGATCGAAGAGG
>JAZJYU010000129.1:3938-14632 GCA_040390225.1 Actinomycetota bacterium | reverse complement strand
CCGCCCCAGCGGCGAACGTACACGTCTACACGACGCCCGGCTCGCAGACTCTCACCGCGTCGGGAACCTCCAGCCCCATCACCTTCCAGACGACGACGTCCGACACCGCGGACCGGCTGGTCCCGGCGATCAACACCACCGCGCAGGCGACGGGAATGGTCGGCTCGACCGTCGAGGACACGGTGCACGCGACCGGAGTACCGACGGCGGGCGAGCGACTCGAGTGGCACGGCTACCTGCAGACGGCGGAGGCGCGGGTCGCCGACTGCACGGCGGCGAACCTCGTCGCCAGTTCGGCGCTGACCGTCACGACGGATGGCGACTACGAGTCGGAGGCCTTTCCGTTGACCGAGAGCGAGGTCGGGAGAATTCTCTGGATTGCCACTGCGACGGTCGACGGGGTCGTGGTGGCGACCGGGGACTGCGGTGACGCCGACGAGATCTCGGTGATCGTACCCGCAGCCCATCTGCCGGTGGTGAGCGGGTGATCATCGCACTCGCGCTTGTTGCAGCGCTGCCGATCGCGCAGTACAACGCCGTGATCCCGGGGCTGCAGGCATGGCCTTTCTCGGCCAGCGCGGGCACCGCATACTCTCTCATCGACGATGCCCCGCTCTTCGACGCTCCGGGAGGCACCGCTGTTGCGACGCTTCCTGAGCACGACTTCCTCGGCGAGAACACCGTCGTCGTCGCAGTCGACCGCGTCGGCGACTGGGTGCGCGTGCTCACCCCGGCGCGCCAGGCGCTGCCCTCCGCCGGCCCGGCGGCGGCTCAGACCAGTGCCTGGATGCCGAGATCGTCGCTGAGCCGGCCGGTCGCACTCGAGACGAGGATCATGATCTCGGTGTCGCAAGGGACATTGACGATCGAGTCGCCCGAGAGCAGCAGAAGCTTCACGGTCGGTGTCGGCACCCGAGACGACCCCACGCCCACGGGCGTGACCGGCTACCTGCAGGCCCGGTATTTCGACGCGTCCCAGCGGCAGTCGAACCACCCGGTGCAACTCACCTCCCTGCATTCGACGGCCGCCGATGAACCGTTCGGCGGAAGCGATGGCGGACTGATCGGTCTGCACTACGAGAAGGAGGCCACCGGCGCGGTGTCGCATGGCTGCGTGCGGCTCGGTGCGGCTGCCGTCGCCGCGGTCAATGCCGTGCCGCTCGGCACCCTGGTGACGATCACACCGTGAGGAACGAACCGATCGCCAGCGTCAGGGAGTGGGGGTCCGCCACGCCACACAGCTCACGGGCGGAATGCATACTCAGTAGAGGTATTCCGACGTCGATCGTGCGGATGCCGAGCCGGGTCGCCGTGATCGGCCCGATGGTGGATCCGCATGGCACCGCATTGTTCGACACGAACTCCTGGAAGCGGACTCCGGCACGCGTGCAGGCACGAGCCCACTCGGCCGCGCCCAGGGCATCCGTCGCGTACCGCTGGTTGGCATTGATCTTCAGCAGCGGACCGCCGTTCACGATCGGGCGATTGGCCGGATCGTGACGCTCCGGGTAATTGGGGTGCACCGCGTGCCCGGCATCGGCGGACAGGCACCAGGATGCGGCAAAGGCCCGGGCGCGCGCGATCGGCTCCGACGAGAGCCGCGCGAGCACATCCTCGAGGAACGACCCCGCCGCCCCGGAGGTCGACGCGGATCCCACCTCTTCATGATCGAAGGCGGCGAACACGGCGATCGCGTCCGACGGCTCGGCGTCGATCAGCGCAGTCAGACCGGCGTGCACCGAGCCGAGGTTATCCAGCCTGCCCGACGCGAACAGCTCGCCGTCGATGCCGAAGATGGCAGGTTTCGCCGTGTCGGCGACCGAGATGTCGTAGCCCGCGATGCGATCGTCAGGGCGACCCGCGAAAGCGGCCAGCCGGGAGAGCAGATCGAACGGGTCGCCGACGCCGATCACCGGGTTCATGTGCACCTGGGGGTTCAGCACGAGACCATCCGAGTTGACGGTGCGGTCGAGGTGAACGGCGAGCTGCGGGAATCTCAGCACCGGGCCGGTGCGTACCAGCGACGTCGTGCCGTCCTCGAAGACAAGTCGACCCGCGAATTCCAGCTCGCGGTCGAGCCAGGAGTTGAGCAATGGCCCGCCGTACACCTCCACGCCCGCCTGCACCCAGCCCTGAGCTACGGTCACCGGGTTGGGCTTCAGCACGAATCCCGGCGAGTCGCTGTGCGCACCGATGATTCGGAACGGCGTGGTCGGCCCGGCGGAAACCGGAGAGATCCAGGCGATGATGGCGCCATCCCGAATCACGAAGTGGCGCCCCGCGCCCGTCGACCAGTCGTCGACCTCGGCCAGTTCGGTGAACGATGCTGCTCGAAGCCGGCGCGCACCCTCCGCCACGGCGTGGTAGCTCGATGGGGACGCCTCCACGAAGGCGGCCAGGTCGGCCAGGTGATCGAGGGCAGCGGCGTTGTCGAGGTACCCGGTCATCCCCCTATTGAATCAGGCGCGCAGTCGGTGCGTGGTCCTACCCTGAAGTGTGACCGATTTCAGCGACCTTCCCATCGACGCGCAATCCGCCGCAGCGCTCAAGAAGCGCGGTCTGCGCTTCGCCCGTGTCGACATCACCGCGCCCGAGACCTTCGAAGCCTGGTTCCAGGCGATAGGCCGCGGGTTCCTCGGCGAGAGGACGACCTCCGAGGTCGTCTCGGCGCGAAGGCCGGTCTGGATCGAACGCCGTGCGAGTGGGGTGTGGGATGACACGGCCGCCAATCCCGAGAGTCCGGTCGCCACCATCGGTGCATGGCACACCGACCTCACCGTTCCCGGCCACACCAGCGTTCCGGCCTGGGCGATCTCCGTCGTCACCGTCTCGCCCACGCACCGGCGCCGCGGAATCGCGACGGAGCTGCTCACGTCGGAGCTGCGCACCGCGCAGGCTCTCGGCGTGCCGCTGGCGATCCTCACCGTCTCGGAGTCGACGATCTACTCGCGCTGGGGTTTCGCACCGTCCGCGATGACGGCCGACTGGAGCATCGATACCCGGCGTCTGCGGTGGACCGGGCCGGCAGCATCCGGTCGCACCCACTTCGTGGAGCGCGATCAGCTGCTTGCCGACGGCGCTGAGATCATCGAACGCGTGAGGCTGGCGACTCCCGGCCAGATCGAATTCCATGGCGTGCTGTGGGAGCGCCTCGTCGGCCTTGACGACGACAAGCACCTCAGAGAGCTGCGGTATGTGCGGTACGACGACGACGGCGGTGTCGCTCAGGGCTTCGCGATCTACGTGGTGGTCGACCACGAGACCGCCGCGGATCGTGCGGTGGTGAAGATCAACTACCTCGCCACCGCAACCGACGACGCCTACGCCGGACTGTGGCAGCACTTTCTCTCGATGGACCTGGTCGACGAGGTGCGCGCCCCGCTGCGGGCGATCGACGAGCCGGTCCGCTGGCTGATCAGCGACTACCGCGCGGCGAGCAAGTCGCTGGAACGCGATCACCTCTGGGTGCGCATCGTCGACCTGCCGGCCGCACTCGTCGGGCGCCGATACCACTCGCCCGGGCACCTGGTGCTCGACGTGACCGACGATCAGGGTTTCGCGACGGGCCGCTGGCTGCTCACCATCTCCAGCGACGGCACGGCGGTGGTCACACCGCTTGACGGCGACATCCCGGATGACGCGGACGCCGTGGCCCTCGACGTGCGCGAGCTCGGAGCGATCTATCTCGGTGGCGTCTCCGCGGTCACGCTGGCTCGCGCGGGACTCATCGAAGAGCTGACCCCAGGAGCCGCAGCGGTCGTGGAGAACTGCTTCCACGCGACTGTGACGCCCTGGCTCAGCATCTGGTTCTAGCCAGCACTGCTAGCGCCCGAACCACGGCGGGTAGACCGCCACCTTTGGTTCGTGCGCGGCCGCCTGCAGCACCTGCTTCACGGCATCCCGTGCCCGGTCGTTGGCGACCCCGATCAGGGAGACCTGCTCGAACGGGAACAATCCCTTCACCAGCAGCTCGGCTCCGAGGATGGCGTCGTCGTTGGCGCGGAGGGTACGAAGCGCGCGGTCGTTGGTATCCGCGGCGGCCGTGAACCGGGTGAACGTGTTGGCCGCATCGCCGTCCGCGACGGCGACCTCCATGGTCGACGCGACCTTCACGGTGGAGACCAGGATGACGAACTCCCCCGCCGGGATGTCGCGAACCTCTGGCGACAGTCGGGGATCCGCACGCCCGGACCGCAGCGCCTCCCAGACCGTCGCGTTGGGCGACAGGAAGAACGGCACAAAATCGGCGACCACACCGTCGCCGATTGGGGTATCGCGTCGCGCGTCGCGCGTCTCGGCAGAGGAGATGTCGACGGCAGGCGACTGATCCGCGAGCACAGCCCCCGCATCGATGATGAAGGGAAGGTTGTCGATGTGGGTCACGTGGTAGATCCGCTGCTCACCGACCTTGTGGTCGGCACGGCTCGACACGGTCGACCGTGACGTGGTCGTCGTGCGTGAACGGGTGGTGGTCGTGGTGCTGGCAGCGACCGCAACCGGAACGGGTTTCGGAAAGCAGGTGTCGCACAGTCCGGCCTGGAAGCCGTGAATGCATTCGTCGGGCAAGTGGGGCCTCTCGGTGGAGCGTGGTGGATGCATGTTCCACGTTACGTTGATTTTGGCCGGCACGGACTACCCTGAGCCCATGACAATGACGTCGACCCCGACACTTTTGCTACGCCGTGTGTTCGGCGTGCTTCGGATCGCAGGTGGCCTGCTGCTGCTGGCGGCCATCGTCACACAGGTGGTCGACGAGTCCGTGCACCGCATTTTCATCCCCGGCCAGTACTTCGTGTACTTCACCAACCAGACCGGCATGATGAACGTTCTGGTGCTGCTCGTCGGTGGCGTGATCGCGGTGCGCGCCCTGCCCGATACGCGGCTGCTCACCAATATTCGGGTCGCGATCTTCTCATACGAGATCGTCACCGCCCTGGTCTACAACGGCCTGCTGCGCGGACTGCACACGCCCGGCTACCAGGGCATCCACTGGCCGACGGAGGTGCTGCATGTCGCCATCCCGGTCTTCGTCGTGATCGACTGGATCGTCACGCCCGGCGCCGTGCGAGTGCGCTGGAGGGCGCTGTGGTTCGCCGCCATCTATCCGACCGCGTGGATCCTGTTCACCATGACGCGAGGTCTGGTGACCGGCTGGTACCCGTACCCGTTCCTCGACCCGAGCGCGGGCGGCGGCTGTGCCTCGGCGATCGGCTACATCGTCGGGATCGCGGTGCTGATCCTGGGCCTCGCCGCCATCGGCATCCTCATTTCGCGGCGTCGTACGCGCGCTGCAGCCAGCTGAGCAGCTCCGCGTCGGCCTGCCCGGCATCCATCAACCGCACCCGGTGGGTGACCATGCTGTTCCAGGTGCCGGATGCCTCGAAACGACCGGCCGCCGGCTCTCCCCTGAGCTTGATGCCGACATCCATCCGGTCGCCCGACACGGCGACGATGCCGAACTTCGACGCTCCCTTCAGCAGGCTGATATAGGTATTCGTCGGCGCCAGGCCGACTTCGCCATCCACACCGTCGAGTAGAGAATCGAACACCGGACGCCATTTCTCTTTGGCCCCGGCGAACTGGGCCTCCAGCTTGTCGTCCGAGGTCATTCCCGCGCCCTGATGCAGGCCCAGGATGCTGACGATCGCCATTCCGTGGCCGGGGCCCAGATCGTAGTCGGCCTTCACCCAGTCGAGGATCGCCTTCGCCTTCGTACCCGGCTCGAGGTAGCCCTTCTCGGCGGCCAGCCGGCGAAAATCGTCGGGGCCGAGTCCGGTCTTCTGCTTGATCGTGTCGAGGTACGCCTGAAACGTCATGCCACGATTATGGGCCGTCGGGCCGACCGGCTGTGAGCTCCCGGCGCAGTTCGGCGATGGCCTCGGACAGTTCGGCGACCTGGTCGCGGGTGGCCGCGGCCTCCTGCTCCTCCTGCTGCTGCACCGCGGAGATCAGCCAGGTGGCGAGCGTGGCGGCGATGACGCCGATGAGGGCGATCCCGGCGATCATGAGCCCGACCGCGACGATCCGGCCCTCGGTCGTGACCGGCTCGTAGTCGCCGTAGCCGACGCCGGTGATGGTGACGAAGGCCCACCAGATCGCCTCGCCGAAGTTGTGGATGTTGGAATGCGGCGCGTTGCGCTCCGCCTCGAGCACAGCCAGCGACGCGACGTACACCAGCAGCAGGGCCGAACCGACCACGTACACGGCGAGCCGCCCGCGCAGGGTGCGTCCGGCGACCCGGTGCACGGATGTCCAGACCATGGCGACGCGCATCAGCCGCAACGGGCGGAGGAACGGCAGGGCCACAAGCAGAAAGTCGAGGATGTGCCGGAAGAACCAGTGCAGGCGCCTCGGCGCGAGCGCCAGCTTCACGATGAAGTCGACGACGAAGATTCCCCAGGTGATCCAGATGACCAGCTGGGCGGCGTCATCCGCCGGTCCGTGGAGGTCGCCGATGACGTCCCACGAGTACGCGACGACGAAGATCGCGGCGATGACGAGCAGCGGGATGTCGGTGAACCGCGTCCAGCGGTCCTGTTTCGTCTTCGCCGGGGCATCCGGAATATCGAGTGTTGTCACATCCGCGAGAGTAGTTCAGATCGGGGTTTCCGGGCTGTTACAGTGCGTGAGACTCTGTGGTCGGCTCGGTGCGCCTGCTTGCTACCGCTGTGCTTGCTACCGCTGTGCTTGCTTCCTGAAGGCCGCGAGAAGAGCCGTTCCGTCGGGCACGCCGAGACCGGTGCAGGCATCCCAGCCGCGGCGGGCGCTGAAGCTGCCGTTGTCACCGCTGACGACATCCCGGAATCCGGCCGAAGCCGCCCCGCTCGCAGCGGCGTCATAGAGCGTCGGGTTGATCAGCCCGAGCCGCGAACCGGTCGCCTGGGCGAGCCGGGCGACGAGGGCCGCCCAGAGCGGAGCGACCGCGCTCGTTCCGCCGTATACGGCACGACGCCCATCGACCAGCACCTCGTAGCCGGTCTGGGGGTCGGCCACCGCCGCCACATCGGGAACACCGCGACCGCCCGCCTTCGCGGTCGGTGCCGGTACACCAGCCTTCGCCTGCCAGTCCGGCAGAGGAAACACGTCGCTCACGCCTCCTCCGGTCGCACCGCCGCCGGATCCGTTGTTCCAGACCGTTTCGGAACTCACCTTCGTACCGGTCGCCCGCAAGCTGGTGCCACCGCAGGCGAGCACGTGCGGACTGGATGCCGGAAAGTCGGCATGATTCCGGCCGTCGGTCGCGCTGTCCGCGCTCCCGTTGTCGCCCGCGGCGACGGTGACGGTGATGCCGAGTGCTGCCGCGTCGACGAACGCGTCATCGAGCGCCTTGCGCGCCTGCGCGGTCCACAGGTCTTCGTTCTGGCCCCAGCTGATGCTGATCGAGGTGGGCGTGGCGGCGGCATGGGCGGCATCGCTCACCGCGTCGACGAAGCCGGCGTCGGTGTTCGGTGCGAAGTAGACGACGAGGTGCGCGCCCGGGCTGAGCGCGCCGGCCACCTCGATGTCGAGCAGCACCTCGCCATCGGCACCTGACGGGTCTTTGCCCGGCCGGTTCTTCCCCCCGTCGACCCCGGCCGCGCTCACTTTCGGCGACGCCATGCCGAGGCCCGAGAAGTAGGTATCCAGCTCTTTCTGGGCGAAGCCGCCACCGAGCTCGATGATCGCGATCGTCTCGCCCGTGCCGTCCGTTCCCTCGGGGAAGCGGTAGATGGCGCCGAGTTCGACCGGCGTGTAGCTCACCGTGACGGAATGAGCCTCAGCGATACGGAACTCGGCGCGGGCCTGTGGCCGGTCATCCAGGCCGAGCACCGCCGTGACGATGCCGTCGAGACCGGCCGGCACCATCAGGCCACCGGTGCGGTGCCGGTGCTGCACCTCGTCTCCGTCGACCGTGCGGCTCAATACCGCCTCGAGCTCGACGCCGAACGCGCGCGACATCTGCGCCACGGTGCCGCGCACGCGCAGGCGACGCGATGCGGCATCGGTCGAGACGATCGACAGGCCGAGCGAGCCGAGCGTGGACTCGGTGAGCGCGACATCCGCCGGGTCGGCGCCGATCGTCTCGGCCAGCACCGCACGCGACATCGGCGGTCCGGTTGTCACGTCGGCGGGATCGACGTCGACCCTGCGCCGCAGCACGACAGTCGCCTCGATCTCGTCGGTGGACTGCAGCCTGGCCGCAGCGGGCCTCAGTCCCTCCGCCGCCATGCGCTCGCTGCCGGGCAGCGGCCGGAGGTCGATCGGTTCGTCTGTGTTCTCGTCACGGTTCGCCATGCCAGCCAGTATGGTCCGCACCCCCGATCACGCAATCCCCGATATCCACAGCCACCCGTGGGAACATGCTCTCGTGAAGATCCTCATTGTCGAAGACGATCCGGAGATGGGCCGGCTGATCGACCGCGGCCTCAGCGCCGAAGGCTATGACACGATCGTGGTGGCGAACGGCGTCGACGCGCTCATCGCGGTTGCCGGCGGCGACATCTCGCTAGCAGCCGTCGACGTCATGCTGCCGCAGATGTCAGGCTTCGAGGTGTGCCGGCGCATTCGTGAGACCGGCAGTTCGGTTCCCATCCTCCTCATCACCGCCCGCGATGCCGTGGAGGATCGGGTCTTCGGGCTCGATTCCGGTGCCGACGACTATCTCACCAAACCCTTCGCCTTCGTCGAGCTGAGCGCCCGGGTGCGCGCGCTGCTGCGCCGGGATGCCGCCGGCGACCGCCTCACCGTCACGGTGGGAGATCTCCGTCTCGACTCGATGAGCCTCACCGTGCAGGTGGGAAACCGCACCATCGCGATGAGCCCCAAGGAATTCAGCCTGCTCCGCCTGCTCGCCAGCAACGCCGGACAGACGGTGTCGCGTCAGCGAATCCTTGAGGAGGTCTGGGGCAGTGCCGACAACATCGATCACAACATCGTCGACCAATACGTGAGCTACCTGCGGCGCAAGATCGATCCGGCCGAGGCGGGAGTGCGGATCACCACTCTGCGCGGTACGGGCTACACCCTCGAGGTCGCCGGGTGAGGATGCTCCGCCGGCTCAGCATCCGCTGGCGGATCACCATCGGCACACTTGCCATCGCGGCCGTACTCGCCGTCGCGGCTGTGATCGGATTCCGAGCCCAGGTGGAACAGATCCTGTCGACGACCACAACCACGGTGCTGCAGCACGACGCGGCGCCATTCGTCGTCGAGGTGGCGAGCAACCCCACAACCGTGGATCGACCCGGTCGCGGCCAGCTGGTACTCGTCATCAACCCGGAAGGGCACACCGTCGAATCGAGTATGCCGGCCGCCCTGGTCGCCAAGCTCCCCGCCCTGCTGGAGCTCGGCGGTGCCCACGATGTGATGGGCGGAGACGACCTCTACCGGGTCTACAACCAGTCGATCTCGAGCCCAGGCGGCACGTGGAGCATCGTCACCGCCCGCAACCTCGACTCGACCGGTCTGTCGCTCGGCCGGATCACGCAGGCCCTCATCGTGAGCGCCGTCGTCATCGTGCTCGGGTTCGGCATCGCGTCATATCTGTTGACGGTGCTCGCTCTGCGTCCCGTGACACTGATGCGGCGACAGGCCGAGGCACTCGTCGCTCAGGGGTCGACCGAACCGCTGCCGGTCGGGCCGGCGATGGACGAGCTCGACGGTCTGGCCTCAACCCTGAACGAGTTCATCGTGGAGGTACGGCACTCGGTCGATCGCGAGCGCCAGCTGGTTTCCGATGCCAGCCACGAGCTGCGCACGCCTCTCGCGATCCTGATGACCCAGCTCGAACTCGCCCACCTCAACTCCGGGGACGCCGAGGCTCTTGAAGCGGAGATCACCGTAGCTCAGCGTTCGGTCGCCCGGCTCTCCGGACTCGCCACGGGGCTGCTGGAGCTCTCGCAGCTCGAGCAGCCGATCGCCGAGGCGCAGTCGAGCAGCTGGGACGAGCTGGCCGCCGAGCTGGCGGCATCCGTCGACCGCTCGCGACTGCTCGCCGTGTCGGGGGGCGTCACCATCGATTTCGATGTCGACGACAGCCCAACCGATGACCGCTACCCGATCGCCGTCGGCAACTTCGGCCGCCTGCTCAACAACCTCACCTCGAACGCGATCGCGGCGGTGCCCGAGGGCGGCTGGGTGCGGCTCGCCCTGCGCCACTCGCCGGTAGGGCTGGTGCTGAGCGTGGTCGATTCTGGGCCTGGGATGCCCGAGGACTTCATCCACGTCGCGTTCGACCGCTTCTCCCGCCCCGACGAGTCGAGAGCGAAGAACAGCGGCGGAAGCGGCCTCGGGCTCGCGATCGTGCACGCCATCGTCACCTCGGCGGGAGGCACCGTGTCCCTCGCCAACGCGAACGGCCTGAGTGTCACCGTCACGTTGCCTGTATAACTTCTCACCCTGAATTCGCTTACATTCACGGGCAACGTGACGAACCGCGTGTAACGGTAATAGGTGTGAGTGGGACGGTAGCTGCGGAACGGACGTCCCGCTTCGCGGTGACGACGCGAGGCGGGACGCCCGTTCCGCGACTCCTGGCCATCGTGCTCGGCACCGCTGGTGCGCTGGTGTCGTTCGCCGGATCGTGGATCCCGTCGTTCTGGGGTGACGAGGCGGCGACCGTGGTCTCCGCCGAACGCCCGCTCTCGGCGCTCTGGGCCGAGCTCGGCCGGGTGGATGCCGTGCTGGTCCCACAGCTGTTCGATCTTGTCGGCGGC
>JAZJYU010000129.1:3575-3928 GCA_040390225.1 Actinomycetota bacterium | reverse complement strand
TGCCGTGCACGGCACGTACTACCTGTTCATGCACTTCTGGATCACGCTGTTCGGGGCATCCGAACTCTCCGTGCGCCTGCCCAGCTCCATCGCCGTCGGCATCGCCGTCGCCGGTGTCGTTGTGCTCGGCACGCTGCTCTTCTCGAAACGCGTCGCCGTCATTGCCGCGATCGTGTTCGTCGCGATCCCCCGTGTCAACCTCGACGGAGTAGAGGGCCGCGCGTACGCGATGACCGCCGCCGTCGCGGTCTGGCTCACCATCTTCTTCGTGCTGCTGGTTCGCAGCCGCACGCCCCGCCGGCTGGTCTGGGTGGCATACGGCCTCGCCGTCGCCGCATCCATCTACCTCTTCC
>JAZJYU010000129.1:2172-3565 GCA_040390225.1 Actinomycetota bacterium | reverse complement strand
GTGCTGCTCGCGGGAGTTCACCTGCTGGTGCTGCTCTCGACCCGGCAGAACCGGATGCTGCTGCGTCGCTGGCTTCTCTCGGCGGTCGTGGCCGTCGTGGCGGCCCTGCCCGTGCTCGTCTACGGACTCAGTCAGCGTCACCAGATCGCATTCCTCGCCGGCCGCAACTACGCCAATGCGAAATCGATCTTCATCGCCCAGTGGTTCGGCACGCCCTGGATCGCGATCGTCGCCTGGGCGTTCATCGCCGTCGCCGCAGTCGTTGTCGCCCGCCGTTACCGCAGCCGGCTCGTGCTGCTGTTCGGCTGGCTCATTCTGCCGACCGCTGCGCTCGTCATCGGCCACTACGCCATCACGCCGATGTACAACCTGCGCTACCTGTCGTTCTGCACGCCGGTCGTCGCCATCGCGATCGCCGTCGGCATCGATGCCATCCCGCGCACCTGGATGCGGGCGGTGGCCGTCGCCCTCATCGTCGGGCTCGCCGTGCCGAGCTACGTCAGCGCGCGCACCGAGTTCGCGAAGGACCATGCCACCAACTACCCCGGTAAGCCCGGCAGCGACCTGCGCCAGGCGGCGGCCCTCGTCGGCTCCGAAGCCTCACCTGGTGACGCGGTCGTCTTCGACCGCACTGTGCGGCCATCCCGCGACCCCCGGCTTGCATTACGGCTCTACCCGCAGGACTTCACCGGTCTACAGGATGTCGGTCTCGTGACCCCGCACTGGCAGACCTCGGGACTGTGGGATATCACGGAGCCACCGCTCGGAACCCGTCTTGACGGCACCAGGACGGTGTGGGCGCTCGAACTGCCGCACACGCAAACACCCGCCGACATCGTCACGCTGGAACAGCTCGGCTATGTCGTGACCAAGTCCACCCTGGTGAATCGCATCACCGTCTACGAACTCACCCTGGAGGCATCGTCATGACCGAACGCACACTGGTCGTCATCCCGACCTATAACGAGCGGGAAAACCTCCCCATCATCGCGGCACGGCTCATGACGAGCCTGCCTGAGGTGGACATCCTCGTCGTCGACGACAACTCTCCCGACGGCACGGGTGCTGTCGCCTCGGCGCTCGCCTCGGGTCACGACCGCGTGCACGTGCTGCACCGCGCCGGCAAGGAGGGACTCGGCGCCGCCTACCGCGCCGGCTTCGACTGGGGCCTCGCCGAGGGCTACGACCGGCTGGTCGAGATGGATGCCGACGGCTCGCACCAGCCCGAACAGCTGCACCGGCTGCTGGACGCACTCGACGACGCGGATGTCGTGCTCGGCTCCCGCTGGACCCCCGGTGGCGAGGTGGTCAACTGGCCGCTCGGGCGCATGATCCTCTCGCAGGGCGGCAGCTTCTACGCCGTGGGCGTCGGCGGCCAGCTTTTCGGCCGCGG
>JAZJYU010000129.1:0-2162 GCA_040390225.1 Actinomycetota bacterium | reverse complement strand
CGCTCTCGGGCTGCCGGTGCGAGACATCACGGGCGGCTTCCGCGCCTTCCGCGCCTCCGCGCTGCACGCACTCGACTACCGTTCCGTCGAGAGCCAGGGCTACTGCTTCCAGATCGACATGCTCTGGCACGCATACACGGCGGGCCTGCGCATCGCCGAGGTGCCGATCACGTTCGTCGAGCGCGTTCACGGCGAATCGAAGATGAGCTCAGGCATCGTGCGCGAGGCGATGAGCCGGGTCACCGTGTGGGGGATCCGGGGACTGCCGGCGCGCGTGTTCGGCAGACGGCATCCGGCACCCGTCACCGCTGTCCCCCTGGAGGCCAGCGTTGCGTAACCTGCTGCGCCAGGGGGTGAGCTTCCTCGCGGTGGGCGGCGTCGGCTTCGTCGTCGACCTCGTCGTTTTCAATCTGTTGCGAACCTCGGTGCTCGCGAACGATCCGATCGTGGCGAAGGTGATCTCGACGACGCTCGCCATCGCGGTGAACTGGATCGGCAACCGCTACTGGACCTTCCGTTCCCAGCGGCGCCGCGGCAGCCGGGCCCAGGTCGTGCGCGAGGGCATCGAGTTCGGCGTGGTCAGCGCGATCGGATCGCTCATCGCCCTCGGCTGCCTGTGGGTGTCGCACTACGGCTTCGGGTTCACGTCTCTGCTCGATGACAACATCGCGACCAACGTGATCGGTCTTGCGCTCGGCACCGCGTTCCGGTTCGTGCTGTACCGGGTGTGGGTGTTCGGTGATCGGCGGGTGACCGTCTCCGCCGAACCGGTTGAGCTCGAGAGCACCAGCGCCTCTGTGTGATCGTTCGACGAAACAAGGACAATCGTTTCTCATCGTTTCTCATCGTTTCTCCCGCCATCTCGATGTCCTTGTTTCGTCGAACGGCTCGCAGGAAGGCACCCGTCCAGGCCTGCTGACAGGCCAGGCGACAGGCCCGTGAGCAGACGCGTCGACACGCCGGTGGATGTCGGCAGCAATTGACAGAATCGAACGTATGTTCGACTATGGGCAGATGGCATCTGCGGCGGCGACCCTCGAGCGGGAGCCGACGCGCGCCACCGTGGAGCAACTGCAGTCGCGCATCCGGCAGATGCAGGCGACCAAGCTCGACACACGGCTCGTTCCCACGCATCCGGCGATCGCGTCGCTGCTGCCCGGCGGTGGGCTGAAACAGGGGGCCGCGTACTCGGTGGAGCGATCATCCGCCCTCATCATGGCGCTGCTGGCCGGGCCATCGGCGGCCGGGTCGTGGTGCGCGGTGGTCGGTATCCCCGAGTTCGGCGTCGAGGCCGCACAGGGATACGGCATCGACCTCGACCGGCTCGTGCTGGTGCCGCGGCCGGGCGAGCAGTGGCTCGCCGTCACGGCGGCGGTGGCGGATGTGGTGGGCGTCGTGGTCACCCGGCCGCCCAAGCGGGCCGGCGACTCCAGCGTCGCGCGACTCACCGCCCGGCTGCGGCAGCGCGGGGCGACGCTCATCGTGCTCGGCACCTGGCCGCAGAGCGAGGCGATGCTGAGCATCAGCGAGAGCAGCTGGACCGGTATCGGCCAGGGTCACGGCCACCTCACCGCCCGGCAGGTCACCGTCACCGTGTCGAGCCGGGTCGACGCGCGGCCGCGCAGTGCGCGGCTGTGGCTGCCCGATGCGTCGGAGCGGGTCGAGCGGGTCGAGCTGGTCGAGGCCTCACCGACGAAGTTCGCTGGTGTGGCCTCGACCAGCTCTACCCACCTGCGGCGGGTCGGCTGATGCGCACCATCCTGCTGTGGTGCCCCGACTGGCCGATCATCGCCGCCCTGAGAACCCACGGGTTGCCGGCGGATGCCAAGCTCGCCCTCATCGAGAAGGGCGAGGTCTACGCCTGCTCGTCCACGGCCAGGCGGGAGGGCGTCAGACGAGGGCAGCGGGTGCGGGACGCCCAGGCCCACTGCCCCGACCTCGCCGTGCACCCCTACGAGGCCCAACTCGACCTCCGGCACTTCGAGCCGGTGCTCGAGGCCATCGAGGAGACCATGCCGGGTGTGCAGCTGCTGCGGGCGGGCACCTGCGCGATGCGCGCGCGCGGCGCCGCCCGGTACTACGGCAGCGAGGAGGAGGCCGCGCTCTGGCTGCTCGACGCGGTCGACGCGCTCGGGCTGCCTTCGCTTGCAGGGGCGGCGGCC
>JAZJYU010000128.1:1523-2138 GCA_040390225.1 Actinomycetota bacterium | reverse complement strand
ATTCGGCCACAGGCAATGTCGACAAGCCGGTTGTGCGCTGCAGCGACGTCGTCAAGCTGCCCGATGGTGGCGTGATGATGTTCATGCGCGCCAACACGCGGCACCACAGCATCGCGCTGTGGGAGATGCCCGACAAGCCGCTCGGTCTTCAGCACCTGATGATCGAGTCGAACGACCTCAATGAGGTGGGCATCGCATACGACCTCGTGCAGAAGAGCGAATACGACCTGTCGTCGACCATGGGCCGCCACACCGGAGACGAGCAGTTGTCGTTCTACACGCGCACGCCGAGCGGGTTCGACCTGGAGCTCGGCTGCGATTCGGTGGAGATCGACGAGGCCGTCTGGACCATGCGGTTCTTCGACACCGCGGTCGGTGGCAAGAACGAGATCTGGGGACACCAGTGGCTGCACCTCGAGCCGCAGTCGTCGCTGCACCCCTGGAGCGGCGCCGCATGATTCTTGACGTGCACTCCCACCTTTTCTTCGACGCACTGCTGGGCGAGGCGGGCGACCTCGGTCCACGGCTCATCCGCGACGCGCACGGCTCCGGCACGCTCGTCAACGGTGGCTACCGCTGGCCGATCGGCACCCGTCAGACGCTGACGGCGGACGC
>JAZJYU010000128.1:1073-1513 GCA_040390225.1 Actinomycetota bacterium | reverse complement strand
CGGGCATCTCCCGGCAGGTCGTGTCGCTGTCGCCGCTCTGGCTGTTCCACACCGCGCCCGCGCCGGTCGCCACCGCATTCGCGCGGCGCGCGAACGACCTGCTCGCCGAGTGGTGCGGCGCCGACCGCACCCGTCTGGCGGGAATGGCGTCATTGCCGGCGCAGGATGTCGGCGCGGCGATCGTGGAACTGGAGCGGTCGGTGACCGAGCTGGGTCTGGTCGGCGGCTACATCGGAACGGATGCGAGGCCGGGACTCGACGACCCCGACCTCGACGATCTGTACTCGGCCTGCGTGGACCTCGACGTGCCGCTCTTCGTTCACTCGACCATGGGCAGGGTCGGGGCCTCCGTCGTCGATCCGCGGCTCGACCGCTGGATGGGCGGCGTGATCTACGGCTATCCGGTCACCTGCAAGGGCGGCAAGTACGAAATCGTCAAG
>JAZJYU010000128.1:0-1063 GCA_040390225.1 Actinomycetota bacterium | reverse complement strand
GAAACCCTCGCGGTGTCGGCGCTGGTCTTCGGTGGGGTGCTCGAGCGGCATCCGCGGCTCGACGTCGTGGTCAGCCATGGCGGCGGCACGGCGGCGTTCCTCTACGGTCGCATGCTCGAATTCGCCGGGCTCGAGCGGGCGCCGATCGGTACCGAGGAGTTCGTCAGATCCTTCGGGAGGCTCTGGTTCGACACGCACGTGCATTCGGATGACTCGCTCGCCCTGCTGCGCGCAGTGGCGAACCCGGAACGGCTGGTCTACGGTTCGAACTTCGGCGGATGGGATTCGTCGGATCCGGGTCACCTGAACGAGCTGTTCGCGGCCGAGCTCGACGCGAATGCGCAGCGGTTGTTGCGCGTCACTGCGAGGATCGAGTCATGACGGACGAGTACGAGGTCATCATCGTCGGCGCCGGCCCCGTCGGCCTCTCTTTCGGCAACCTGCTCGGCCAGGCCGGCGTGTCGACGCTGATCCTCGAAGCCAACGCCGGCCTCACCGCCGACCCGCGCGCCGTGCACTACGACGGTGAGGTGATGCGGATCTTCCAGGCCATGGGTCTCAGCGACCGGGTGGCGGAGATCTCGCTGCCGGTTCCCGAGATGAACTTCACCGACGAGCACGACGAAACCCTGTTCTCGGTCAACTGGGGCCCGGGCCGCGGACCGCAGGGCTGGACGCCGGCGAATCTGTTCCACCAGCCCGATCTCGAGGGAGTGCTGCGCGAAGGACTTCAACGCTGGCCGTCGGTCACGGTCGGGTTCGGCGCGACTGTGACCGCGATGACGCAGAACAACGGCACCGTCGAGGTCGTTGCGGCGGGTGAGACGTACCGCGCGTCCTACCTGGTCGGCTGCGACGGCGCCGGCTCGTTCACCCGGAAGAGCATCGGGTCGGACTGGATCCCGCTCGGTCCCGCTCAGCCCTGGGTGGTTGCCGACGGCGTGCTTCTCACCGACCGCGGCGTGCTGCCCCAGTGGCCCACCCAGCATCCGTGGCCGGAACGTCCGCACTTCTTCATGCGCAACGTCGACATCATCGCGGTGCTGTTCGTGCTGGTTTGCAC
>JAZJYU010000127.1:527-3135 GCA_040390225.1 Actinomycetota bacterium | reverse complement strand
CTGCTGTCCATCTCGCACGAGCTGCGCACCCCGCTCACGGCGGTGCGCGGCTACGGCGAGGCGATGACCGACGGACTGGTGAAGGAGGCCGACATCGCCGGGGTCGGCGCGACCCTCGTCGCCGAGACGGAGCGACTCGACCGGTTCGTCGCCGACCTGCTCGAACTGGCGCGGCTCGAGGCGGACGACTTCGTCATCCATCCACAGCCGGTGGAACTGGAGGGCCTGCTCGCCGAGGTGCAGCACGCCTGGCATGGCCGCAGTGCGACGCTCGGAGTGACGATCGAGGTCGACTCCGGCGTGACCTCGGTCACGACGGACGGCCGCCGCCTGAGGCAGGTGATCGACGGTCTGGTCGAGAACGCACTTCGCGTGTCTCCCGCCGGATCGACGGTGACAGTGACGATTTCAGCGAATGGCCATGACCAGGTCGACATCGTGGTGACCGATGGTGGTCCGGGTCTCAGCGACGACGACCTCTCCGTCGCCTTCGACCGCGGGGTGTTGCGTGACCGCTACCGCGACGAGCGACCGGTGGGAACCGGCCTCGGGCTGTCGATCGCATCGCGGCTGGTGCAGCGCCTCGGCGGAACGATCCTCGCGTCGAACGCGCCGGGTGCAGGAGCCCGGTTCACCGTGAGACTGCCCGCCGCGGCGGGTGGCTCCTGATGAACGCCGCCGTCTCGCCCGGTGAGTCGGTCACGAGCACGAGGTCCCTGTACGGCGCTGCCTCTGTGCGCAGGGCGCCGGCCAGCACCTCCCAGCGCTTCGTGCCGAGAAACACCATCGGACTCTGGTACTCGAACGTCGAGTAGTAGTTCTGCGCGGCATCCTGGAACAGCTCCTGAACAGTGCCGGCCGAGCCGTCGGCGAAGATGATGCCGGCGAGGCAGATCGCGAGCAGGCCGTCTTCACGGATGCTGTTCGCGAAATACTTCGCGATGCCCGACGCGAACAGGCTGGTCTTCTCGAACCCGTAGAACCAGGTCGGGATGGAGAGCGTGTACGTGCCGTGCGGGTACTTGGCAAGCACCTCGCGCGCGCGGTCGTGGTAGTGCGGATCGCCGGCCTCCGGCGCGCGCCGCAGTGTCTCGAGCGCGTCATCAAGCGCTGCCGTTCCGAACGGCGCCAGGTACGCGCCCAGGTTGCCGGCCTCCATGATGCCCGGGCCACCGCCCGTGACGATGAGGTGGTCGCGGCCCAGGTCGAGCGCGGCGCGCGCCGCGATCTCATAGGCCGGGTCGGCGCGACTTTTGTCGTGTCCGCCCATGATGCCGACGATCTGCTTGTCGAGCCGTTTCGGCACGGTGTCGCCGATCACGTCGGCCAGCGCCTCATCGATCGAGAAGTCGTGGGTGCGCTGGGCGAGCGCCTCCCCGATGTCGGGCAGGTAGGCGCCGCCTGCGCGGTACCAGTCGAAGATCATCTCATCGAGACTCTTGCGCGCGCCGAACCACTCGACCTCGGCATCCAGCTCCTCGGCGGAGTAGAGCGTGCGGCGGTACGGGTCGTATGGCCGCTTCGAGAACGGCGGGAAGACCAGCGCGCCACGTGCGCCGAGCTGCTCCGCGACACCGGACGGCAGGATGCAGCCGAGAAAGAACGAGCCGTCGACCAGGATGCTCGACCAGTCGACTTTCCAGGTGGTCAGGTCGAGATCGTGCACAGCGATGTCCCGCAGGTCGGGTTCGCGCGCCACCAGGGCCTCGAGCGTCTCGATCTCACGGATGTTGCGCCGCCGCGGCGGAGTTCTGAAGGCGGTCAAGTCCACATCCTCTGACGCTGTGCGTGATCCATTGTCAGCGAATTCGCTGACAGAACGGACAATAGTGACTCCCGCGATTCATGAACTGGTCACGCACGATCGGGCGACCGCAACGCGGGCAGGCCTCACCCTGCCGGCCGTAGGCGTTCAGCGAGTGGGAGAAGTAGCCAGACGCCCCGTTCACGTTCACGTACTGCGCATCGAAGCTGGTGCCGCCCTCGGCCAGCGCTTTGCCGAGTACCAGGCGCACCTCGGCGAGCAGCGTCTTCGCGCGAGGACGGCTGAGAGATGCCGTCGACTGGTCGTAGTGCACGCGTGCCGCCCAGAGGGCCTCATCCGCGTAGATGTTGCCGATGCCGCTGATCAGATTCTGGTCGAGCAGAGCGCGCTTGATGCCGGTCTTCCGTTTCGCGAGGGAGTCGAAGAACCGCCGGTCGTCGAAGGCGGGGTCGAGCGGATCGCGGGCGATGTGCGCGACCTGCGACGGAACGAGCGCGGCGTCGGAGCCGAGTCCGGCCGCACGCCCGTCCGGCGTCGGCACCAGCTCATCGATCGCCATCGACCCGAAGATGCGCTGGTCGACGAAGTCGAGGCGTACCGTGCCGTCGTTCACGGTGTCGAGGATGAGACGGATGCGCAGCAGCGGGTCGTCCGGCCGGCTCTCGTCACGCAGCAGCACCTGCCCGCTCATGCCGAGGTGCACGACCAGCGCGGATGGGCGGGTCGAGCCCCGCTCCAGCGGCAGCCACAGGAACTTGCCCCGCCGCACGGTGCCGCCGATGGTCGCACCGGTGAGCCGTTCGACGAAGTCTTCGCTCGGCCCGGCGTGCCGGCGCAGCGAAC
>JAZJYU010000127.1:0-517 GCA_040390225.1 Actinomycetota bacterium | reverse complement strand
CTCACGCAGCTCCACCGAGCGCACCACGGCGCCGGTCACGACCGGTTCGAGGCCGGACCGGACGACCTCGACCTCGGGAAGTTCCGGCACCGTCAGTCCACAGTCGACAGAGCGGTCCAGGCGTCGAGGGCCGCCGCCATCTCGGCCTGCTTCTTGCTGGTGCCGTCGCCCTCGGCGATCGCCTCGGTCCCGAGGATGACGGTGGCATGGAATCGTTTGGAGTGGTCGGGTCCGCTGTCGGTGACCTCGTATCTCGGCAGGCCGCGGCCGAGACGTGATGAGAGCTCCTGCAGGCTGGTCTTCGGGTCCATGGCGGCGCCGAAGCGTTCAGGGTCGAGCATCAGCGGCGCGACCAGGCGCAGCACCAGGCCGGTGGCGGCATCCGGTCCGGCGGACAGATAGGTCGCACCGATCACCGCCTCGACGGTATCGGCCAGAATGGAGGACTTGTCGCGGCCGCCGGTGAGCTCCTCCCCGCGGCCGAGGCGCAGGTACTGGCCGAGGCCGATCGCCCGCG
>JAZJYU010000126.1:0-14260 GCA_040390225.1 Actinomycetota bacterium | reverse complement strand
AAACGTGGAACTGGTTTTCGTGGCCGCATTTATGTTTGCGTGTTTCGTTTCTTAAGCTCACCATAACCTCCTGTCTGAAAATAAAATCACCAAAAATATTCCTCCCACGATCAACAACAAAATCCCCGCAATCATGTTTTCTTTTCCTTTGCCAGGCTAAGAACGCGGCCCATTTCTCAGGATCTCGTCGCATCTTGGAGTATGTCTTGCGGGCATACTCGCGGTGCTTCCCGCTCTTGATGGCCGCCGCAATCCTTTTATTCCAGCAGTCCCTGCAATAGCAATTCAAACCGTCCTTCGTGGACCTGTTCTTGTAAAAGGCCGTTATTGGCTTCGGCGTTTTACAGTCACAGCAGCGTTTCGATAGAATGGGTTTCGCCATCTCTAGTCTCCTTACAAGACTGGTTTTGGAAGTGGTGATCCTGATGCTTCAACATCAGGATCGCCCACATTATACGTTTCCCGTCACTCCTAAAAGATCGAATCGAAGACAAATTTTCCACCGCTGGCCGTGCTCAGGTTGGTCTCGACCCACGCTTGCAAGCTGGCGTCCGCCGGCCACGGCAACAGGTTCGCCGTGATGATGACCCCGGAAATCGGCAACTCGACGAACGGCACGGTCAGGTTGGTCCCGTCCCAGTCCGCGACGCGCACGCCGTAGCCGTCCGGGATGACCGTGATCGGAAGCTGCGAGCCGTCGGCCACGCTGATGAGCGAGCCGGCGACCTTGTCCACGCCCAGCGACGTGAGGGTGATGACACCGGTCGTGACGTTCACGGCCGAGTAGGTCATGCTGGTCACGGCGACGGTGCCCGCGGCGGTGGGCGGCCCGATGACGCGCAGGGTGCCAGTCCCGGTAGCGCCGGAGCGTCGCACGATCTCGGCGGCCTGCGCCGCCGAAACGGTGAGCGAGGTGCCGCCGGACGTGTAGGCCCCGGCGGTGACGCCGATGATGCTGGGAGCGTACAGGCCCGAGGCGGTAATCTTGCCCATCAGCGTGCCTGGGCGCAGCACGGTAACGGGCACGTTGCCGGGATCGCGGGACAGGGCCCCGTTGATGAGCTTGCCGCCGGCCAGGAAGCCCCACTGCCGCTCGCGGAAGATGATGAGGTTGGTGCTGGACTGGCGGTTGCCGAGTCCCGGGAGGCCGAGAACGGGAAGGATGGAAGGCATGTTCGTAGCCCTTGGTTATGGGTTCTGCCGGGATCTCGTCTCGGCCGTGTTGGTTCGTGATTAGGCCTTGGCCATGGCGCCGAGCTGCTTGCCGGCCTCTTCCTGCCTGTCCTGCGTGGTGCCGTTGCGATCCACCTTCAGGTGGGCCGGATCGAGGTCGTCGCCGGCGAGCGCGACGACACCGTCGTGACCGTCTCCCCCACCAACCCGGCGAAGGCCGCCGATCAGCGCGGCGCCGAGGAGACGAAGGTCGAGTTCGATGGCCGGCGGGTCACCGTATCCGGGCCACGTCCTCGCGTCAGCTGGATCGGACCGACCGAATCGGTCGACCTGAGGATCGAACTGCCGAGTGGATCACGCCTCACGGCAGAGCTCGCGGTCGGCGGTCTTCACAGCTCAGGCGTACTCGGCGCAACGCGCGTCAAGGCGTCGATGGGACCGGTGGAGATCGACACGGCCGGCGATCTCGACATCACCGCCGACCACGGTCAGATCCGGGTCGCCAGGGTCCTGGGTGCCGCAACCCTCAAGGCGTCCCATGGGTCCGTGCGGGTCGGCGAATCCTCCGGCGAGGTCGACGCGAGGCTGTCGTACGGCGACCTCACGATCACTACGGCGCTCGGCTCGGTTACGGCGAAGACCGCATACGGCACCATCGACCTCGACGAGGTATCGGGCGGCTCCATCCAGCTGGAGAGCGGCTATGGACAGGTCACGGTCGGCCTCCGGACCGGAGTCGCCGCATGGCTCGACCTCGCGTCCAAGAGTGGACACGTGCGGAATGAGCTCGACAGCGACCGCGCACCGAACCCGTCAGAACAGACCGTCTCGGTGCGCGCACGCACCCAGTACGGCGACATCAGCATCCGGCGTGCCCGGTGAGCAAGGAGGGAACGATCGTGGAAGCAGCAATCGAAGTGCGCGGTCTCGAGAAGTCGTACAAGAAGCTCAGCGTGCTGCGTGGCGTCGACTTCGAGGTGGAGCGTGGGAGCATCTTCGCCCTCCTGGGGGCCAACGGAGCGGGGAAGACGACCGTGGTGAAGATCCTCGCCACGCTGCTGAAGCCCGACTCCGGCGCGGCGAGCGTGAACGGCCTCGATGTCGCCACCCGCTCGGCCGAGGTGCGCGGAGCGATAAGCCTCACCGGGCAGTTCGCGGCGGTCGACGAGATCCTCACCGGGCGGGAGAACCTGGTGCTCGTGGCGAAGCTGCGACACGAGCAGAACCCTGCGGGGATCGCGGATGACCTGCTCACCCGCTTCGGGCTGGCCGACGCGGCGGCACGGAAGGTCTCCACATACTCGGGAGGCATGCGCCGGCGACTGGACATCGCAATGAGCCTCATCGGCAACCCTCCTGTCATCTTTCTCGACGAGCCGACGACCGGTCTCGATCCGGAGGGGCGGATCGAGGTATGGACCGCCGTGAAGGAGCTCGCCGAAGGCGGTACGACGGTGCTGCTCACAACCCAGTACCTCGACGAGGCGGAGCAGCTCGCCGACCGTATCGCCATCCTGCAGGAGGGCCGGATCATCGCGAACGGCACCCTCGCCGAGCTCAAACGACTACTGCCGCCCGCGACGGTCGAATACGTGGAGAAGCAGCCGACCCTCGAAGAGATCTTCTTCGCCATCACAGGAAAGGACAACCGATGACAACGCACTTCTTCAGCGATACCGCCGTTCTGCTGGGGCGCTCGCTCCGGCACATCACCCGCAGCGTCGACACCATCATCACGACGACGATCATGCCGATCGCGTTCCTGCTGCTCTTCGTCTACGTCTTCGGCGGCGCGATCCATACCGGTTCACACATCGCGTATGTGAATTACCTGCTGCCGGGCATCCTTCTGATCACGATCGCGTCGGGCATCGCCTACACGGCATTCAGGCTGTTTCTCGACCTGAAGACCGGAATCTTCGAACGATTCCAGTCGATGCCGATTGCGCGGTCATCCGTGCTCTGGGCGCACGTGCTCACGTCACTTGTCGCCAACCTGGTGTCGGCGGTGGTCGTCGTGCTGGTCGCGCTGCTGATGGGATTCCGCTCGGGAGCGAGCGTGCTGACCTGGCTGGAAGTGGCCGGCATCCTGGTGCTGTTCACCCTCGCACTCACCTGGATCGCCGTGATCCCGGGCCTCACAGCGAAGACGGCGGATGGCGCGAGCGCCTTCTCCTACCCGCTCATCTTCCTGCCGTTCATCAGCTCGGCATTCGTCCCCACCGCATCCATGCCAGGCCCGGTGCGCTGGTTCGCGCAGAACCAGCCGGTCACGTCGATAGTGAACTCGGTCCGTGACCTGCTCAGCGGGCAGCCGGTGGGGGCCGACCTGTGGATCGCCCTCGCCTGGTGCGTCGGAATCCTCATAGTCGCGTACATCGCCGCGATGGTGGTCTATCGCCGGAAGATCTCCTAGGGGCGCCCGCCGACGGGACTGCCGCAGCCGAGATTGTCGAGGTCGACCAGTATCGCGAGAAAGCGATATCAATCGAGTATCGCGATATTCCGATAGCTCAGATCCGCCGCGCCATGAGTACGACGTCGGCCTTGTGGTGGGCGCCGGCGCCGGCCGTCATGTGACGCTCGCGGGTCTCGTCGACCTCGATCCGCCATGCCACACCGAGCATGGGTACCAGGTCCCACGGCCCGACGTAGTCCGAGGCGTCGATGCCGTCATGCGCATGGCCGTCCTGGAACTCGGCATGGTGCACGACGAGGAGCGTGCCGCCTGGCGCGACCGCGTCGAGGAGCGCGTGCTCGGCAACCGAACCCAGCGACTTGGCGAGCACCGGATACTGCGCGGACACCAGGTCGAAGCCTCCCGGGTCGATCTCCGCCTCCACGAGTCCGGCGTGGACGAGGCGGATGTCGACCCCCGCGTCGTGCGCATGCGCCGCAGCGCGCTGCAGGGCGACCCCCGACACGTCGAGTGCGGTGACCACCCAGCCGCGCTGGGCGAGCCAGACCGCGTCAGCGCCCTCGCCGCACCCGACATCGAGTGCCCGGCCGGCGGGCAGCGCCGCCACGACGTCGACAAGCACCAGGTTCGGTGCCCCGCTCCAGAGCTGGCCGGCAGAGGAATACCGCTCGTCCCAGTAGCCGGGGTCGCTCACGCCCGGCCCGCGCGCCGCAGGTACGCCACATGCATGTCGGTCTGCATGAGCGCGGAGAACAGCATCATCCCCTTCAGGTTCTCCCACCCGGCGGTCCAGGTGAGCTGGCCGGCGATCTCCCAGGCCGGAAGGTCAGGCGTGCGCTTGAGCACCTTCTCGACCTCGTCGGTGCGACGACGGTGGTGCGATGCGATCTCCTCGCAGCGCTCGGCCAGCCCGAGAAAACGGTAGAAATGCCCCGGGGCGACCTCGTAGGAGTCATACACGGCGATTCGTTCGAGTCCGGCGAGGTAGTCGCCGATCGGGTCGACCTGAAGCCGGCTGCCGAGCCCGAGGCCCGGGTAGATCACCGGAAGCACCTGGTCGCCCGTTATCACCAGCTGAAGCGAGTCGTCCACGAACGAGAGGTGCCCGTCGGTGTGCCCGGGCGTCGCGACGGCCGTCAGGCTGCGGCCAGGGACGGGCAGCGTATCGCCCGGGTCGAGCAGGAGGTCGGCGACGAAGCCGGGGGATTTCTCTCGGGCGACCGCCACCGCGTCGACCTCGGGCATCCGCTCGGCGGGAACCCCCCAGCCCCGTGCGGCGCTCTCGAAATCTTCACCCTCCTCCCGCGAGTCGATCGCGCGCTGCTCGATACGGCCGATCGCCACCGGGGCACCGCTGATATCGCGGATGCGGTGGGCCAGCCCGAGATGATCGGGATGCAGGTGGGTGGCGGTCACCGTCGCGACGTCAGCCAGAGTGTGACCGTGAGCCACCAGCCCCGCCTCGATCGCCTCGAGGTTGCGATCGGAGTCGAAGCCGGTGTCGACGAGGTGCACCGCGCCCGCAGAATCCTCGAAGGCGTAGCTGAACGAGTAGATCAGCGAGGTCTGGGCGGGAAGCCACTGCGGTACCGACCAGACCCCGTCGCGGACGTCGTCAGGCGCCGCCACCTCGCCCTTCATCGCCTGTGCGTACTGTTCGGGATTGGTCGGCTGCACTCCTCCATTCTGCCGCTCCTTGCGCGTGGCCCCGTACCGCTCGTTAGGATTGCCGCGTGTCCACCACCGACCCGGATGTCCGGGACCGTTCCGCAGGCCGACGCGCGCTCTGGGCGCTCACCATCGTGATCGGTGTGGTCGGACTCCTCGCGGCGCCGGTTCTCACCGCCGTGCCCGTCTTTCGCGACTTCGGCTGGTTCGGCTACCTGGTGTGGCCGTACCTTGCGCTGGTCGCCGCGGCGGGATACCTGGCGCAGAGCCTTCCTGGCACGCGAACCCGGCTCGCCGCCGTCGCCTACGTGCTCGCCGTGATCGGCGGAGTGCTGCTGTTCCTCGGCGTCGATGCCGAGCAGGCGCTCTACACATCGCCCGTGCTGCCGTTCCTCTTCCTCGGGCTCGCTGTCGTCGCCTATGTGCTCGCGATCATCGCCACGGTCGACTTCTTCATCCGCGATTTCGACCGCCGCGAAACGCTCGAACACGGCGTCACCGCCACCGGCACGATCACGGCCGACGTGCTGAGCGGCATTCAGCACGTGCACGAGCGGCATCGCCTGACGGTGAAATTCACTGACGCCACCGGCGTCGACCGCTGGACCCACGCCACGCGAATCGGCGGCGACTACGCGCTCGGCGACCCCATCCAGGTGCGCTACGACCCGCAGCATCCGGGTCGCAACCGCGCGGTGCTCATCGAGGGCTGACCGGTAGAGCCTCTTTCACGGTGGCCTTCACCCTGGCCTTCGTCGGCAACGCGAACGCCACGACCACCCCGAGTGCGGTGAAGCCCGCCGCCCACCAGAACGCCGTGTCGAACCCGGCCGCGAGGGTAGCGCCATGCCCCACGTTCACCAGTGAGCCCTCCAGGATCACGGCGAGCAGCGCGACCCCGAACGAGCCGCCGATCTGCTGCACGATGCGGGTGATGATGCTCGCGTGCGGAATCTCGCTGCGATCCAGCCCGATATAGGCGACGGTCATCAGCGGCACGAGTACCGCACCGAGGCCGAAGCCGCGCACCACCAATACGGTCATCAGCCACCACTGGCCGGTAGTCGCGGTGACGAAGGCGAACGGCACCGTCGCGAGACCGACGACGAGAAAGCCGACGATCGCCACCGCCTTGGCTCCGATCGAGTCGGTCAGACGTCCGGCGAAGAACCGGCTGACCAGCGCACCGATGCCCTGAGGTGCGAGCAGCAGCCCGGCACCCAGCGCGTCGAAGCCGCGCACCTCCTGCCAGTAGAGCGGCAGCAGCAGCATCGCGCCATAGAGCGATGCTCCCGACAGGAACAGCATGACGGATGCCGACCATACCGGCCGGTGACGCAGCAGCCGCACGTCGACAAGGGCGCCCTCGCCCTTGCGGATCGCGTAGAGCGCGAACACCACGATCAGTGCGACCCCGGCGATCAGGGGCACCAGCACATCACCGCGGGCGAAACCGTTCGTCTTGCCCGCGTTGGACAGGCCGTACAGGATGCCGACGAAACCGGGTGAGAGCAGGATGAAGCCGAGCCAGTCCAGTTTCGGCCGCGCGGTGGCGTCGTCCTTCGGCAGGATCCGCCAGGCGAGCATGAAGCCCACCACGCAGAACGGGATGTTCACCCAGAACAGCCAGCGCCAGTCGAGGGCACCGAGGATGAGGCCACCGACGACCGGTCCGAGGATCGGGCCGAGCGCGGTCGGCAGACTGATGGCCGACATGATGCGACCGAGACTCTTGCCGCCGGCCGCCTGCACGATGATGGTCGCGAGCAGCGGCAGCATGAGTCCGCCGCCGAAGCCCTGCAGCGCACGAAATGCGATGAGGCTGGCTGCACTCCAGGCCAGGCTGCAGGCGATCGAGCCGATGAGGAAGACGACGAGCGCGAACATCCAGACCCGCTTGCCGCCGAAGCGCGCCTGGGCCCAGCCCGCGAGCGGAATGGCGATGCCGAGTGCGAGCAGGAAGCCGGTGCTCACCCACTGGATCGTCGCGACCGACGCGTTCAGATCCTTCGCGAGGGTGTGCAGCGCCACGCTGACGATGGTGGTGTCGAACACCACGGCGAGCGCGCCCACGATCAGCACGGTGGCGATCTTCGCCAGTTGCGGATCGATTGGTTCCTTGGCGACGGCGTTCGACATCAGTACTCCTCTTTAGGTACAGGTGTGTTCCTTAATAGTTACCCTAGTCAAACGCGATAAGGTACACAAGTGGACCTTGAACCTCCTCAGAAGCGTCGGCGCGGTGCCGAGCTCGAAGACGCCCTGCTGGATGCCGCCCTGGTCGAGCTGAGCGAGAAGGGCTACGGCGACTTCACCGTCGAGGGTGTTGCCGAACGTGCGGGCACCAGTAGGCACGTGATCTATCGTCGCTGGCCCACCCGGCCGGACCTGGTGCTGGCCGCGCTCCGGAAGAACGCGCACGATGACGCCCGGCCGGTCCCCGACACCGGCTCGCTGCGCGGGGACGTTCTCGAGCTGCTCACCGCGGCGAACCGCAGCAGGCTCGGTCTCGCCGCGATGCTCAGCGTGCAGCTGGGTGCGTACTTCCAGGAGACCGGGACCACCCTGGGAGAGGTGCGACGCGCGATCCTCGGCGACCGCCCGTCGGCCATGGTCACCGTCATGAAGCGGGCGGCGGATCGCGGCGAGATCGACCCGTCACGGATAACGACGCGGATGACGACACTCGCGGTGGACCTGCTGCGGCACGATGCGCTGATGTCACTCGGGCGGGTGCCGGACTCCGTCATCGTCGAGATCGTCGATGACATCTTCCTGCCGCTGGTGCTCGCGAAGAAGTGACCGGGTCGGCGGTGCGGGCCAGAATGGTCAGCATGTGCGGACGTTTCGCGATGAACAAGAGAACGAACGACCTGGTGGTCGAATTCGTGGCCGAGGGCGATGACTTTCGCGACTGGGAGCCTGGGTGGAACATCCGGCCGACCGATCCGGTCGCCACCGTGATCGAATCGCTGAAGGACGGCACGATCACTCGCCGGCTCGAGCG
Organism: Actinomycetota bacterium; assembly: GCA_040390225.1. GTDB lineage: Bacteria > Actinomycetota > Actinomycetes > Actinomycetales > Microbacteriaceae > Lacisediminihabitans. Next base: position 5,993 of record JAZJYU010000126.1, on the reverse strand, counting down.
AGCCCGCTGGTCGCTCACACCCGGCTGGTCGAAGACGCTCAAGATGACAGTGCCGACCTTCAACGCCCGAAGCGAGCACATCGTCGAGAAGGCGGCGTTCAAGGCCTCGATCAAGACCAAGCGCGCGCTGATTCCGGCCTCCGGGTACTACGAGTGGCAGACCGACCCGCTGACGAACAAGAAGACCCCGTTCTTCATCCGGCCGGCCGATGGCGAGACGATGGCCTTCGCCGGCATCTACTCCTGGTGGAAAGACCACTCGCTGCCCGACAACGACCCGAACGCGTGGACCCTCACGACGACGATTCTCACGGCCGATGCCGTTCGCACGCTCGATCACATCCACGACCGCAACCCTGTTCCGCTGCCGCGGGACTGGTGGGACGACTGGCTCAGCCCTGCCATCGAAGGCACTCAGGACTTCGTGGATGCCGCGGTGGCGGCCGCGATCCCCGTCGCCGAATCGCTCGAGATCCTTCAGATCCTTGCGGCGACCGACGATGAACCCGTGGTTGCGTGAGGATCAGTGACGTCGGATGACTAGGCGCGGGCCGCCCTCAGCGCGTTCGCCCACCAGAGCAGGTCGTCGACCACCTGGGTGAGCCGCGGCTCGTACTCGGTCAGCGCCGACCCGGCGTCGGCACCCTGCATGATCGCGCGGATCGACGGACCGAGCAGGTGCACCGCGTGACGCACCGACACCATCTCGAGTTCCGCGAACACCTGGCGCAGCTGTTCGATCGCCCGCGACCCGCCGACATTGCCGTAGCCGACGAACGCGACGGGCTTGCGGTGGAACTCGAATGAGAAGTGGTCGATCGTGTTCTTGAGCGATGCCGAGTAGCCGTGGTTGTACTCGTTCGTGATGACGATATAGCCGTCGAGGGAATCGAAGAGTTCCCCTAGCCCACGCTGCTCGTCGGAGCTGTAGTCGCGGGGAGCCATCCCCGGCGACGCCGGTAGGTCGTAGAACGGCAGCGGATGATCGCGCAGATCGATCACCGTGACATCGAGATCATCGCGACCGTCGAGGTAGGCGCCTAGCCAGGGCAGCACATGGTCGGCGAAACGGGTGGTTCGGGTGCTCGCGACGATGACGCCGATGCGGGGGTTGCTCATGCGATCGACGTTACTACGAGAATTGAAGTACTACAAATCCTGTAGCGCTCTATACTGGGGACATGTCCGAGCCCACCCCGGGGCGCTGCAAGCCCGACACGATGAAGCTGCTCGCAGACTACTGGGTGCTGCGGATCGTCGAAGAGGTGAACGCATCCGACTCGGGGCTCCGGTTCTCAGCGCTGCAACGGGCGCTCGGAGGCGCGAGTCCTGCCACCCTCAGCAACCGCCTTCAACTGCTCGAGGAGCGCGACATCCTCACCCGCGCCGAGAACGGCGCATCGGTCACCTATTCGTTGAGCGAACGCGGGGCCACCGTCCTGCCGGTCATCCGCGCGATCAGTAGCTTCGCCGAAGCCGACTCCTAGAGACTGCCCGCCGAGACGCTGAACGTGTCGCACGCCCTCGGGCCGCCCTGGTAGCCGTTGGTGAACCAGCGCTGGCGCTCGGCGCTCGAGCCGTGCGTCCAGCTCTCGGAGTTGACGGCGTCGCCCGAATCCTTCTGGATGCGGTCGTCGCCGATCGACGCGGCCGCGTTGAGCGCGTCCGCGATCTGCTCCTTCGTCACCGGCTCGAGGAAGGTGACACCGTTCTCGTCCTTGGTGGTCGCCGCCGCGCCGATCCACGCGCCCGCATAGCAGTCCGCCTGCAGTTCGGTGCGCACCGAGACGGAACCGGCCCCGGTGTCGCCATTATTCGGGTACTTCTGGAAAGTGCCCGCGTCATCCTGGATGCTGTGTCCCCACTCGTGTGCGACCACATACAGCTGAGCGAGCGGTCCGGCCGTCGCGCCGAACTCTGAGCGCAACTGGTCGAAGAACCCGGTGTCGAGAAAGATCGTCTTGTCTGGCGGGCAGTAGAACGGACCGGTGTCGGCGGATGCCGTACCACAGCTGGTGCTCGTCGATCCGCTGAACAGGGTGAAGCCGGGCGTCGCGTAGTTCGTGATGCCCAGCTTCGGGGCCTCGACCACCCAGTATGCGTCGATGGCCGCGGACGCGCCCTTCATGCGGCACAGGGTGTCGGCGTTGGCTTGCGCGCCGGTGTCGCAGTTCTCGATCGAGGATCCCGAATCGGAGGTGGTCGTGCCGGTGGTGTCGCCGCTCAGGTTGATGCCGAACACCTGGCTGACGATGATGATGACGATCGTGAGGGCGAGCCCGCCGCCGCCGCCGATCGCGATGCCGGTTCGCGCCCCGCCGCCGGAGCGGGCGGCGCCACCACTGATGTCGGCGTTGGGGTTGAACGTCATAGTGAAACGTTAGTGGGATTCAGCGGGTCGAGCTTGTCGAGACCTCAGTCGCGAACTCGTCGGTGAGGTTTCGACAAGCTCAATCCGCGTTACTTGCGAGCGGGCTTCTTCTCCAGTTCGGGCGCCGTGCCGCTGGCGCGCTGCTCGGCGTAGTAAGCGCGGGCCTCGTCCTGGCGGACCTTCTCCGCACCCGACGCGATCGGCGCACGCACCAACTCCGGCGTGAAGCCGAAGGCATTCACCAGATCGAGGGCTTCCGGCCGCAGGCGCGGCAGCAGACGGTCGTCGATGTAGCGGGTGATCGCCTGTGCCCGCGATGACGAGAGCCGTCCGTGGATGAGGTACCAGGCCAGATTCTTCTCGATCAGCGAGAGGCCGAACAGGTCGCGGAGCCAGGTGAGCACCTGCTTGGTGCCGGCGTGCGTGATGCCGTCCAGGGCATCCGTGAACGCCTCCCACTGCAGCAGCTCGCCGTGCGCCTTCGCGGCCTCGATCAGATCGTTCTGGTTGCGGTTGAACAGGGCAGCCGCATCGGCCGGCGACAGCTTGGATGCCGGCCGCAGATTCGCGGCGAGCTGCGAGACCATGGTCTGCACCCGGTCGGTGAGCAGCTGGAGCTGAGCATCGGCGTCGCGCACGTAGCCGACGGAGCGTGACGTCGAACCGAAGTCCTTCACGTTCTGGGCGAGGCGGCGCAGGCCGAAGTTGTTCACGACGGCCTCGTTGACCTGACCGGCGACGTACCCGGCCATCGCACCGGCGTCGGCCATCGCGAACTTCTTCGCGTAGTCGGTGAGCAGGCGCTTGGCCACGAGCTGCAGCAGCACGTTGTTGTCGCCCTCGAAGGTCGTGTAGATGTCGAGGTCTGCGCGCAGCTGGGTGAAACGGTTCTCGGCCAGGAAGCCGGCACCGCCGCACGCTTCGCGAGACTCCTGGATGATGTCGAGTGCGTTCCAGGTGCTGAGCGGCTTGAGGGCCGCGGCCAGGGTTTCGAGGTCCTCGCGGTCGGCATCCGTCGCGTGCTTTCCCGAGAACACCCCGTCGAAGGCGGTGAGCAGCTTCTCGTGCGCGAACGACATGGCGTAGGTTTCGGCGAGGCGCGGGAGCAGCCGGCGCTGGTGGCGCTGGTAATCGAGGATGACCTCTTCGTCGGTCGGAGACCCGGCGACGAACTGTCGGCGCTGGCTGCCGTAGGTGATCGCAATGTGCAGCGCGAGCTTCGATGCGACGGTGGACGCACCGTCGAGCGAAACCCGGCCCTGAACGAGCGTGCCGATCATGGTGAAGAAGCGACGGCCGGGGCTCGCGATGCTCGAGGTGTACACGCCGTTCTCGTCCACGTCGCCGTAGCGGTTGAGCAGGTTCTCGCGCGGAACCCGCACGTGATCGAAGTGCAGCCGTCCGTTGTCTATGCCGTTCAGACCGCCCTTGGGGCCGTCATCCTCGCCGCCGATACCCGGGAGGAACTCGCCATTGCTGTCGCGGATCGGCAGGTACAGCGCGTGCACGCCGTGGTTGACGCCCTTGACGATGAGCTGTGCGAATACGACGCACGCGATGCCGTGCAGGGCCGCGTTGCCGAGGTAGTCCTTCCACGCCGCACGGAACGGGGTGTCGATCACGAACTCGTCGGTCTTCTCGTCGTAGGTCGCCGTGGTACCGATGGCGGCGACATCCGAACCGTGACCGGTTTCTGTCATCGCGAAGGCGCCCGGAACCGTGAGGCTCATGATGTCCGGCAGGAACCTCTGGTGGTGCTTCTCGGTGCCGAGGTGCAGCACCGCGGCACCGAACAGACCCCACTGCACACCCGACTTGATCTGCAATGAGGGGTCGGCGGTGACTATCTCCTCGAAGGCCGCGATATTGCCGCCGTGATCTTCATTGCCGCCGAGCGACTTCGGGAATGCACGGTGCACTCCCTTCGACTCCACCAGCAGCACGAGCTGACCGAGCACGCGCTGGCGCTGCTCCGCGAGGGTGAGCCCCTCCTGGCGCCAGAATTCGGGGCGCGCCATCAGAGCGCGTGAGGTGTGGCGTGCCTCGGCCCACTGGCCGAGCAGGTACTCGCCCAGCCAGGCGGAATCGATGGTGGGGGAAGAGGATGTCGTGGCTGCCGTCGTCGTCGCAGGGCGGTCTGCAATCTGGGTCATGTCGTCCACGGTACGAGCGCTTGCTGCGGTCGCGAAAACAGTCGTCGGCACCCCACGAAACGGCCCATGGCGGTGCGCGAACGGTTGTGGAATCCCACAAATTCACCGGCCCGGGAATGTAAGAAACCTCTCTACGCGTTGACCACTCACATGAGCACTGTGAACCTGACGAACGAGGTCTTCGAGAAGACCGTCACCGAGCCCGGCATCACCCTGGTGGACTTCTGGGCCGACTGGTGCGGCCCGTGCAAGATGTTCGCTCCCATTTACGACGCTGCCAGCGAGAAGCACCCGGATGTCACCTTCGCCAAGGTGGACACCGAGGCCGAGCAGCAGCTGGCCGGCATGGCCGGCATCCAGGCGATCCGTGACGGGGTGCTGGTGTTCTCACAGGCGGGCGCACTCCCTGCGGCCGGGCTGGAGCAGGTAATCGACGCGGTCAAAGCGCTCGACATGGACGACGTGCACAGGCAGATCGCGGCCCAGCGCTCAACCGAAACGCCCAGCTGACGTCGCCTCGATAATGCCGAGCAGCGCCTGGCGCAGTTCGGCGTTGTCCGCCCTCGCCGGAAAGAGGTCGGCCTCCAGAGTTCGGGCCCTCTGCCACACGGCGTCCCCCGCTGAGGTGCGCGTGACGACGTGCCGTCTCCCGTCGCTCGGGTGCCTCGCCCGCATCACGAAGCCCTCGCGATCCAGCCGCTCGAGCGTGCGCGACATCGTCTGCACCTCGACCCTCGCGCGCTGGGCCAGTTCGCGCTGACTGAGCGGGCCACCCTCCAGCAGGTGCAGGGCGATGAGGCCGGCGTGCGTGAGACCGAGCTTCTCGAGGCCCTCGATCCACGCGTGCTCAACGAGACGAGCGGCCGTGGAAAGCAGCCGGCCGGTCGGCCAGCCCGCCATTTCGTCAACGCGTGCCATGGCATCCACCGTAGTGCTAACGTGAAATAGTCAGCCAGCTGAGCAAAGGAGTTCCATGGCAACCGATCGTCGCCGCTGGGCCGGGCTGGTCTTCATCAGCATCGCCGTAGCGCTCATCATCGTGGATTCGACGATCGTCAATGTCGCAATCCCCTCGATCGTCAAAGACCTGTCGATCAGCTCCACCCAGGTGCAGTGGGTGCAGGAGAGCTACACGCTCGTGTTCGCGGCGCTCCTGCTGGTATTCGGCTCCCTCGCGGATCGCTATGGACGGCGCCGCATGCTCGTACTCGGCGTCATCGTCTTCTCTCTCGCCTCGGTGCTGGCCGCCCTGGCGCCCAGCGGCGACCTGCTCATCGGTTCACGAGTGCTTCAGGGGGTTGGCGGCGCGATGGTGCTTCCCACGACGCTCTCGCTCATCAACGCGACCTTCCGCGACCGCGAGCGGGCCCTCGCCTTCGCTATCTGGGGATCGACGATCGGCGGCATGGTCGCGGTCGGCCCGCTGCTCGGCGGCTGGCTCACCACCTACTTCTCCTGGCGCTGGGCGT
>JAZJYU010000125.1:3523-5811 GCA_040390225.1 Actinomycetota bacterium | reverse complement strand
GACGATCGTCAACGGCATCACCGCCATGGAGGCGATGGTCGTCGGGGTCAAGGCCGGCGTCGACCCGGAGAAACTCATCGAGGTGGCGAAGGCAGGCACGGGCGACAGCTTCTCGCTGAACCTCTTCCCGTTCGTGATCTTCAAGGGCAACTTCGATCCGGCGAAGTTCCAGCTGTCGCTCGCTGCCAAAGACCTGAGACTCGCCGTCGAGTATGCCGATCAATTGGGCGTACCGATGCACGTCGTGCCGCAGGCGGCACGGGCCCTTGCTGACGCCATGGACGAGGGACTGTCGAACCTCGACTGGAGCAGCTACATCACCCTTCTCGAGAAGGCGGCGGATGTGGAGGTGCGCGCATGAGCGACGAGCGCCCGGTCTTCACCCGTCCGCAGCCCGGCTCGTACCGGTACGACCGGTTCTTCGCCGGTGGAAAATGGCTGCAGGCGCAGGGTGACGAAACCAATGCGGTATTCGACGCCGCGACCGAGGAGGAGATCGGCAGCACCCGCTCTGCATCGCTCGAAGACATCGACGTCGCCGTCGCGGCGGCCTCGGAGGCCTTCGAGTCCTGGCGTCTCACCCCGGCGCCCGAACGCGCTGCGCACCTGCGCCGGCTTCGCGATGTGCTCCACGGCCGCTCGGCCGAACTCGCATCGGTGATCGCCTCCGAGGTGGGAACCGCAGCGCGGATGTCCCTGATCATCCAGGTGGACAGCGCGATCGACCTGCTCGGCGTCACCGCCGACCTGCTCGAGTCGGAGCGGTTCGAGGAGGAGGCCGGCAACTCGACGGTGATCTGGGAGCCGGTCGGGGTGGTCGCCGCCATCACGCCGTGGAACTACCCACTGTTCCAGACGATGGGGAAGGTCGCCGGCGCGCTTGCCGCCGGGTGCACCGTCGTGCACAAACCCAGTGAGATGGCTCCCCTGAGCACATTCATCCTCGCGGAGTCGATCGAGGCGGCCGGTCTGCCGGCCGGGGTCTACAACCTCGTGCCGGGCCGCGGCCGTGTCGTCGGCGAGGCGCTCGCAACCCATCCGAAGGTCGCGATGACGTCTTTCACCGGCTCGACGGCGGCGGGGCGGCGCGTATACGAGCTGGGCGCCCGCACGATCAAGCGTGTGGCGCTCGAGCTGGGTGGCAAGTCGGCGAGCGTCATCCTCGATGACGAGGGACTCGACCTCGAGCGGGCGGTGAAGAGCACCGTGAACCGGGCGTTCCTCAACTCTGGGCAGACCTGCGACGCGTGGACCCGTCTCCTGGTGCCGAAGCGGTTGCTTGGCGATGTCAACGATCTCGCCGTCGACTCTGCGGCCCGCCTCGTCGTCGGCGATCCGTTCGCCGAGGGAACTCGGCTCGGACCGGTCATCTCCGAGAACCAGCGGACCTCGGTGCGCGGCTACATCGACGGCGCGCTCGCCGCCGGCGCCGACCTCGTCACCGGCGGTTCGGACGCCCCGGAGGGCTACGAGCGCGGCCACTTCGTCAAGGCGACGGTACTGTCCGGCGTGACGCCCGACATGCGCGTGGCGCAGGAGGAGGTGTTCGGCCCCGTTCTCGTGGTCATGGCGTATGAGGGTGAGGACCAGGCGGCGGCCTGGTCGAATGCGACCGAATACGGCCTCAGCGGAGCCGTGTGGGCCGGCGACGACGTGCACGCGATGGCGTTCGCCCGAAGGATGGAGACCGGTCAGGTGGTGCTCAACGGCGGACGGTTCAATCCCCTGGCGCCGTTCGGTGGGTTCAAACAATCGGGTGTCGGGCGCGAGCTCGGCGCATACGGGATCCGGGAATTCCTGGAACCGAAGGCATACCAGCATTGACCGGGGGACGATCATGACCGACACCACAGCGACGGACCTTCCAATCTTCCGCAGCGAGATCGCGAAGCATGACCTGCACAACATCTGGCTCAGGGGCGAGAACCTCGCCGACGACGTGATGGGCGAACACTCATTCACCGATGTCGTGTTCCTGATGCTCATGCAGCGCTATCCGGACGACTCCGAGCGGCGCTTGCTGGACGCGATCCTCGTCTCGCTCGTCGAGCACGGCCTCACCCCCAGCGCGCTCGTCGCACGGGTGACCTATGGCGTCGAACCGGACTCGATCCAGGGCGCCGTCGCCGCCGGACTGCTCGGCGTCGGCGGACTCGTGCTCGGCTCGATGGAGGAGTGCGGCAGGTTGCTGGAGCGGATCGCCGAGGAGGTCGCCGCCGGCGACACGATCGCCGTCTCCGCGCAGCGGATCGCCGAGGAGTACCGTGCCGAGCACAGGAAGCTCCCCG
>JAZJYU010000125.1:3118-3513 GCA_040390225.1 Actinomycetota bacterium | reverse complement strand
CGGGGTCGGCCATGCGATCCACACCGAGGGGGACCCACGTGCGACGAGCCTGCTGCGGATCGCCGAGCAGACCGGTCACAGCGGACCCCACGTCGAGGCGGTACGTGAGCTCGTCGCGGCAGGGGAGCGGCTCGCCGGCCGACCCCTCCCGCTGAACGTGACCGGCGCCGTCGCCGCGGCCCTGACCGAGCTCGGAGTCCCGTGGCGGCTGCACCGCGGCTTCGCACTCGTGAGCCGGACCGCGGGGCTCGTCGCCCACATCGGCGAGGAGATCGAGGACCCGATCACGCCGGGCATTCGCAAGCTCGCTCGTGAACAGCACTGAACGGCGTGCGGCCGACCAATGAATATGAGGTATGAGATGGACAGCTATGAGACCCTTCGCGTCGAGGTCG
>JAZJYU010000125.1:0-3108 GCA_040390225.1 Actinomycetota bacterium | reverse complement strand
CGTGGCTTATTATGACTGGCGAATGGCCGGATAACGAAATTGATCATCGCGACGATCACGCTCGCCCGCCCCCCGGTGAACGCCCTCAACCTCCAGCTCTGCCTCGACATCGCGGCGTCGTTCACCGAGGTCGGTAAGGGCCGCGACGACGTCAGCGCGATCATCTTCACCGGCGAAGGCAAGTGCTTCTGCGCCGGCAAGGACGTGAAGGTGGCCGACGATGAGCCGCAGCAGGAGCGCGCTGCGGCGCTCGCGGCGGCCGTCGCATCGGTCTACCACTCCGAGGTCCCGGTCATCGCGGCGGTCAACGGCCCGGCGATCGGCGCCGGCTTCCGGTTCGTGCTCCAGACCGACATCGTGGTCGCGTCGAGCAACGCGTCGTTCTCGATGCCCGAGATCGACCATGGGCTCAATCCGAGCATCGGGACGATGCTCCGCGGCTTCAACCAGTACCAGGCGCGCGAGATCGGATTCACCGGGCGAAAGTACTCCGCCGAGGAAATGGTGAAAATGGGACTGCTTCGCGACGTCCAGACGCCGGAGGGGCTCATCGACGAGGCCCGGTCCATCGCGACGGTGCTCGCGGCGAAGAGTCCGTTGGCGCTCCGCGCGGCGAAGCGATCCGCGAACGAGGTCGAACTCATGTTCCGGAACTTCGAGACGGCGTTCCGCGTGATCGAGTCGAAGGCCTAGGCATGCAAAGGGTCCAGCGCCGATGACCATGGGCGCCGCCGCGCAGCCGCGCTCGACCTTCGTCGAGGTCGCCGGGCTCCGCCATCACGTGATCGAGTGGGGCGATCCTGAGGCTGTTCCCCTCCTGATGCTGCACGGGTTCACCAGTTCCACGACGACGGCGTGGGGCGAGAGCGCCCCGCGGCTCGCGAACCGGTTCCGGGTGGTGGGGATCGACCTCAGAGGGCATGGTGAGAGCGACTGGGCGCCGGATGCCGACTACACGTTGCGCGCGTATTCCGACGACATCGAGTCGGTACTCGATCGCATGGACCTCGAGCCGCAATTCGTCGTCGGGCATTCGCTCGGCGGTCGCATCGCCGTGCTGCATGCTGCTCGGCACCCCGGCGCGGTGCGGCGACTCATCCTGGTCGACGCGCGAATGCGCGGGGGCCGGAGAGTGCCCGACATCCTCGACCGGCGTCCGGATCGCTTCGGCTCGATGGATGCCGCGATGGAGTTCGCGCGCGAAATACTGCACGAGCCCGGCGAGCGGTTCCGGGACCAGTTCGTCGAACAACCGGACGGCACCGCGAGCTGGCGTTGCGACCTGGCTGGCATCCGTCATTCCCGCCTCGAGCCTGACCTGCTGCTCGAGGACGGGCAGTGGGACGAATACCACGCGCTCGAATGCCCGAAGCTCGTGCTCATCGCCGGCCGCACGCCGATCCGTCCTGAGGATATCGAGGCGATGAGCTCTTCGGTCGGGCCGGTACGGATCGAGCGCTACGCCGAGTCCGGCCACTCGCTTCATCTGGATGAACCGGATCGGTTTCTGATGGACGTCAACGACTTCTTCGACTTGGAATGATGCGAAGCATCGAGGGAATGAGGAGAACCATGCTGGACGGATATGTGCTGGCGATCACCGGAGCGAGTTCTGGGATCGGCCTGGCGACGGCGCGGCTGGCGGTCGCGCGAGGTGCTCGTGTCGTGCTCGGCGCACGACGGAAGGAGCGGCTGGACGAGCTGGTCGCCGAACTCGGTGCGGATCGGGCGATCGCCCTGCAGATGGATGTGCGCAGGCCGGAAGACGGCGAGGCGCTCGTGGAGGCCGCGGTGTCGGCCTTCGGACGCATCGACGGCCTGCTCGCGAACGCCGGCATCGGCTACTACGGCGGGATCCTCGAACACTCGGATGAAACGCTCACCGAGATGCTCGACATCAACGTCCACGGCACGGTGTGGCCGGTGCGCGCGGCGGTGAAGCGGATGCTGCCGCAGGGTTCCGGCGACATCGTCATCGTCAGTTCGGTGGCGGGCACCGACGGTCGTGCGGTCGAGGCGGTCTATGCGGCGACCAAGCACGCGCAGATGGGCCTCGCGAACGGACTTGACCGTGAGCTGCACAGTAAGGGCATCCGCGTGACGGCGCTGCAGCCCGGCGGCGTCCTCACCGAATTCGCGATGCAGCCGGCCGGCGGGCGTACCTCCGAAACCCCCGCGCTCAGGGACATGCTGCGCGCCGAGGACGTCGCAGAGGCGATCCTTTTCACGATCGAGCAGCCGCGCACGATTCGCAGCCTCGTCTACCGTCTGCGGGGCATCTCGGAGGAGGACTGAGCAGATCACGGTGTCGCGAGAAAACATGAGATAAATTTGAATGACGGTCGGCGACCGCTAGTGTTGGACGATGCCCGATCAGCTGAGCGACGCCCCCTTTGCCGGCGTCCGGCGATTTCTGGTCGTGCCGACCGACGGATCGCGATACACGCTGCCCGAACGGAATTCGGCCTGGACGGTTCGGACCAGGGGCGCCCAACCCGGGCGATATGACAGCGACCGCGGCACCCGGGGTTTCAGTGCCGAGTTCGCCGCGGCCGAGGTTCCGGACCGCGAACTGGTTCGCCTGGCTGATGGCGTGACACCCCGGGTCGGTTTCGTACGTCTCGGCGCCGAATAGCGCGATGGAGCAGAGCTTCGCTCCGACCCCCGACGGCGGCCCGCTGCGGTTCTCGATCCAGTGCAGGAACAGCCGCAACTCCTCCTCGGGCAAGCGGCACGTTGTCACCATCGATCCCGACTGGACGGTCACGACGCCGCACGACCTCGAGGCTGAACGCATCGCCGCAGCATTCGGGGGATACACGTCGTGCCTCGATCTGGTCGATCGCACGATCCCGGCGTTCCGCCAGGCGCTGCCTCTGCTCTCCCGCCGTGCGCGCCTGGCATTGCGCGAGGATGCCCGCGACGGCTGGCGCCTGCCCCTCGAGGAGCAGGTCGAGCAGTGCTGTCGCGGGCACCGCTTCACCACCATCGCCAGCGCGGTGAGCCATGCCCGATCGTCCGCGCACCTCGCCGGGCGGTACGGCGTGACCCGCTGGCAGCTCACGGCGGTGATGTCGGGCGCGGCGACCGCCTGGGGCGCCTGGGAAC
>JAZJYU010000124.1:0-12667 GCA_040390225.1 Actinomycetota bacterium | reverse complement strand
ATCTTTACCGGCCAGAAGCGCCGGTTGCCCGTGGTGTCTAGCAAATAGGTTTCACTGTTCGTTGTACCGATGATGATCATCTGGCGCGGTGCTTCTACCGGCAGCTTGCCATAAGCCAGCCGCGCGCGGTCCACCTGCCACGGCGCCAGACCGAACTGCTGTGCCAGCTGGGCGGCCGAGCCGCGGTTGCCGAAGACCTTCGCCATGGTGCGCAGCTTGCTCGCGAACGCTGCGACGATCGGTACCGGGTCGGCTCCCGAGGCGAGCGCGTGCCGCAACAGCACCAGCGCCTCACCATGGCGGCCTGCGATGGCCGTGTCCGCGACGCGAAAAGCGTTCGTCTCGACCCGGCCCGAGTAGTACTTCTCGACCGTGGCCTCGGTGATCTCCTCCGCCGAGTCGGCGAGCAGCTGCTGGCAGGCGGCGGCGAGTTCGGCCAGGTCGTCGGAGAACGCGGCGGTGAGCGCCCGAAGTGCGCCGCCCGTCACCCGCCTGTTCTCGGCCGAGAACTCGGCCGCGGCGAACTCGTACTTCTCGGTGTCTTTCTTCAGCTCGGTGCAGACGATCTCGATGCCGCCGCCGAGGCCACCGCGGATGGCATCGAGCAGCTTCTTGCCGCGGACTCCTCCGGCGTGGCGAAGCACCAGGTAGGTGTCGCCCGCGGGCGCCTCCAGATACTGGAGGGTCTCGGTGATGAACGCGTCCGTGCACTTCTCGACCCCGGCGACACGGATCATGCGCGGTTCGCCGAACAGCGAAGGGCTCGCGAGCGTGATCAGCTCGCCGGGCCCGTAGTCATCGGCGAGCAGGTCGCTCGTTTCGAGGCTGGGGTCTTCGGCGCGAAGGGTGTCACGAAGCATGCGAATGGCGCGATCGGCGAGAAACTCCTCGGTGCCGGAAACCAGCACGACGGGTGCCGGGCGCACGCGATCCCAGGCGAGCTGCGGAATGGTGATGGCTGTTTTCACCGCCGGCTTGCCTGCCATCCGCTCTCCCGTTCGATCGTGATTCGGTTAACCCTAACCGGCACCGCGGTCAGTGCTGAGTGAGCTTGGCCGTCGGCATCGACCGCTCCGACCACACGGATTCACCGCCGCCCGGCCGCGGTGAGACCAGCACCATCCCTTCGTAGTCGGTGCGGAAGGCGCGCGTTCCCGCGCGAGCCAGGATACCGAGCAGCCGGTCGGTCGGATGCCCGTAGCTGTTACCGAGACCGACGCTGATGAGCCCGACGGTGGCCTTCAGCTTCTGGTACAGCAACTCGTTCTGGTCCGCCGATCCGTGGTGGGCGACCTTTACGACGTCGACTTTGCCGATGGTCGGGTTCGCCGCCATGACCAGAGCCTGCGGCTCTTCGCCCAGATCGCCCAGGAAGATCGAGGTGAGGCAGCCGTGCACGCACGGACCTGCCCCGCTGAAGCGCACGGTGACGCTCGCATCGTTGCCGGGCTGCACGCCGCGCAGCGGCGACCGTGGCCACAGCACCTCCCAGCGCAGCTCACCGAGCGTTCCGGCGAGTCCCTGGCTCACGTGCTCGACGAGAGCGCCGTGCTGTGCGACCGAATCCGCCAGACGCTGGTCGTTCGCATCCGCGGTGGGTCCGATCATGGCCCGGGTGACCATCCCGAACACCGCGGCCGTGCCCCCGACGTGATCGAGGTCGTAGTGGGTGAGGATGAGCAGGTCGATGTGGGTGACACGCAGAGTGTCGAGACACCGGGTGAGCAGCTTCGGATCTCTGCCGGTATCGACGAGGGCCACCTGGCCCACGCTTCGCACCAGCACCGAGTCACCCTGCCCGATATCGCAGGCGGCGATCTCCCAGTCGCTGGGACGCGTCAGGTTGCTGTGGATGCTGGATCCGGCCGTAACGCCGACCGTCACCACGATGAGCAGGGCGAGCCCAGACGCCGAGGCCATGCGCACCCGTCGCCCTCCGAACACGATTGCGAGAGCGAGCGCGATCACGACAGCACAGAGAGCGACCCCCGCGGCACCGCCCGGCCAGGGCAGCGCGCTGAACGGAAGCCCGGTGAAGAACGTTGCAACAGCGGCGATCCAGGCCGACGGAACCCAGGCAAGTGCCGCGATGACGCCACCGAGCGACGGGATGACCGGCACCAGCAGGCACGCTGCGAGCCCCAGTACCGTCGCGATCGGCGCTGCCGGCTCCGCGAGCAGGTTCGCCAGCACGCCGTACGCGGGAATGGTCGGGCTGAGCAGCACGAGCACCGGCTGGCAGGCGAGCTGAGCTGCCAGCGGTATCGCGAGGGTGAGCGCGAGCCAGCGCGGCATCCAGCGCGACAGCCGTGCCCCGATCGGGCGCGCGAGCACCAGCAGGCCGCCCGTCGCGAGCACGGACAGCACGAACCCGTAGCTGCGCGAGATCCAGGGGTCGCACAGCAGCAGAATGAGAGCCGCCAACGCCAGGACCGGCAGGCCGGACACCGGCCGCCCGAGAGCGAGGGCGCCCAGCACGATGCCGGCCATCACCGCAGCGCGCAGCACGCTGGGCTGGGGCGTGACCAGCACCACGAAGGCGAACAGGACGGTGCCGGAGATGGCGATCCGCCAGCCGCGCGGAAGCCCGGCACGCGCCCCAGCGAGCATGATCAGCGCGATCACGACGGCGCAGTTGGCGCCGGACACGGCGGTGAGGTGACTGAGCGAGCTGGCCTTCATCGCCGCATCCAGCGAATCGCTCACGCGGAGGGTGTCCCCGATGGCGAGTCCGGGCAGCAGAGCCCCGCCATCACCTGGCAGTGCAGCGGTCGCGCGACCGAAATCCGCTCGCAGCCCGTCGGCCCAGGACAGATACCACGGTGCAGCGGCGAGCCGCCTGACATCGGATGTCGCGAAGAGGCGGAACGCGACCTGGTCGCCGGGGTCGGTCGCGACCAGCGTTCCGCGAACGCGGAGGGTCGAGCCGATAGCGGCATGCTCGGGGTCGCCCTGCTTCGGAAAGACGGTCACCGGCACCGATGCCGCGGTGACGTCGAACGGTGCGCCCGAGCGCACCGTCGCCTGTGCGGTGACAACCATCGTCACGTGCTTGCCCGCCGTCGCGTCGGCGAGAAGGTCGCGCGGCTGCCGGGCCGGCGCGTGCAATGCCGCGACCGTGACCAGCAGCGCCGCCAGGCCGAGCGCGAAACCGAGACCGGTCAATACCCCACGGCGCCCTCGTGCGGCGACGCCGAACGTCACGGCGGCCATGACCCAGAGTGCGAGCGCCGCCCATGGCAGTGCCTGCGGAAACGCGACGAGCACGCCGACGGCGGCCCAGGCGATCACAACCGGGATCGCGAGCCGCAGATCGTGTCTCACACCGTCACCAGGTCTTTCAGCCCGTCGAAGGTCTTCGGTCCGATGCCGGTCACGCTCATCAGGTCGTCGATCGATGAGAAGCGCCCGTTCTTCTTTCGCCAGTCGAGGATGCGCTGAGCCATCGCCGGCCCGACCCGCGGCAAGCCCTCCAGGGCTGTCTCGTCGGCGGTGTTGATGTTGACCTTTCCGCCGGGTTGCACGGCCGAACCGGTCGAGACCGGAGCCGCCTCCCCCGTCGCGGGCACCATGAGCTGCTCTCCATCGGCCAGCACCCTGGCCAGATTGAGCTGCGACTGATCGGCGGCAGCCGTGAAGCCTCCGGCGGCGGCGATCGCGTCGACCACGCGATCGCCGTCGTGCAGCGTGAAGAGCCCCGGATGCTCCACCGCCCCGAGGATGTGCACGTAGATGACGGGCGCATCACTCGGCGCGACGCTCGCCGTCGTGATCGGCTGGGGCGTCTCGACCACGGTGCTGCCGTGCGATCCGGTGAGACTGACCAGCACCGCAACCGCGAGGCCGGCGAGCAGCAGCACGACCGCAGCGCCGACGCCTACCCTCAGGCGCGGCCTCGGGGAAATGATCAGCGGGTCAGTCACCCCGAAAGGCTACGAACGCGCCGCCACCGGATCAGGGCGACACGATGAAACTGGGGACCCCCGCTATTTCACCGCGATGTTGACGAGACGCGGAGCACGCACGACGACGTTCACCACCTCGCCATCGCCGATCGAGCGGATGACGGCAGCGGATGCCCGCGCCAGCTTCTCGAGCTCGGCTGGGTCGATCGTGGGGCTGACCTCGATGCGGTCGCGCACCTTGCCGTTGACCTGCACGATCGCGGTCACCGAGGTCTCAACCAGCAGCGTGGGGTCGGCCTTGCGCCAGCCGTACAGGGCGACCGTGGCCGGATAACCGAGGGTCTCCCACATCTCCTCGGCCGTGTACGGCGAGAACAGGGACAGGGCCAGGGCCACCGTCTCGGTCGCCTCCCGCACCGCGGCATCCGCAGGGCCCGGGCCGGAGTCGATCGCCTTGCGGGTCGCGTTCACCAGCTCCATGAGCCGCGCCACCACGACGTTGAACTTGAAGGCCTCGATCAGAGCCGGAGCATCGGCCAGGAACCGGTGGGTGACCCGGCGGAGGCCGCTGTCTCCCGTCTTCCATTCGACTTCGGGAGCGCTGGTGACATCCTGCGCCAGCCGCCAGGCGCGGGCCAGGAACTTCGCCGAACCGGCCGGCGACACGTCCTCCCAGTTGATGTCGTCCTCGGGCGGCCCGGCGAATGCCATCGTCAGCCGGATCGCATCGACGCCGTGCTCGTCGATCTCGTCGCCGAGGTTGACCCCGCCCTTGCTCTTCGACATCTTCGAGCCGCCGGAGAGAACCATGCCCTGGTTGAGCAGGGCGCTGAACGGCTCGGTGAACGTGACGTAGCCCAGGTCGAACAACACTTTGGTGATGAACCGTGCGTAGAGCAGGTGCAGGATGGCGTGCTCGACGCCACCGACATACTGGTCGACGGGCGCCCACTTGTCGACCTCGCGCGGGTCGAACGCCCGCGTCTCGTCGTTCGGATTCATGAACCGCAAGAAATACCAGGAGCTGTCGACGAAGGTGTCCATGGTGTCGGGATCGCGGCGGCCCTTCGACCCATCCGGGAGCGTGACGTTCACCCAGTCCTCGGCGGCGCCGAGCGGCGACTGTCCGCGCGGCTGCAGGTCGAGGCCCTCGGTCGGCGGCAGGGTGATCGGCAGCTGGTCCTCGGGCACAGGAATGAGGGTGCCGTCCTCGGCGTACAGGATCGGGATGGGCGTGCCCCAGAAGCGCTGGCGCGAGATCAGCCAGTCGCGCAGTCGATAGTTCTTCGCGGCTCGCCCGTTGCCTGAGGCCTCCAGCAGCTCGATGATCTTCTTGATCGCGTTGGTCTTGCTCAGACCGTCCAGGTCACCGGAGTTCATGAGCCGCCCAGGGCCCGTGAGCGGGATGCCGGTAGTGGCGGGGTCGAGTGGCGGCAGATCGTCGGGCAGTTCCGCCTCACCGGTGACCGGATTGATCGGCAGCACAGGAATTGCGCCCGTGACCGGAGCATTCGTATCGACCACGACGCGGATCGGCAGTCCGAAGGTGCGGGCGAAGTCGAGGTCGCGCTGGTCGTGCGCCGGCACCGCCATGACGGCGCCGTGACCGTAGTCGGCGAGTACGTAGTCCGCCGCCCAGATCGGGATGACCTCGCCGTTGACCGGGTTGATCGCGAACCGGCCGAGCGGCACGCCCGTCTTCGGGCGCGACGCGTCCTGCCGCTCGATCTCGGAGGTCTTCTGCACCTGCACCAGGTAGTCCTCGAACGGCTGGCGATACTTCTCCGGAGCGCCGGCGATCAGCTCGGCGGCCAGATCGGAGTCGGGCGCGACGACCATGAAGGTGACGCCGTACAGGGTGTCCGGTCGCGTCGTGAACACCGTGACCTTGTCGTCACGGTCCTCGATCTCGAAGTCGACGTCGGCGCCGATGGAGCGGCCGATCCAGTTGCGCTGCATGGCGAGCACCTTGGCCGGCCAGGTGCCTTCCAGCTGGTTCAGGTCATCCAGCAGCCGGTCCGCGTAGTCGGTGATCTTGAAATACCACTGGGTGAGCTTCTTCTTCACCACGACCGCACCCGAGCGATCCGAGGTGCCATCCGGCAGTACCTGCTCGTTGGCCAGCACGGTCTGATCCACCGGATCCCAGTTGACCCAGCTCTCCTTGCGGTACGCAAGACCCTTCTCGTAGAGCTTCAGAAACAGCCACTGGTTCCACTTGTAGTACTCGGGGTCACTCGTGTGCAGCTCGCGATCCCAGTCGAAGGAGACCCCGTAGCGCTTCATCGAGGTCTTCTGCTGCTCGATGTTCGCGTACGTCCATTCGCGCGGGTCGACCCCGCGCTTGATCGCCGCGTTCTCGGCAGGGAGCCCGAAGGAATCCCAGCCGATCGGGTGCAGAACGTTGAAACCCTGCTGGCGCCAATACCGGGCGACCACGTCACCGAGCGCGAACGCCTCGGCATGCCCCATGTGCAGGTCGCCAGAGGGGTACGGGAACATGTCGAGGATGTACTTGCGCGGGCGCGAGTCCTTCGGGTCGTTCGTGCGGAACGGGCGAAGCTCGTCCCAGCGCAGCTGCCACTTCTCCTGCAGCTGCGCGGGATCGTAGCGCGGGCCGTCGTCGGGTTCGTCGTGGGGCACGGATCATCTCGCTTCGTGGTTCTTGGGGGTTCAAGCGCTGGGGGTTCGGCCGGACACGGAAACACGGCCGAAACATAAGGTTACCGAACTACTGTCGCGGCCCCAGCACGGCTAGCAGTGCTGCCGCCTTCAGCTTCGCCTCCGCCAGCTCCTCCTCGGGCACGGAGAGCGCGGTGATTCCCCCACCTGCACCCACACTCGCCCGGTCGGCGTCGATGACGATCGAGCGGATGACCATCGCGAGATCGATGCGCCCGTCCAGCCCGAAATAGCCGAACGCCCCAGCGTACGGGCCTCGCGACCGCCGCTCGAGTCCATCGACCAGCTCAATCGCCCGCCGTTTCGGTGCGCCCGTCATCGACCCGGCCGGAAAACAGGCGACCACCGCGTCGATCGGATCGAGACCGGCAGACAGCATTCCCCGAACCGTGCTGACCAGCTGGTGCACCTGGGGGTACGACTCCACCTCGAGCAGCGACGGCACGCTCACCGACCCCACCGCGCACACCCGCGACAGGTCGTTCCGCATGAGGTCGACGATCATGAGGTTCTCGGCCCGCTCCTTGTCGCTGGCGAGCAGTTCCGCTGCGAGGGCGGCATCCGTCGCCACTGTCGCGCCGCGTGGCCGGGTGCCCTTTATCGGGCGGGTCACGACGGTGCCGTCGGGCGAGACCGAGAGGAACTGCTCGGGCGAGCTCGACAGCAGCGCGAACTCGCCGACCGCGAAGAACGAACCGTGGTGGCTGGGGCTGCTCGCGCGCAGCGCGAGATAGGTCGCGACCGGATCGGGACGGATGCCGACCCTGGCCTCGTTGGTGAGGCACAGCTGGTAGGCCTCCCCCTCGCCGATAGCCGCCTGGCACCCGCGGATCATTGCGAGATACTCGTCGTCTGTGTAGGCCCACGACACCGGCGCCATGGCCGGGACCGTGTCGACGCGAGGTCTTTCACCGGTGACGAAACGCGAAGCGATCTCCGCCAGCCCGTCCTCCGTCAGCGCGATCGCCCGCACCGTCTTGGTCACATGGTCGAACGCGAGCGCACGGTCGACGAACAGTAAGAGACTGTCGGGTAGCGGGCTCGTCTGGGAAACGGCCATTCCCATCGTCACGGCACGCAATTCGTACCCCAGCCAGCCGACCCAGCCGAGCCGGAATCCGGTGGCGTGACCGGTCGCGGGTGTGCGTATCAGCTCGAATGGGTCGGAGGATGTCTCGACACGTGACCCGAGCCCAAGGTAGCTCACGCCCTGGCCGTCACCGCTGTCCAGCCATACCGGCCAGTCACCGGAGCCGAAGACGTCCGCCGGATCGACCCACCCGGCGAGCTCTGCCTCAAGAGGCCCGTGGCGCATACCCTGAGTCTATGAGCGTGACGTCGATCTACCGCTGGCACGATGGGCACCTGGAGCCTCTCGAGTACTGCGACATGACCGACACCTCCATCGTCGCCGCGGATTCCTGGCTGGTGCGCGCCGGCTCCGCGCTTGCGCTCGACCTGCACCGCGGACGCTTTCTCGAGGCCGTTGCCGATACGGCGGACGCCCAAGCCTTCTGGGATGCCGCGATCGCCGCGATTCCCGACACCGGGGACTGGTTCCCCCGCGTCGAACTCCAACTCCGCGGCGACGGACTGCTCTTCGTGTTCCGGCTGCGCTCGGCACCCGAACTTTCGCGCTCCATCAGGCTCGTCGCGGCGGAGTCGGACCCACGGCGGTGGCCCCGCACGAAAGGGCCGGATACCGGAGCACTCGCTGCCGCCCGCACGGCCGCGCAACAGCGCGGCGCCGACGACGCCGTCATCCTCTCGCCCGACGGCTACGTCGTGGAGACCGCACACGCCGCGCTGCTCTGGTGGCGCGGCGAAGCCCTGTGTGCTCCGTCGCCGGAACTGGCTCGCGTCGACAGCGTCACCGCCCGTTCGGTGCTCACCCTCGCCACCGCACTCGGCACCGACATCCTGTACGAATCCGTGACGCCGGATGACCTGGACGGCCTCGAGATCTGGGCACTGAACGCACTGCACGGCATCCGCATCGTCACGGCGTGGATCGACGGCCCCTCGCCCGCGGAGGAGTCCGGGCGCCTCGGTGTCTGGCGCTCGCGCCTGGAACGGCTCCGGCGACCGCTCCACCCCGCAGAGCCATGACCGACTACCTCGGTATCGTGCTCGACACGGTGCGGCAGGTCGAGCCGTGGCTTCGGCTGCTGATCGCGTTCGCCGGGATGTTCTGCGAGACGTCGATCCTCATCGGGCTGCTGGTGCCTGGCGACACCATCGTGCTGGTTTCCGCGACGGCGGTCGGCAGCTGGGCCGAGTGGGCGGCACTGCTGGTCACCGTGATCGTCGGTGCGCTGTGCGGTGAAAGCGTCGGTTTCGCGCTCGGGCGCTGGTTCGGTCCGCGCATCCAGCACAGCCGGCTCGGCAGGCGTCTCGGCGAGAAGAATTGGCTGCGAGCGAGAAACTACCTGGCCAGGCGCGGCGGTGCGGCGGTCTTCATCTCACGCTTCCTGCCCGTGCTGCACGCCCTCATCCCGCTCACCGTCGGCATGAGCTCGATGAGGTACCGCCGGTTCATCGCCTGGACCGCACCCGCCTGCACTGTCTGGGCCGCGGCCTACGTCTCGGTCGGATGGCTCGCGGCCGGCTCGTATCGCCAGCTCTCCGGGCAGCTGCACTACGCGGGACTCGTCTTCGCCGGCATCATCGTGGTGTTCCTGGTCGCGGCCCTTCTCATTCGTCGCGCGGTAGAACGCATCGAAGCGCGGCACATGCATCACGACAGCGAAGCGCACGACGGCGAAGGGACCCCCGGACCGTAGTCCGGAGGCCCCCTCGATGGCCGGTGACTACTTGGAGAGCAGTCCCGCGCTCTTCAGCCACGCCTTGGCCGCGACGGCCGGGTCGGTCTTGCTGTCGCCCTGCACCTCGGAGTTGAGCTTGAGCAGGTCCTTCGTGGTGAGCTTCGCCGAGACCGCGTTGAGCGCGGACTCGAGCTTCGACGACGCCGACTTCTTGTAGACCAGCGGGATGACCTCCTGCGACGCGAACAGGTTCTTCGGGTCGGTGAGGGTCACCAGCTTGTTGTCGACGATGGACGGCGTGGTGGAGTAGATGTCCGCCACCTGCACCGTGTTGTCGAGCAGCGCCTTGAGGGTCGCCGGTCCGCCGCCATCGCTGATCGCCTGGAAGTTGATGTTGTCGAGGCCATACACGCTCTTGAGTCCGGGGATTCCGTCAGGGCGCGTCTGGAACTCCGGGTTCGCCGCGAGGATCCACTTGCTGACGTTCTTCAGGTCACCGATGGAGGTGAGGTTGTTCGCCTGCGCGAACGCCGGTGTGACGTTGAGCGAGTCCGAGTCGGCGGCGGATGCCGGCTTGTACGCGACGAGCGTCGACGGGAGCGCCTTGGTCAGCGCGGACGCGACATCCGCACCGGAGGTGGCCGCAGCGGTCTTGTCGAGGTAGGACAGGATGCTTCCGGAATACTCCGGGATCACGTCGATGTCGCCGGCTTCGAGCGCCGGGATGTAGACCGCCCGGGCGCCGATGTTCAGCTTGTACTTCACCGTGAAGCCCTTGGCCGCGAGGGCCTGGCCGTAGATGTCGGCGAGCACGACGTTCTCCGAGAAGTTCGCAGACCCGACTGTGATGGTGCCGGCGGACTTCGACGAGTCGTTCCCGCTCAGCGAGCTGGACGACGAGCATCCGACGAGAGCGACCGCGGTTGCGGTGGCGAGCACTCCCGTGAGGATGAGGCTTTTCTTGCGAGCGAACATGATTACTGACCTTCCGTGATTGGTGTCCTGGTGGTGGCCACGACGGGAATCGACCCGCCGCGTGCTGCGTGTTTCCGGCCGACCGAGCCGCGGGACACCCCGCGCGGCACGGCAAATCTCTGGATGATGGCGTACAGCCCGTCGACGACCAGCGCGAGCACGATGATCAGCACCGCACCCCCGACCGCCTTGGCGAAATCGTTCTGAGCGATCCCGTCGAGCACGAACCGGCCGAGGCCGTTGCCGCCGTAGACCGCGGCCACGGCGACCGTGGCGATGATCTGCAGCGTCGCCGCCCGAAGGCCGCCGATGAGCAGGGCCATCGCCAGCGGAACCTCGACCTTGAACAGGATCTGCAGCTCGGTCATCCCCATCGCCCGCGCCGCGTCGATGGTCTGTCGGTCGACCGACTCGAGGCCGGAATACACCCCCGCGAGGAGTGGGGGGATGCCCAGGATCACCAGCACGATCGTGGTCGGCACGATGCCGATCCCGATGACGAGAATCAGTAGCGCGAGCAGCCCAAGCGTGGGCAGGGCGCGGGAGACGTTGCTCGCGGTGATGGCGACCGCGCGCCCCTTGCCGGTGTGGCCGATCAGGAGTCCGAGCGGCACGGCGATGATGACCACGAAGAACAGGGCGATCACCGTGTACTGCAGGTGGAACAGTATCTGCGCACCGATGCCGGCGCTGCCGTTCACGTCTGTCCAGTGCGACGCGGTGAAGATCCACTGGAACCCCTGGGCGAAGATGTTCACGCGTGCGCCGCCTTCGTGGCCACCGCACGGACGCGGGCTGGGCGCCGGTTCCACGGCATCAGCAGCCGCGCCACGGCGATGATCAGGATGTCGTACACCGCCGCGATCACCAGTGTGCCGACGATTCCTGCCCAGATCTCGGGAAGGTTACCGTTGCCGAAGCCGTCAGTGAACAGCGACCCGAGGCTCGAGACGCCGATGAGCGCACCCACGCTCACCAGGCTCACGGTGCTGACGGAGACGACACGCACCCCGGCCAGCAGCACCGGGCCGGCCAGCGGGAGGTCCACCGCGAAGAACTGCTGTGCGCGGGAGAACCCGACCGCCCGCGCCGAGTCCTGCACGTCGGCGGGAACGGAGACGAAGGCATCCGTCGCGGTGCGGATCATGATCGCGACCGCGTAGACGGTGAGCGCGACCACGACGTTGATCGGGTCGAGCAGTGACGTGCCGAGGATGACGGGGATGGTGAAGAAGAGAGCGAGAGACGGGATCGTGTACAGGATGCCGCCGACGCTCAGGAGGATGGAGCGCGCGACCCGGGAACGGCTGGCCGCGTAGCCGAGGGGTATGGACAGAATGAACCCGGCCACGATCGGGATGACGCTCAGCCCCACGTGGGCGAGTGTCAAACCCCAGATCTTGTCGAAGTTCGTCCATACCCACTGCATCAGGCGTCGCCCGCCTGATCGGTCTTGTTCGACACTGAGCGCGATTTCACGCCGCTCGCCTTGCTCGGGCCGTTCGTCGAGCGCAGGCCGGCCCCGGAGGCCAGCACCCCCGCCGGATTTCCATTGCCGTCGATCAGCACGAGGTCACCATCCGCCGACTTCTCGTCGGACACGCTCAGCCGGCGCTTGCCGCGATCCGCACCGATGAACTCGGCCACGAAGTCGCTGGCCGGGTTCGCGAGAATCTCGGCGGGCGAACCCTGCTGGGCGATGATGCCGCCCTTCTGAAAGATGACGACGTGATCGCCGAGCAGGAACGCCTCATCGATGTCGTGAGTGACGAAGACGACCGTCTTGTCGAGCTCGTGCTGCAGCCTCATGATCTCGGTCTGGAGTTCGGCCCGCACCAGCGGGTCGACCGCGCCGAAGGGCTCGTCCATGAGCAGGATGTTCGGGTCGACCGCAAGGGCGCGCGCCACTCCCACCCGCTGCTGCTGGCCGCCCGACAACTGGGCGGGGTACCGGTCGGCGAGTGCGGCGTCGAGCCCGACCGTCTTGAGGAGCGCCATGGCGTCCGCCCGCGCCTTCGCCTTCGGCACACCCTTCAGCCGAGGCACGGTTGCGACATTGTCGATCACCTTGCGATGCGGAAGCAGGCCAGACTGCTGCATGACGTACCCGATCGAGCGACGCAGCTTCACCGCGTCGGAATCGGCGATGTCGTCATCGTCGATGAGGATCTGACCGCTCGTGGGATCGATCATGCGGTTGATCATGCGCAGGATGGTCGTCTTACCGCACCCGGACGATCCGACGAACACGACGAACTGACGCGACGGGATCACCAGGGTGAAATCATCGACGGCGAGCGTTCCGTCAGGGAACTGCTTCGTGACAGCACGAAATTCGAT
>JAZJYU010000123.1:9744-16327 GCA_040390225.1 Actinomycetota bacterium | reverse complement strand
CGGGCCGTCTCGGCGTCGATCGGACCGTAGCCCTCGAGCGATGCCGGCTGCTCCGAGAGGCCGAGCAGCGTCATCATCGGGATGAGCACTCCGAGGCGCACGCCGACCGGCGCCGTACTGCCGACACCGGTCATCCACTCGCCGAATATGTCGGCGCGAAGCTGCGGCAGCGTGCGGGTCTCGTCACTGGAGGCCGACCGCGCGAGCGCCTCGGCGTCGAGGCGTGCCATCGCTGATGTGGCGACATCCGCGGGGAGATAGGCGCTGATCCAGGCCATGCCGTCGAGGCCGGGCTCGAAGCTCGCGCGGCGCTCCGCGAGCTTCGACTCGTGTCGTTCCACGGTGGTGTCCGCGGAGATGCGCTCGATCTGTCGGCGGACATAGGTGCGGAACCGCGCAGGCGCGAGCCGCGTCGCGTAGTCCGCGATCGCAGCGTCGAACGCGCCGGCCGGCTGCTCGGGCAATGTCGCGGCGAACTCGGCGATCACGCGCGCATTGGCGGGGGAGATCTCGCCCAGCCGAAAGCTCTGCCAGCTGAGCGGGGTGCGCGCGATCATTGTGACGGCCTGGAACTCGTACGCCCGGATCGTGTTCTCGGCCACCGCGAGCCGCACCGCGAGGTCGGCGATCGCCGCCCGCTCGGCGAACTCGACGTGCTCACGGTTGAAGCGCGAGGCGTGATCGCCAACGAACACATCTGGGCTCAGACGGGCCTCCTCCAGCACTGTATGGACGGCCACCAGCATCGCGGCATGATGGGAATTGACGGCGCGCTCCTCGTACTCGGCGGCCGCGAGCGCGGTGTCGATGCGCACGTCGGATCGCGTTTGATCCGAGAGGGGGTTCATCCAACCCGTGCCGACTGCATCCATGGTTCCATCTAACAGACGACCACCGACATTTCTCGCGCGGTGTTGGCAAAGGCAGAGCGATCCCGAAAGCGCCGGGATATTCGGCTAAGCTAGACCGTCGGTCTTCCGACACAATCCCACCGCTTCCGGCATCCGGCCGGCTCGCGGGAGCGCATCCGATTAGGGATGCTCGAAACGAAAGGAGCGCATCATGGCGCCCAAGAAAAAGGTGACGGGGCTCATCAAGCTCCAGATCCAGGCCGGTGCGGCCAACCCCGCACCGCCGATCGGACCGGCTCTCGGTCAGCACGGCGTGAACATCATGGAGTTCTGCAAGGCGTACAACGCCGCGACAGAGTCGCAGCGCGGCAACGTCATCCCGGTGGAGATCACCGTCTACGAGGACCGCTCGTTCACGTTCATCCTCAAGACTCCGCCGGCGGCGGAGCTCATCAAGAAGGCGGCCGGCGTCGCCAAGGGCTCGGGCACCCCGCACACCGCCAAGGTGGGCAAGCTCACCAAAGACCAGCTGCGCTCGATCGCTGAGCAGAAGATGGTCGACCTCAACGCGAACGATGTCGAGGCGGCCGAGAAGATCATCGCGGGCACCGCTCGCTCGATGGGGATCACGGTGGACGCATAATGGCCAAGAAGTCGAAGGCATACCTCGCCGCCGCTGAGAAGATCGAGGAAGGGCGTTTCTACACGCCCAACGAGGCTGTCGGAATCGCCCGCGAGACCGGCTCGAAGAAGTTCAACTCGACCGTCGAGGTCGCGCTGAAGCTCGGGGTCGACCCGCGCAAGGCCGACCAGATGGTCCGCGGCACGGTCAACCTGCCGCACGGCACGGGCAAGACCGCCCGTGTCATCGTGTTCGCGACCGGTCCGGCCGCTGACGCGGCGATCGCCGCCGGTGCCGACGAGGTCGGTGGAGACGAGCTGATCGACAAGGTGGCCGCCGGCTACACCAACTTCGACTCGGCGGTATCCACCCCCGAGCTGATGGGCAAGGTCGGTCGCCTCGGAAAGGTGCTCGGCCCGCGTGGCCTCATGCCGAACCCGAAGACCGGTACCGTGACCCCGGATGTCGCCAAGGCCGTCACCGAGATCAAGGGCGGCAAGATCGAGTTCCGTGTCGACAAGCACTCCAACGTGCACTTCATCGTCGGCAAGGCCGCGTTCACCGAGCAGCAGCTGGAAGAGAACCTGAAGGCAGCGCTCGACGAGATCAGCCGCGCGAAGCCGAGCTCCGCGAAGGGCCGCTACATCCAGAAGGGCACCGTGACCACCACGTTCGGTCCCGGCATCCCTCTGGACGTCAACGCGATCTAGTTCCACTGATAGGGGGTCGGCCTCGGCCGGCCCCCTTTTCCGCACTCGCCACCTTCCGAAATGACGGAGATTCGGCGGTCGGGGCCTCGAGATGCTCGCGCAGCCGGGCATTCCATGGCGATCTCCGTCATTTCGGAAGGGAACGGGTGTGGTTTCGATACGACGCGCGGTGGCGGATGACGCCCCCGCGCTGCACGCGCTGGCGGCAGAGACCTTTCCCTTGGCCTGCCCGCCCGGCACCTCCCCGGAGGCGATCGCCGAGCACATCGAGCGACATCTGTCGTTCGAGCGGTTCGTCGAGTACCTCGCCGACCCCCAACGGGAGATCTGGGTGGCCGACGACGCAGCCGGCCGCACGCTGGCCGGGTACACCATGCTCGTCTTCGGCGAACCGTCTGATCCGGATGTCGCTGCCGCGCTGACCGCCCGGCCCACGGTCGAGCTCAGCAAGTGTTACGCACGCGCCGCCCATCACGGCGCCGGGGTTGCCAGCGCGCTGATCACGGCATCCGTCGATTCGGCTACGAGTCGTGGCGCTGCGGGGATCTGGCTGGGTGTGAACCGCTACAACGGCCGCGCGAACGCGTTCTACCAGAAGAACGGGTTCGTCGTCGTCGGCACCAAGACTTTCCATGTGGGCGATGAGCCGCAGGAGGACTTCACCCGCGAGCGCGTGCTCTGACCTCCGCGCCCGAGCCGCTTTCGGTCGAGTGAGGAAGAACATAACGGCACGGATGTCCGAAAACGGCTCCGAGCTGTTCAGAGACACCGAGCTATTCAGAGACACCGAGCTACTCGGAGACGCCGACCGTCAGCACCAGCTTCCCGCGGGTGTGACCGGTCTCGATAGCGGTATGCGCGTCCGCGGCGTGATCCAGGTCGAACACCTGGTCGACATGCACGCGGATGTCGCCCGACTCGAGCAGCCGGGCGATGACCGCGAGGGTCGAACCGTCGTCCGACACCGCGTAGGTGGTGGCCCGCACCCCCGCATCCGCGGCGTCGTCGAGGAGTGTTGGCCAGCTGCCGCTCGGCAGGTTGATGATCAGTCCACCGGGGCGCAGTACCTTCAGCGACCGGGTGCCGGTCTCGTCGTGCACGTTGCCGATGAGGTCGACCACGACATCCACGCCGGAGAGCACGTCTTCGAAGCGCGTGGTTGCGTAGTCGATCACCTCGGCGGCACCCAGTTCCCGCAGAAAGCTCGCACTCTTCTGCGAGCCGGTGGCAATCACGTGGGCGCCGAAATAGCAGGCGAACTGCACCGCAAAATGCCCGACGCCTCCGGCGCCGGCGTGGATGAGAACCGTTTGTCCCTCGTGGGCTTTTGCGACATCCACCACCATGCCCCACGCGGTGAGCGCCGCCACTGGTACTGCGGCGGCTTCGATCGGCGAGATGCGAGGTGGCTTGCGGGCGACGTTCATGAGGGGCACGGTCACGTATTCGGCGTACGCTCCCGGGACACGCGGAACGGGCAGCATGCCGAACACCTCGTCGCCCGGCTTGATCGGGCAGGCCTCGTACGGCGCCTCGATGACGATTCCGCTGAAGTCCCGGCCGAGGATCGCAGGAAAGCTGGGGATCTCCGCCGACGTTCCCCCGCCGGCCCGAGTCTTCGCGTCGATCGGGTTGACGCTCGCGGCGATCACCCTGACGAGCAGTTCAGCGTTGATCCTGGTGGGCATCGGCAGGTCGGCCTTCGTGAGCACGGACGGCCCCCCCGTGGCTGCGATCACCATCGCTCGCATCGTGGTCATGCGCCCCAGTCAAGTCGGCCAATGATTCGCCGGTGTTACGACGGTGTCAATTGGAAGCAAACTATGGGCCGGCCATACGATCAGGGAATGACCCGCGCTGTGGCTCCTCGAGGCACGCTGACGCGCGCGGGCACGCTGATCGGCTGCGCGTGCGTGGTCGCTGCGCTCGTGATCATCTGGATCGCGCGCACCTCGGTCGGCTATGACGTCTACGTGAGCGAACTGGGCGCGGCCGGCATGTCGACCGCGAAGTGGTTCGAGACGGCGTTGCTGCTCATCGTGACCGGGGCGACCGTGATCGCCTGGGCCGCGCGCGGACTGCGTTCCCGGCCTCGACTGCTTCGGGCCTGGATACCGGCCGTCTCGCTCTGGATCTCAGCGGGCGGGTTTCTCATCGCATCCCAGGTGCCGTGCAGGGCCGGGTGCCCCGTTCCGTACGGCCCCAGCTTCGACTGGCAGGACTTCACTCACACGACGGTCGCCGTGCTCGCGTTCGCGGCGGCATGCTGGGGGATGGTGCAGGTCGCGTTCGCGAAGGGTCACCGGGCGATCGCCCTCATGTCCCTCGTCTGCGCGATCGCCGTCGGCGTGGTCGCGGGAGCGGGCGGGCTCTTCTCGCTGTTCCGGTTCGAGGTCGGCATCGGGTCACGGTTCGAACTGGTCGCGACAACGATCGGACTCGGCTGGCTGGCGGCTTTAGGGCTGTCGCTCGCGGCGAAGCAGGTCGAGCACCTGGTCCGCGAGCCGGATGAGCTGGTAGATCTCGTTCTCGTCCCGGTCGATCCAGCGCACCTGGGGCTCACCGGCGACGGGCACGAACCCGTCATGCTGCTCCCAGACGAGCAGCGTGCGATCGGCTCCCAGCACGTACTGCTGCCACCAGACCTGCCGGAGGTATGACCGGGGGATCGACCGCCAGCGTGACGCTGTGGTCTTGATCTCGGCGAGTTCAAGTGTTCCCGATGCCCGCAGCACGACGCCGTCGGGGGTGGCGAGGTGCTCGCTTTCGCCGGCAGCGTGGAACAGCGCGTCGCTCGGCGCGATGCCGTACCGCTGAAGCACCCATCGCGCGATCTCCGGCTCCCGCTCGCGGCCGTGATCCGTGTAGGCGTTGCCGCCGAAGCCGTTGCCGAGGATCTTGTCGAGCGCGACGGCCTTGACGGATGCCGGCCCCGAGAGGCGCGCGACGTCCGTGGCGGTGACGCCCCGGCTGCGTGCTCGAAGCCAGGCCACCCGGTCGGCGGAGCGCGCCACTATGCGGCCCGTGTGATCCGGCGCCGGCTCGTCACCCCAGAGGTCGAGCGTGGGCTGGATGACGGTCACGACTCCATTGTCGCGCCAACGCCCGATTAAACCGGGAACGACCATCCGCCCTCACTGCTGATGGTCGCTCCCGGGGCCTACTAGTTGGTCGGCGCCGGGGTGGGCGCGCCCGCGCCTCCGCGCCCGCCGAACCGTGCAGCCACCGCACCCTCAGAGATGGAGTTCGCCGTGACGTTTCCGCTCGAATCGGCCTGGCCGACCACCGTGATGGTCTCGCCGGCCTTCAGCGCGCTGACCGAACTGCTGCTGGTCTTGGTGACGGTGGTCGTGCCGGTCGTGGTGACGGTCGCCTGTGTGCCGTCGGCCTCCTTGATGACGATGCTGTCGCCGCTCACCGAGACGATGGTTCCCGCGGTGAAGCCGCCGCCCGCGAAGCCGCCGGCGCCGCCCTGACCGGCACCGCCGCCCTCGGCCCCTCCGCCGAAGGTGCGGTTGCCGAATCCGCCCGCGCCGCCGGCCCCGGTGCCGGTGCGGAAGCCGGCGTTGGTGGAGACCGGCGCGGTCGCGTGGCCGATCAGGATGCCGCCGAACAGACCGATCACCAGCGCCGCGACGACGGCGAGCACGGGCGTCAGCCACGCCGGAGCCTTCCTCGCGGGCGCGGTTCCAGCGGCGACGGGCCCGGCCGCAGCCGGGGTGGTGGGTTCTTCGGCGGGAGCCGGGTTCTTCGTTGCCATGATGTCGTTTCCTTTGCTTGGGTTCTGGATGGCGTGGATTCTCAGATCGCTCTGAGGGCCTGGATGGGTCGCATGTTCGCGGCGCGTGCCGCCGGGTAGACCCCGAAGAAGATGCCGATGGCGACGGAGACGCCGAGCGCCAGTGGGATCGAGTAGCCCAGAATGACGGGCTGGGTCCCGTTTATCTGGAACTGCGCGCCGACGATGGCCACGATCACTCCGAGAATGCCGCCGAGCAGGGTGAGCGTCGCGGCCTCGGTGAGGAACTGGCCGAGAATCGCCCCGCGGGTGGCGCCGAGCGCCTTGCGGATGCCGATCTCGCGAGTGCGTTCGGTCACTGTCACGAGCATGACGTTGGTCACTCCGATGCCGCCGACCAGCAGGCTGATCGCCGCGACGGCTCCGAGCAGCACCGTGAAGCTCGCCGCGCTCGTCTCGGCGGTCGCGAGCAGGGTGCTCGCACTGGTGACGGTGAAGGGCTCATCCGCGGTGTTCGTGACGCCGAGCAGCTGGTTCAGCATCACCGTCACCTCGCCCTCAGCGGCCGGGACGGAATCCGAATCGGTCGCTTCGACCGCCAGGGTGCTGACCGCGCCGTACCCGGTGAAGGATTCCTGGATGCGGCTGATCGGCGCCACGA
>JAZJYU010000123.1:9453-9734 GCA_040390225.1 Actinomycetota bacterium | reverse complement strand
GGGTCGGTGAAGCCGGACGTGCTCTGCGCGGCCAGGATGCCGACCACATCGAACGGGCTTCCGTCGATGAGGATCTGCTGGCCGAGCGCCGATCCCGTCGGGAACAGCGTGGTCGCCAGGGTCGAGCCGATGACGGCGTCCCGTGTTCCGTTGGTCACGTCCGAGTCGGTGAACGAGTTGCCGGACGCGACCGTCGAGGTGGAGACGCCCCCGAAATAGTCGGGCGTCGTACCGATGATCGACACGTCGGTGGATGACGTGGTGGTCGACGACACCGTGAG
>JAZJYU010000123.1:4903-9443 GCA_040390225.1 Actinomycetota bacterium | reverse complement strand
TCACCTCCGGCACGACGGACTTCACATGGCCGAGACCCGCCTGGGCGATCTGGTCGCTCACCGTGCGGGTGATGGTCTTCGTGCTCGCCGCGGTGGCAGACGCACCGCCACCGCCGGAGGCGCGAACAGTGAGGGTGTTCGTGCCGAGGTTCGCGATCGCGCTCTGCACCCGCTGGGCGGAGCCGTTGCCGACGGCGAGCAGAAGGATGACGGACGCGACCCCGATGAGCACCCCGAGCAGCGTGAGCGCGGAGCGCAGCTTGTTGGCCGTGATCCCCCGGATGGCGGACCGAAGGATCTCGAGAAAGCTCACCTCGCCACCTTCTTTCGGGTGTTCTTGTCCGCGACGACCAGGCCGTCCTTGACGGTCAGCACGCGATGGGCGCGCTCGGCGACGTTCTCCTCATGGGTGATGATCACGATCGTGCGGCCCTCGTCGGCGAGCTGGTCGAAGATGGAGAGGATCTCCTCTGTGGCCTCGCTGTCGAGGTTTCCGGTGGGCTCGTCGGCGAGCACCAGGCTCGGGTTGGTGACCAGCGCTCTC
This sequence comes from Actinomycetota bacterium, assembly GCA_040390225.1. GTDB lineage: Bacteria > Actinomycetota > Actinomycetes > Actinomycetales > Microbacteriaceae > Lacisediminihabitans. Next base: position 8,899 of record JAZJYU010000123.1, on the reverse strand, counting down.
GCGATCGCCACGCGCTGCTGCTGTCCGCCGGAGAGCTGCTGCGGCTCGTGGTCAGCGCGGTCGGCGAGGCCGACCATTTCGAGCGCCGCGAGCGCCCGGCCATGGCGCTCCGCACGCTTCACGCCGCCGTAGATGAGCGGAAGCTCCACGTTGGCGAGCGCATCCATCCGCGACACGAGGTTGAACGACTGGAAGACGAAACCGACCTCGCGGTTGCGCACGGCGGCGAGCTGGCGCTCATCAAGCTCGCTCACGTCGCGGCCGTTCAGGTAGTAGTGGCCGCTCGAGGCGACATCCAGGCAGCCGAGCAGGTTCATCAGCGTCGACTTGCCGGAGCCCGACGGACCCATGATCGCGACGTAGTCGCCGGTCGCCACCTCGACGGTGATCCCGCGCAGCGCGTGCACGGCGGCTTCGCCCTCACCGTAGACCTGATGGATATCGTCGAGGTGAAGGATGGGGGAGGTCGTCACTGTCCCGCACCGGTTCCCGTGCCCGTGCCTGTGCCCGTGCGGTTGCGGAATCCGCCGGTGCCGCCGCCGAACCCGCCGGCGCCGCCGCCGAACCCGCCTCCGGTTCCGGTGCTGAGTCCGGTACCCGTTCCGGTGCCCCCGGTCGTCGCCGCGACCGTGCCGATGACGATGGTCTGTCCGGCCTTGAGCCCGCTCTTGATCTCCGTGCCGGAGTCGCCGACGACACCGGTGGTGACCGTGGTGACGGTGGTCTTGCCGTTCGCGACGACCTTCACCGTGGAGACGCCGTTCGCAGTGCTGATCGCGGCCGTGGGCACGTAGAGGGCGTCGGCGGCCGATGACGCCGTGGTGATGGACACATCTGCGGTCTGCCCGAGGCGCAGGCCGGCCGGAATGCTGTCGAGAGTGATCGTGGTGGCGTAGGTGACCACCGAGTTGCTCGCCGTGCCGGTCGGCGCGATCGCGGTGACCTTCGCCGTGGCCTTCAGGCTGGGCGCAGCCGGGAACGTGACGTTGGCCACCTGGCCGACGCTCACCTTGGCGATGTCGGCCTCCGCGATGTTCGCGGTGACCGTCTCGGCCGAGATGTCCGCAATCGTCGCGAAGCCGGAGCTGGATGACGAGCCCGAGCTGGATCCGGAAGAACTGCTTCCCGAGCCGGAGCTGCCGCTGCCCGACGAGGAGCCGCCCCCGGATGCCGAGCCGCCGACCACGCCGTTGAGGGCGACGACCAGGCCGTTGATGGGCGAAGTGAGGGTCGCGTCGGCGAGATTCGCTTCGGCGGTCGCCAGCGTGTTCTCGGCGTTCGTGACGTTGGACTGGGCGGACAGCACCTGGGACTTGGCCGACGTGCTGTTGCCGTTCGGCTGATTCTGGGCATCCGCGTATGCCTGGTTCGCGTTCGACAGTGATGCCTTCGCGTTGGTGACGCCGGCGGAGGCGGTGTTGACCGCCTGCTGCAGTGCCGCCGGGTTCACGGTGCCCAGTACCTGGCCGGCGGTCACTGTCGCACCGAGCGATGTGTTGACGCTCGCGATGGTGCCCGAGACCGAGAAGGCGGCAGTGACCTCGTTCACGGGTGCGATCGATCCGGTCGCGGTGATCGTGCTGCTCACGGTGCCTTGCTGCACCGTCGAGGTCAGCTGTTTCGAGCTGGACGCACCGGACGAAGCGAAGGGGTTGACCAGATAAAGAACGCCGCCCACGATAAGGGCGACGATCACGACACCGAGAATGATGTTGAGGAGGGTTCGCCTGCGAATTGCCATAGGCAGACGGTGCCGAAGTCCCCTATGAGATTCATAAGAATTGGCTGCGGAGTGGGCCGGAAGGCCGTGAGAGCCCCTTAAGAGTCGGGCCGCTGCTCGCCGAGGTCTAAGCGCCCGTCTGGCTGGTCCATAGGGTTTTCATAGCTAAAGGGAGATAGTTAGAGGAGTGAGCACAGACAAGGCAAACGCCCCCACCACCCCTCTCGTCGGCCCGAAGCTCCGGCGAGCCGACGGTTCGCCCGTGCGAGTCGTCGTCGTCGATGACGAGGCCACGCTCAGCGATCTGCTGAGCATGGCTCTGCGCTACGAGGGATGGGATGTGCGCACGGCCGCCGAGGGGCGCACCGCGATCGGCATCATCCGCGACTTCCAGCCCGATGTCGTCGTGCTCGACGTGATGCTCCCCGATATCGACGGGCTGCAGGTGCTGAAGCGCCTGCGCGACGATGGGCAGGATACGCCCATCCTTTTCCTCACCGCCAAGGACGCCCTGGACGATCGCATCGCCGGCCTCACTGCCGGTGGCGACGACTACGTCACAAAGCCGTTCAGCCTGGAGGAACTGGTCGCACGCCTGCGTGGACTCATCCGCCGGTCCACGGTCGTCGTCGCCGACTCCGCCGACCCGCTTCTGCGCGTCGGCGACCTGGTGCTCGACGAGGAGAGCTATGAGGTGCGCCGCGACGGCCGGCTGGTCGAGCTCACCGCCACCGAATTCGAACTGCTCCGTTTTCTCATGCGCAACCCGCGCAGGGTCATGAGCAAGGCCCAGATCCTCGACCGGGTCTGGAGCTACGACTTCGGCGGCCGCTCGAGCATCGTCGAGATCTACATCTCATATCTGCGCAAGAAGATCGACGCAGGACTCGAGCCGATGATCCACACAGTGCGCGGCGTCGGCTACATGATCAAAGCCGCGGGATGATCGATCGGCCCCGGCGGTCTCCCTGGTCGCTGCAGCGTCGGCTCGTGGTGAGCATCATCGCGCTGCTCGCGGTCGGCGCGGTGACGATCGGTCTGGTCAGTGCGTTCACGCTTCAGGGCATCCTCATGGGGCGCCTCGACAATCAGCTGGTGGCGGCATCCAATCGATCGCAGGAATTCACCCAGCAGAACCCGAACTTCAGCGACGAAGGGAACACCCAGCCGTTCACCAATCCTGGCGGCCCCGCCCAGGCGCCCGAAACGGTCATCGCGCGGATCGTCGCGGGCACGGTCACGACCGCGCGCTACTACGACGCCAAGGGCACACTGCACCACCTGAGCACTGCGCAGGACGCCATCGTGCTCGCGCTGCCCACCGACGGCATTCCCCGCACCGTCAATCTCGGAGGCTCGCTGGGCGACTACCGCATGGTGGTCGTACCGACACCCAACGACGAACTCGTCGCGAACGGCCTGCCGCTCACCGATGTGAACACCACCGTCTACCAGCTGCTCGGAATCATCGGCGGCATCACGATCATCGTGCTGGTGATCGCGTACTGGATCGGCCGCTGGGTGGTGCGCATCGCGCTCAACCCGCTTTCACGGGTGGTCGCGACCGCGACGCACGTCTCGGAGCTGCCCCTCGACCGCGGCGAGGTCGCGCTCGGCGTACGCGTGCCCGAGTCGGATGCCGACCCGCGTACAGAGGTGGGGCAGGTGGGTGCCGCCATCAACCGGATGCTCGGCCACGTCGCATCGGCGCTCAGCTTCCGCCAGGCCAGCGAGAACAAGGTGCGCCAGTTCGTCGCCGACGCCAGCCACGAATTGCGCACCCCGCTCGCCTCCATCCGCGGCTACGCCGAACTCACACGGCGCGGCGACTACGAGCTGCCTCCTGACGTGGTGCGGTCGATCGGGCGGGTCGAGTCCGAGGCCGTTCGCATGACCTCCCTGGTCGAAGACCTGTTGCTGCTCGCGCGGCTGGACGAGGGGCGCGATCTCGAGCGGCAGCCGATCGATCTCGCCACCGTCCTGGTGGATGTCGTCAGCGATGCCCACGCCGCCGGGCCCGGCCACGTATGGTCGCTCGACCTTCCCGAGGAACCGGTCATCGTGGAGGGCGACCGGGCGCGCCTGCACCAGGTCTTCGCCAACCTTCTCGCCAACGCTCGCGTGCACACTCCCGCAGGCACGACCGTGACGGCTGCGCTCGGCGTGGAGGGGAACGATGCGGTCGTGACGGTTCAGGATGACGGCCCGGGCATCCCGGAATCGGTGCGGCCGGTGCTGTTCGAACGTTGCTTCAAGTGCCACTCGGTGGCATCGAA
>JAZJYU010000123.1:0-4893 GCA_040390225.1 Actinomycetota bacterium | reverse complement strand
AGGTCGCGCTCGCGGGCCGCGGGCAGCACCGGGCTCGGACTTGCCATCGTGAGCGCAGTGATCGAGGGGCATCGGGGAACCGTGTCGGTGACAAGCGAGCCCGGCCGCACCGTATTCCGGGTGGAGTTGCCACTCGCCTGACTGTTTCTGCCGCTAGGCCCGCCCGGAGTGCCACACTAGGGGCACCCGTGCATTGTAAGGAACCCTACTCATGCAACCTGCGGTCATTCGACGGCTCTGTGCTGCGCTCGCCGCTGCCATCGCGCTCGCGCTGCTGGGCGGCCAGTCCGCCCTCGCTCTTGGCGAACCGACCGTGCCCGAGCCGGTCGCCACCTATTTCGCCACCGGGTTGATGCCCCGCCTCGCCGACCTGTACGGGCCGGGGAAGAAGGCAGACAGCGGCATCGTCTTCGACTCGTCGAGCATGGTGGGCACGATCCACCGGGTGTTCTCGTGGACGGCCGCGTACCTGGCGAAGAAGCACACGGACACCACGACCGAGCTGACCAATGACTGGGTCGCATCCGTCACGGTGAAGGGGCAGGTCGCCGGTCTTGCGACCGTCTGGATCAATCCGTCCTCCGACCAGCCGGAACTGGCCGATTTCGATCTCGGGCCGGGACTCGCCTCGGCGCTCGCCGCGGCGCCGAAAGGCATGGTGCTGATTCGGGATGACAGCCATTCGGCCTGGTTCGCCACCGACGGCAAGGCGCTGGTACCGCTGGTATCGGGCAGCTCCGGCGTTGCGACGGCCACCACGATCGCCGCATATCAGAAGACGCTCACCGCAGTACCGACCTCGGCAGCGGTGTCGACCGCAACCACCAACGGGGGGCTGGTGATCGCGGGCGTCGTTCTCGGGCTGGTCGTCATCGTGCTCGCGGTCTTCGTGCTGCTGCCCGACCGCCGTCGCCGCGCGAATCGCGCTGCGGAGGCCGAGTCGGAACCGGTCGTCGAGCCGGCGGATGAGGATGCCGTGGTCCCCGTGCCGGTGGATGAGGATGCCGTGGTCCCCGTGCCGGTGGATGAGGATGCCGTGGTCCCCGAGCCGGTCGACGCACCCGATCCTGCGCCGGAGTCCGCTCCGCCCGCGAAGAAGCCCGACGCGCCTCGCAAGCCCCGCATCCCGAAGCCGCCCGCCCCCGCAGAGTAACCCCACCGCGAACTGTAAGAATTGGCGCTTGTCCGCCGTGCGGAAGCGCCAATTCTTACAGTTCGCGGGGGGGTTCGCGGCGGGGTTGGCGGGTGGGTTTGCGGGTGGGCGGGGCATCCCGTAGTCTTGAGGCAGCCAAAGACCGCAGGTTATCGGCGTGCGTGTGAACGCATGCCGGTCCAAGGTTCGTGAATACGACGACCCGCGCAGGTGTATTGAGAAACTTTCGTTGCTCCGTGCGCTTGCGCCGGAGCATTCGTTGTTTAAGCGCTGGCAGACGACAACAACGAACTAGGAGCCACTATGGCGAACAAGGAAGCTTCGGTTGCCGAGATGACGGAGTCTTTCCGCACCTCGACCGCCGTTCTGCTCACCGAGTACCGCGGCCTCTCTGTTGCTCAGCTCAAGCAGCTGCGTAAGAGCCTCAGCGAGAACGCAACCTACGCCGTGGTGAAGAACACGCTGACCAAGATCGCGGCCAACGCTGCAGGCATCTCGTCCTTCGACGATGAGCTTGTCGGGCCGTCCGCGATCGCGTTCGTGCACGGTGACCCGGTCACCGTCGCGAAGGGTCTTCGCGACTTCGCCAAGGCGAACCCCCTGCTGGTCATCAAGGGCGGTTACTTCGACGGTAACCCGCTCAGCCCGGCAGAGGTCATCAAGCTGGCCGACCTCGAGACCAGGGAGGTGCTGCTGGCGAAGCTGGCCGGCGCCTTCAAGGCGTCGCTGTTCGGTGCGGCGTACATGTTCAACGCACCCCTCGCGCAGGCGGCTCGCACCGTCGACGCGCTGCGTGCGAAGCAGGAATCCGCGCAGTAGTCCGAGCGCGCGGCACACCGTAAGAAAACAACAAGGAGAAACATCATGGCAAAGCTGACAAGCGACGAGCTCATCGAGGGCTTCAAGGGCCTCACGCTCATTGAGCTGAGCGAGTTCGTCAAGAAGTTCGAAGAGGTCTTCGAGGTCACCGCAGCGGCACCCGTTGCCGTCGCAGCGGCTCCGGCCGCCGGTGGCGCCGGTGGCGCTGCAGAAGAGGTCGAGGAGAAGGACTCGTTCGACGTCGTTCTCGAGGCTGCCGGCGACAAGAAGATCCAGGTCATCAAGGAGGTGCGCGCTCTCACGAGCCTCGGCCTCGGTGAGGCCAAGGCCGTTGTGGATGGCGCCCCCGGCACCGTCCTCGAGGGCGTCAACAAAGAGACTGCCGAGAAGGCCAAGGCCCAGCTCGAAGAGGCCGGCGCGACCGTCACCCTCAAGTAGTCACCTCGTACCAGCGCGAACGCGGCTCCCACCTGTGGGGGCCGCGTTCGTCGTTCCGTGCCCGGATGCGTCAGAGCGCTGTGATGTCCAGGTGCAGACCCAGCTCTCGCACACGGCGAACGGCGTCGGTGCGGTTGGTCGCATCCAGCTTGCGGTAGATGCTGCGCACGTGCGTCTTGACCGTGTTCGCAGAGATGAACAGTTCGGCGGCGATCTGATTGATCGTCTTGTCGAGGTAGAGCTGACGGGCGATGTCCAGTTCGCGCTGGCTGAGGGTGTCGACCGGGCCGGTGAGCGTTGCGCCGGGCGCGGCCTGCAGTTCGGCGAGGAAGCCGTGGACAGCCTCCGGCTGGTTGCGGTCGGCGGCGCGGCCCAGCATCCTCTGCAGCACCGGTGCCGGAACCAGCGCGAACGGCGCGCGCATGCTGTTCTGACTCGCATAGAGCAGAGCGCGGTCGAAGGCGACGTCGGCGATCACTGTGGCGCCGAGTTCGTAGTTCGCGGCGGCCCGCAGGATCAACACGTCGATCAGGGTGCGGTTGGCGTGGCTGTCGCCGACCGCATCGCACGCCTCAAGCGCCTTCAGCGTTCCCTCGATGTCGCCGGCCGCGAACCGGATGCTCGCGATGTAGCGCCCCGGACAGTCGGCGTGGTTCTCGGTCGGCTGCAGACGTCCGAAAATCGCGAGGGCTTCTCGCGTGTCGCCGAGGTGCATGAACAGCACTCCTCGCATGCCCTCGCTGATGGTTCTGACCACGGGGTCGCCCTGCCAGTCGCGTGCGGTGCCGATCGCCTTGGCGAGTTCGTCGAGCCCTTCGATGTGCCTGCCGGTGATCTCGGCCGTGGCGCCGATCGCGTAGTGCGCGTGGGCGGTCCAGTCGCTGTGGAGGGATGCGGCGCGCACGAGGGGGTGGAGGGCGACCGCGTCCGCGGAGCGGTTCTGTTCCACGGCGACGAGCAGTTCGGCGATAAGGGCGGGCGCGCCGAATCGGCTTGCCAGCAGGCCGCTCTCGCCGCTGGCCGCCCGGGTCCTCGCCACGAACTCGAGAGCGGACGGGAAGTCTCCGGCTGCGTAACGCTGCAGCGCGATGGCGGCGAAGCACTCGACGAGTTCGGAACGCGTGAGTTCGTCCTCGAGCCCCATGGCCAGCCTCAGGTCCACGAGAGCAGCGTCGTACTCGCCGAGGTGCATTTCGAGTATCCCGATCTGCATCGCGACTTTGGCCTGCGCGCGTACCCGCAAGGCGGGACGCATGGTCACATCGGCGTCGAGCAGTTCCCGGGCCGCGCGCGCGACAGCGAGGGCGTCGTCGAAGCGGCCGATGGTTCGCAGCGCGGCGGAATGGTGGACGCCGACGTTCGCCCGTGTCGCCACAGAGGCGTCGGGGTCGGCGTCGAGCAGAGATTGCGCTGTGCGGAACCACGGAAGCGCGGCCGATCGACTCTTAGTGCCGAGCGACCGGTAGCTCGCGCCCATCGCGGCGATGATCCACGGATCGTCGTTCCACTCCTCGTGGTCGACGCTCTCGATGAGCGCGCGCAGGCGGGCGCCGTCCGTTGTCGAAACGGCCGGCCAGGTCTTGGCGATGAGGCCGAGAACGGCACGTTCACCCTCGGTGGCACGTACGTCGGCGATCGCCTGTTCGAGACCGTCAAGGTCACCGATGTCCTGCATGTTCCCCCCTCGCACGAGACTACTTGCGCGGCGGTCGCACTGTCCACCATAATGAGGACGCTGGTCCACCGTAAGGGGGACCTGCGTGGTGCGGCCGACCCAGCCCTGCCGACAACGGATTTATCGGACATCTACTCGCTGCGGTGCTAGTTCCAGACAGTCTTACCCTCTGCCTGGCCCTGGGCTCCGTGTACCGCGTACGAGAGACGTTCCGACCCCCGAAACGCCATCGACACCCGTACGACGGCTGAGTAGAACCCCGATGGGCGCCCCCGTGCTACGGGGGCGCCCATCGCCCTTTTCCGCCGAGCGCGAATCAGAGCCATCGACGTCCGCCGCGCCGCCTAGGGTAGGCGGGTGAGCGGAATGCGTGGCGGCGGCATGAGGCCGAGGGATGCTGACGCGATTCGCGCACGCAACGCCGCGGCCCCGAAGATTCCCGATCTTCTGCCGCGCATCGCCGCGCTGTTCCGGCCGCACCGCTTCGCGCTGATCGTCACCGGCATCCTCGTCGTCGTCGGCGCGGGACTCACCGTGCTGCCGCCGTTGCTGACGAAGACCGCGTTCGATGCCGGGCTGTTCCCGAAGGCGGGGCATCCCGACTTCCCGGTGCTGATCAAGATCGTGGCGCTGATGATCCTCATCTACGTCGCGTCCGCCGCGCTGGGCGTCTGGCAGACCTACCTCACCGCGACGGTCGGAAACAAGGTAATGGGGTCGATGCGGGTGAGCCTGTTCACCCACCTGCAGCGGATGGAGCTCGCGTTCTTCACGCGCACGAAGACCGGCATCATCCAGTCCCGGCTGC
>JAZJYU010000122.1:0-4431 GCA_040390225.1 Actinomycetota bacterium | reverse complement strand
AACGAGGTCGATCGCGCGCGGGTACGCCCGCTTCAGCGCCGGCATCAGCCGGCCGCTCTCCCCCGTGGTCGCGCCGTACATCGCTCCGAGCATCGCGACTTTCGCCTGATCCCGGGTGCTGACAGCACCACTCGCGACGATTCCGGCGTAAAGGTCACCTGCCGCGCCCGCCTTCGCCATGCCGCGGTCACCGGCCATCGCAGCCAGGATGCGAGGCTCGAGCTGGGAGGCGTCGGCCACCACCAGTTTCCAGCCCGGGTCGGCGACGACCGCACCGCGCACCTGCTTCGGCAGTTGCAGCGCCCCGCCGCCGCCTGTGCTCGCCCAGCGGCCGGTGACGACGCCACCCGGCACGTACTCGGGATGGAACCTGCCGTCACGCACGTTCGTGTCGAGCCAGTGCCATCCGTTGGCGGTCAGCAGCCGTGCCAGTTTCTTGTATTCGAGCAGGGCGGGAATCGCCGGGTGCTCCAGCTTCTTGAGCTCGTACGAGCGGGTCGAGCGCACCATGAGCCCGGCACGGCCGAGCGCCTTCAACAGCTCCGGAGGTGAGTCGGGATTGAGCTCGGGCGACTCCAACAGCACGCGAAGGGTGTCGAGCAGTTGCGCGAGCTTCTGCGGGCGCTCACCCGGTACCGGGCGCGAACCGAGCAGGTCGTCGAGCAACCGCGCGTGGATGTCGTGGCGCCACGGCAGCCCGGCGTAGAACATCTCGGCCGCAACCAGAGCCCCAGCGGATTCGGCCGCGAGCAGCAGCGAAAGCCGTTGCGGGTCGGTCGAACCGTTGATCGCGTCGCGCTGCAGGGCGAACTCCCCCAGCACATCCTCCGACCCGGTCTGCTCGGGCCGGGACAGCTCGAAGAGCGCGTCGTCGATTAATTCGGTGCTGTCGGGTGCCGGGGCATCCCACGAGTTCGACTCCGCCTTCGCGAGATCGGATCCCGCGGTCAGTTCGGAGTTGCGCAGGATCGCGTGCGACAGCCTGAGGTCTACGCAGCGCTCGACCCGCACCCGCTCGGCCAGCAATCGCGGGTACCAGTGGCCCGTATCGTTCCAGACCCAGCGGGGATGCTCCTTCTCGAAGGCGGCGACGGCGACGGCAAGACCATCTGCGTCCACCGCGCGCGCGTCGGCGTTCGGCCTGCGATCAGCATCCAGTTGCTGCAGAACGGCGCGGCCGGACTGCTCGAACAGGGCGACGTACACCAGTCAAGTCTGCCGGTACCCACCGGCAGAATGTTCAGCAGTCCTGGTTGATGTATGCGGGAGCGTACAGGAACAGGATCGGGCCGCCGCCGAACTCCTGGCCCTGCGCGAGCGCACCCTTGTGGTTCGCGTCGAGGTCGTAGAAGACCTGGCCACCGCTATCCTCCACAGTGGCATTCGGCGTCCCCGACGCCATTGCCGCGATCGAGTCGCCGACGGCGAAACCCTGCGGCGTCTGCACCGTGATGCCCGCGATGGCGGCTGCGTCCGCACGAACAGTGAAGTCCGCACCCGCCTGGTCCGCGGGATCCGTATACCAGGTGATGCGCAAATGGCCGCCCCATACCGCCTCGGTCTGCGCCGGACTGCACATGCCGGCCGACTCCGTCGTCGTCGTCGGCGATGAACCGATCTTCGCAGTGAGAGTCGCAACGGATGCCGTCGGGTCGGAGGCGTATGCCACCCGCGCCAGCTGTGATCCGTCACTACCCAGCACGCTGATTCCGGTCCCGTCGATGACGAGCTTCGCGGTCACAACAGGGGCGACCGTCGGCGTCGACGAGCCGTGCGGCGTAGCGGCCGCCGAAGTGCTCGCATGCGGCCTCACGGTTCTCGACCCACTGGAATGAGAGGTACTCGAAGCACAGCCGGTCATAACGAGCAGTGCCGCGGCAGAAAGAGCGACGACGGCGAATCTGGGCGATCGGTGCAAGGTCACGTGGCGTCTCCGATGAACGGGCTGAATGAACGCCAGCGTACCGGCGGCGGATGCCCGCCGTCGATGGGGGGAATTGCCTACTCGTGAAGCAGCGAGCCGTCTTTCTTCAGCACCTGCTTCTCGCCAGCCTCGATGGGCACGCCGAACCGGTTCTGCTTCGGCGGCATCGGGCAGTTGAAGGCGTAACTGAACGCGCACGGAGGGAGCACCGCACGGTTGAAGTCGAGCTCGATGGTGCCGTCCGCCCTGGGGGCCACGAAGAGAAAACGCCCGACGCTGTAGCTGGTGTCGCCACTGGTCGAGTCGGAGAAGACGAGCTGCAACGCCCTGCCCGACTTGAAGGCGGCGAGGTTGTAGTCGACGCCGTCCTTGCTGAAAGTGATCTCGCCTGGCACCGCGAGTTCGCGGGTCTTGCCGTCATCCTTGAGGTGCTCGAACCCCACCGTCGTGCCACCGGGGATCTCGGTGAAGCTGGCGCTGATCACCCATGCCGGGTCGTAGGGGAAGACGTCGATCGCCCCGAACTCCTGAATGCCCTCCGAGTTCGCATCCCAGACGCGAAGCGCGTAGGTGCCCTCCTCGCTCGCGATGACGAAGCCGGTGACCGTGTCGCTGAAGGTGATCTCGCCGGGGGTCTCGGCATCCTTGCCCCGCACCACCACGGAACCGTCCACGAGAACACCGTCGACGGAGATGCCGTCGGATGCCGCGGCCTTGAGAAGGAGCCCGGACTCGCCCTTAGGCAGCGGCGCCCACGTTCCCGGAACTCCCCAGATGGTCTGCTCAGAGTCGATCCACTGGGTGTTCACCAGAGCCAGGCTGCCTTTCGGCTGCACGACCGAGAGTTCGCGCCGTTCATGGAAGGTAGCGAATTGCGCTTCAGGGGTCGTGGTCGTCGCTGTGTCGGTCATGCTCTCAATCCTCTGTGGTCTCGTTCATCCCAACCGAGATCGACACGGATTTATTGCAAGCGCACGGTGGCTGTCAGTGCACGAGCACCGAGATCGCGATGATCGCGATCGCCGTCGCGAGCACGATGAGAGCGCCCGTGAATACGGTCTTCCGTGCGATCTGCATCGAATCCCCCGATTCATGTGAAGCCCCCACCTTGGCACAGAAAGCGTCGCCATAGGGCGAAACACACCCAGAGTGACGTCATGAGCAGGAGTAGCCCTCCGCCCGACGAAAAAGATCCGGTGCCCGCGAAGCGGGCACCGGATCTTTTGAGGGGCTGTCGCCTGAAGGGCGAAGCCGAGGAATTACAGCGGGCGGATGTTCTCCGCCTGCGGGCCCTTCGGGCCCTGGGCCAGGTCGAATTCGACCTTCTGGTTCTCGTCCAGCGACTTGTAGCCGCTCGTCGCGATCGCGCTGTAGTGCGCGAACACGTCGGGCGATCCGTCGTCGGGGGCGATGAATCCAAAGCCCTTTTCAGCGTTGAACCACTTCACGGTTCCGAGTGTCATTTTTTCTCCTTCAGGAGTTGTTCGCGTGAACCCGACTGTCGGGCTCACTCGTCGCGGTGTTCATCGTCCGCTCCCGAAAGAGTCATGGCACCTTCCGTGTGTCTGCGAACCGAGGTCCGTTTCAACACAGGGGTTCCACGCATTCAAGATCTGCGAGGTACTGCAACTGCACGGCCCAGCGTAGTGTAGTTGGGCGAAATTGGTAGTGTGTTGCACCAAATCGAGACATGGCAGAATTCGGGGATGTCAGTCACGTTCTCGTCGTACGTCAAGCAGGCCGCGGGCATGACGGCAACGGGCGTCCCCGTTCCCGCGTCGGCGCTGGCCCAGCTGGGAGGCGGCAAGAAGCCCGCCGTAACGGTGACGATCGGCGCCTACCGCTATCGCACGACCATCGCGACGATGGACGGCGAGTCGATCTTTCCCCTCAGCTCCGAACACCGTGCCGCATCCGGCCTGTCGGCGGGCGATGCTGTGGAGGTCACGCTCGAACTCGATCTCGCCCCGCGCACCGTCGAGGTTCCGGATGACCTGGCCGCAGCGCTCGACGCCGCCGGGGTGCGCGCCGCCTTCGACGCCCTCTCCCCGTCTCGGCAGAAAGCTCACGTGACCAATGTCGAAGGAACCAGGAACCCGGAGACTCGTGCCCGCCGCGTAGCGACCGCCGTCGAGCAGCTACAGGGCTGAGCTCGGCAGGAGCTTCGGCCGCTTCGACACCCAGATCGCGCCCGCGCAGACCGCGCCGATGACGACCGCGATCAGGACGATATAGAAGGCCACCGTGAAGTAACCCTCGGGCGCGGTATTCGGGTTGAGAAACGGGTACGGATACCAGTACGGCTTCTTGGCGATCTCGTCGTACGTGATCGGCCCGCGGATGAGCGTGTAGATGCCCCAGATCAGCGGGAAGATCAGCACCGGCCAGAGCGATCGCCACTCGATGGGCCGGCGGCCGGGTGAGACGAACCAGTCGATGATCACGAACAGCGGGCCGACGAGGTGCAGAACCTCGTTCGACCAGGCCAGTGTGGTGCCCTGCGGCAG